>DASSZN010000089.1:0-10197 GCA_035702805.1 Thermomicrobiaceae bacterium | reverse complement strand
GACCACCGGTGCTCCGACACCGCCCGGCACGGCCGCGTCCGGCGGCACCACCACGGCCGCGGCGACCCCCGCCGCGACCTCGACGGTCAGCCCGGCGTCGGTGGCGTCGGCGGCATCGCCCTTCGGCTCCGGGACGCCGGTACCGCTCCCGGCCACGCCGACGACCGACCTGCCGGCCGGCTCGGTGCGGCTGGCGATCGACCCGAGCCAGTCCACCGCGAGCTATCACGCGCGCGAGCAGCTGGCGAGCTTCTCCTTCCCGACCGACGCCATCGGCAAGACGAACAGCGTCTCCGGCTCGATCGCGCTCGACCCGTCGGGGAAGGTCGTCCCCAACATCTCGAAGATCGCGGTCGATCTGACCACGCTCAAGAGCGACAAGGCCATGCGCGACCACTACATCCAGGTGAACACGCTGGACACCGCGACCTACCCGAACGCGGTCTTCGTGCCGACGTCGGTGCAGGGGCTGACCATGCCGCTGCCGACCTCGGGCCAGGGGACCTTCAAGCTGCTCGGCAACCTGACCGTGCACGGCGTGACCAAGCCGGTGACCTGGGACGTCACCGCGACCTTCGGCGCGCAGACGGTGACGGGCGCCGCGACGACGACCGTGACCTTCGAGGACTTCGGCATGTCGCCGCCGAAGGTGGGGCCGGTGCTGAGCGTGCAGGACAACCTGACGCTCACACTCGACTTCGTGGCCGCCCGCCAGTCCTTCTGACGGCCAGTCGTCGCGCGTCGCGACGGGCTGGGTTGCAGCCCCGACTGTGGGCTGCCGACGGCAGCGGCCGGTGGTCCAGGTTGTGCGGAGGCTAGACAGTGGTCAGGCACGGACCTGGCCGACCGACTCGCTGTCGAGGCGCATCCGCCGGTGGCGGTCTGCGGGTGCGCCTCGTCATCTCTTCCTGCAAACCACGCTCGCCCACGCCGGCTCCTACCCCACCGGCGCGGGTCTCTCCTCCGCGCCGACGCCCGAGCCCACCCGCTCGGGCGTCGGCGTGCGTGGGGCACAGGAACGCCGAGTGCGCCGCCCGCCCGGTCGCCTTTCCCACCACGGCACCCGGTGCTACCATGCCCCGCGTCGTCGTTTGAAGTGAGCCGAGACAGCGGAGGGCAGCAGGGATGCCGGACCAGATGACCGTGACCGTCGAGCGCAACGTCGCCGTCCCCATGCGCGACGGCGTCAACCTCTACGCCGACGTCTACCGGCCCGCCGCCCCCGGCCGCTACCCGACCCTCTTGCAGCGCACTCCCTACGACAAGTCCAACCCGGGCAACCTCATCTCCCTGATTCTCCGCGCCACCGCCGCCGGGTACGCCGTCGTCTCCCAGGACGTGCGCGGACGCTTCGCCTCGGAGGGGGAGTTCTACACCTTCGTCCACGAGCGCCAGGACGGCTACGACACCCTCGCCTGGCTGGTCGAGCAGCCCTGGTGCGACGGCAACGTCGGCATGTTCAGCCAGTCCTACGTCGGCATGACCCAGTGGCAGACGGCCCTCTCCGGCCACCCGGCGCTCAAGGCGATCGTGCCGGGCGTCACCGCCGACGACTACCACGACGGCTGGGCCTACCAGGGCGGCGCTTTCGAGCTCTCCTTCAACTACTCCTGGACCCTGTCGAACCTGATGCTCAATACGATCAAGCGTCGCGAGAAGTCCGACCCGTCGGCCGCCGAGGACTACCAGGCCGTGCTCAGCGCCTGCGACGACATGACGGAGCAGTTCAAACACCTGCCGCTGGCCGACCACCCGCTGGTCGCGAAATACGCGCCCTACTACCAGGGCTGGCTCGAGCACCCGACCTACGACGCGTTCTGGGAGGGGCTCGACGTCGCGCGCGCCCATCAGCGGCTCACCGTACCGGCGCTCAACATCGGCGGCTGGCACGACATCTTCCTGCGCGGCACCATCGGCAACTTCACCGGCATGCGGGCCAACGCGGCGACGCCCGAGGCGCGCGCCCGCCAGCACCTCCTGATCGGCCCCTGGAACCACGGCGGCATGCGCACCGGCAACCCGATCGGCGAGGTGGACTTCGGCATGCGCTCCACCGGTGCCGAGATCGACGTCGACGGCATGCACCTGCGCTGGTACGACCGCTGGCTCAAGGGGATCGACAACGGGGTCGACCGCGAGCCGCCGGTGCGCCTCTTCGTCATGGGAATCAACCAGTGGCGCTCGGCCGAGGACTGGCCGCTACCGGGCACCGACTGGCAGGAGTGGTTCCTCCACAGCGATGGCTCGGCCAACGCCCTCACGGGGAACGGCACACTGTCGCGGCAGGACCCCGGCGCCGAGCCGCCGGACAGCTACGTCTACAACCCGCGCAACCCGACGCCGACGATGGGCGGCGGGCTCTGCTGCAACCACGTCTTCAGCTACGGCGGCGCCTTCGAGCAGCGCTCGGTCGAGGAGCGCGAGGACGTGCTCGTCTACACCTCGGAGCCGCTCGCCGAGCCGCTGGAGGTCACCGGGCCGCTCAAGGTGGTGCTCTACGCCTCCTCGAGCGCCCCGGACACCGACTTCACCGCCAAGCTGGTCGACGTGGCGCCCTGCGGCTGCACCCGCAACCTGAACGACGGGATCATCCGGGCGCGCTTCCGCGACTCACAGCGCGAGGGAACGCCCCTGACGCCCGGAGAGGTCTACCGGTTCGAGATCGACCTGGTGGCGACGAGCAACGTCTTCCTGCCGGGCCACCGCGTGCGCGTTGAGATCGCGAGCAGCAACTTCCCGCGCTTCGACCGCAACCCGAACACCGGCGAGCTGCCGGGGACGGCCACGGAGATGGTGAGCGCGCTCCAGACGGTGCTGCACAGCGTGGGCTACCCGTCGCGGATCGTGCTGCCGGTCGTCCCGGGCCGCTGAGCCGGCGCCGAGTACACCGGCAGAAATACGGGGAGGGCATCTGCCCTCCCCGTTGCCGTGCGCCGTGCCGGTGGCCGACTCGCGGCTACGGCAGGTAGTTCATGGGGTTGACCCAGACGCCGTTCTTCATGACGCCGAAGTGGGTGTGCGGGCCGGTCGAGTTGCCGGTGCTACCCATCACTCCGATGTGCTGGCCCTGGGATACGTGCTGGCCGACGCTGACGGACGGCTGCTGGGCCATGTGCCCGTAGAGGGTAACCAGGCCATTGCCGTGGTCGATCATCACGCAGTAGCCGTAGCCGTAGTTGTTCCAGCCGGCAAAGGTCACCGTGCCGGAACCGGCGGCCACGATCGGGGTGTACATCGAGTTGGCGATGTCGAGCCCCTGGTGGAAGTGGGCGTAGCCCTCGTAGGCCGGCTCGGCCGTGAAGCTGGTCGGCCCGAATCCCTGGGTGATCGTGCCGTGGACGGGCCAGATGAACTGGCTGGTAACGGCGGCCGGGGCCGGCGGTTTGGGCGCGGGCGCCGGGGCCGGCGCGGGTGTGACCGTCTTCTTCTGGACCGGTGGCGTCGACGCGGTCGAGGCGAACTGCGCGGTCCCGCCGCCGGCGCCGTCCTGGGCCTTGCCGCCCGGGATGAGGAGCTTCTGCCCGACCAGGATCAGGTTGGCGTTCCCGAGCTTGTTGGCGCTGACGATGCTGGCGCTGCTCACGCCGTACTGGCTGGCGAGGTTGCCGATCGTGTCGCCGGCCTTGACCGTGACCGTGATGCCGGCGGGGGCGGCGGCAGGCTGGACCGAGGCGAACTGCGCCCGCGCGCCCGGGATCGAGAGCTTCTGGCCGACGAGGATCAGGTTCGAGTTGGCGAGCTGGTTCGCGCTGACGATGCTGGCGCTGCTCACGCCGTACTGGGCGGCCAGGTTGTTGACGGTGTCGCCGGCCTTGACCGTGACCGTGACGGTAGAGGTTGCCGGCGGAATGTTCAGTCTCTGCCCCGGCAGGATCAGGTTGGGGTTGGCCAGGTTGTTGGCGTCGACGATGGCCTGGGTGGTGACGCCGAAGCGGGCCGCGATGCGGTGGACGTTGTCGCCGGTGACGACGGTGTAGCTGGACGAGCTCTGCGGCGCGGCGGTGATCACCTGGTGGCTGCCGGTGTCCGATGCGGACACGGGAGCGGGGGCCGCCGCGGCGACGCCGGTGCCGAGGATGCCGCTGGTGGCGACGGCGGCAACGGTGGTCGCCACGGCCACCGACTGCGCCAGGGCGCGGCCATGGCCCGCCAGGCGGCTGGGCGGCTGCCAGCCGGCGGGCAGTTCCTTCGGCATCCAGTAGTCCTGGGCGGCAAGCCACTCGTCGAGCGCGCTCTGGTCGCGGGCAATGGGTCGCGGGCCGATCGCGCGGCGATCCGGCTGCCAGCCAAACTGCGGCTGTGACGGCAGGTTCGGCCGGCGCGGGCCGCGCGTCGCCGGGATGACGCGCGGGCGGACCGGCGTTGGGTCGGCGGGTTGTGGCGTGGTTTGTGCGACGTGGTCGCTGGCGATGGGGTCGAGGTTTCGTCGCCAGCCGAACCGTGGCTCGGACGACACCGGCGCCGCGGCGGAGTCGGGCATGGCCCGCTCGCGCCGCTCGCCAAAGCGGCGTTCCATCTGTCTTCCCTTCCCGTCCCCGTACAGAACGCATCCGGTCAGCGGCCGAGTTCCCCGGCATGTCCCCGATGCCTGGCCGTTTGCATAACCGGACCTGGGGCACAGGATAGCAGGCAACCGCGGCCAGGTCAAATGCCGCGTTGCGCGTCACGGCGCGCCCGCGGGCCGCGCAGCCATCCAATCTGGCGAAATCGTGCCGGCCGGTCACGACGTAACGTGGTGAGGAGATGGCGAAGGCGAGCGAGATCGCCTCGACATCAGACCGGACGCGATGACCTGGTGAGACCGATGCGGCGCGGGCGCGCGCCGGTTGCCCGGAAGTCAGCGAGCCGAATTCTGGGCGACTTCGAGGTTGCGCGTCTCGGAAGCGGGGGTCCCTGAGGATGGCAACGTATGCCGCCGCGAAGTGCCGGGGCCGTTCAGCGATCCGGGCCCTTCTGGCGTGGAATCCGGCGCACGGCGCGGTTGCGCCGCGCGATCACCGCGCGTAGCCCCCGCGCGATCAGGGCGTGATGTGGCGCGTCCGACGCCGGCGCGGCACTCGGCCGGTAGAGATGGCCGAGTGCCGATGCTGCACCCAGGAGCAGCCCCAGCCCCGGGGTCGGCGCCGTCGCGGCCGCCGTGCCCATCAGCGCCGAGACCCGGCCCAGCTCCGCCGAGAGCGTCCGCCAGCCGCCCGCCATCCAGCCGACTCCTTCTGCCATGCCGCACACCCCACGGCGAACACGCGCGGTGCCCGCCGGGCACATGATAGCAGAAAGGGCGTACGTACGCAGTGTGAGACGGGATTAGTGGGACCGGTGTACCGGCCGGCGCCACCTCGCGCGCGACCGGTCGAGCCGGACCGCGAGGTGGCGCGGCTGGAGCCTACTCGGCGAGCGCGGTGAGGTAGGCGCTCCAGGCGCGCGGCGCCTGGCGAAAGCTATCGAGGCGGAACGACTCGTTCGGCGCGTGGACCTGCGAGTCGGGCATGCCCCAGGCGAAGAAGATGATGTCGGCCCCAAGTTCGCGCTGGAAGATGTCGGCGACCGGCAAGGTACCGCCGAGACGGACCAGCAGCGGGTCGCGGTCGTAGAGGTCGCCCAGGACGACGTTCGCCTTCTGTAGCGCCGGATGCTCGCGCGAGATCTTGAACGGGCGCGCCGAGCCGGCGAAGCGTTCGATGCCGCAGCTGGCGCTCGGCGGGCAGTGGCGCGTGACGTGGCGCTCGATCAGATCGAGGATCTGGCCCGGCTCCTGGTCCGGCACCAGCCGGCAGGTGACCTTCAGGTGCGCCTCGGCCGGCGTCACCGTCTTGATCCCGGCGCCCTGAAAGCCGCCCCAGATGCCGTTGAGGTCCAGCGTCGGCCGGGCCGAGGTGCGCTCGATGGCGCGGTAGCCCGGCTCACCCCAGAGGGCGCGGGCGCCCACCCGCTCGCGGTACTCCTCCTCGTCGAGCGGCACCTCGGCCAGCTCCGCACGGTCCTCCGGTGTCAGGTCGCGCACCGTGTCGTAGAAGCCGTCGACCGCGACTCGCCCGTCGGGAGTGTGGAAGCTGGCGGCGAGCTGGACCAGCGCCTGGACCGCGTTGGGCACGGCGGCGCCGAACTGCCCCGAGTGCATGTCGCCGCGGGCGGTGCGCACGTTGACCTGGCACGCGGCCAGCCCCTTGCTCGCCAGCGTCAGCGACGGGCGGTCGGGCGCGAACATGCCGCCGTCGGCGCTGATGATGAAGTCGCAAGCCAGGCGCTCCCGCTCCTCGTGGACGAACCGCGGCAGGCTGGGGCTGCCGACCTCCTCCTCGCCCTCGAAGAAGAACTTCAGGTTGATCGGTGGCCGGCCCTGGGTGCGCGCCACCGCCTCGACGCCGGTGAGCGCGACGTACAGGTTACCCTTGTCGTCGGAGGCGCCGCGCGCGTAGAGCTTGTCGTCGCGGACGGTCGGCTCGAACGGGGGCGTGACCCAGAGGTCGAGCGGGTCCGGCGGCTGCACGTCGTAGTGGCCGTAGACCATCGCGGTCGGCCTGGCCGGGTCGACGATCCAGGCGCCGTAGACGACCGGGTTTCCCTCCGTCGGCATGACGGCGACGTCGGGGACGCCGATGGCGCGTAGGTGGCCCGCCACCCACTCCGCGGCGCGCAGCACGTCGTCGTGGTGCTGCGGCAGCGCACTGACGCTGGGGATGCGCAGGAACTCCTCGAGCTGCGCGAGGTGCTCTTGCTCGTGATCTCTGAGGTACTGGTCGCTCGCGACGGACATGCGCGTCTCCCTCCCTGCCTGCTGACGAAGGCCCCCGCGCCTCCAGCGCGGCCCCGCGATCCGGGTTGCCGGCCCTAGCCGACGATGCCGAGCTCGGCGAGGCGGCCGCGAAGCTGCCCGAGTTCAGCGTCGGTGAGGGCCGGGATTGGGCGGGTCATGGTCGGCCCGCAGAGCCCCTTGGCCGCCAGCGCGCCCTTGTACGCCGCCGGGAAGACGCCCAGGCGGCAGGCCGCGGTGGCCGCCACGATGCGCGGCTGGATCGCCAGCGCCGCCTCCCGGTCACCCCGCTTGAAGGCCTGGAAGAGCTGCGCCTCGAGGTCGGGCACGACGTTGACGCCGGCGCCGATGACGCCGTGGTCGCCGACGAAGAGGGACGCGGCCAGCAACCCGTCGGACCCGGTCAGGACGGTGAAGCTCGGGTTGTCGCGGGTGGCCGCGACGACCTCCTGGAAGTAGCCGAAGTCGCCGCTGCTGTCCTTGATGCCGATGATCCGGGGGTTGCCGGCTAGGCGGGCGACGGCCTCGACGGCGATCTGCACCTTGGTCATGCGCGGGATGTTGTAGAGGATGAGGGGCACCGGGCTGGCCGCGGCGACGTGCTCGTAGTAGTCGATGACGGCCGGCGTGCTCAGCGGGAAGTAGAAGGGTGGCGGCACCAGCGCGCCGGACGCGCCCATGCCCTCGCTCGCCTGCAGGTCGGCGACGATGTCGTCGACCACCGTCCCGGCCGCGCCGGTGAAGACGGTGCCCCGCCCGTTGACGGCCTCGAGGGTAGCCGCCAGCATCTCCCGACGCTGCGGGTGGCGCAGCCCGTTACACTCGCCGGTCGAGCCGAGAATCGACAGGCCGTCGATGCCGCCGGCCAGCAGGTGGTCGACGACCCGCTTGACCCCGTCGTGGTCGATCTCCTGCTCGCTCGTGAGCGGCGTCGACATGGCCGCGTAGACGCCCTCGTAGCGCTTGCCCTCCGCCATCGTGGGGCCCTCCTCCCTGTCACTTCCGGTAGACGACACGTTCGTGATCTGCCGCGGCATCGTAGCACAGCATCGTCCGCGCCCCGACCCGAGACGGTAGAATCGGCCGGGCCGGCGAACGAACGGGGAAGGGACAACGGACACGATGACGGCGGGTGAAGAGGCCGGCGCGCAGTCGGCGGAGCGGCGCCAGACGCTGACGGCGGCGATGCGCCGCGAGCTGCTGGCGGAGCTGGCGCGGGAGCTGGGCGCGGTGGTCGACGGGGACCGGGCGATCCGCGAGGCGGGCGACGACGTGGCGCTCACCGGCCAGGTGGATCCGGACGGCACGCTGGTGCTGACCTGGTGGATGACGGCGATGGCGTCGGTAGGGCACCCGCGCTGGCGCGACGCAGCGGCCACGCTGTGCGAGCCGGGCGAGGCGATCTACACGTCGGCGCTCGGCGGCGGCTTCCTGGTGGAGCTCACCCGGCGTGCCGTGACGGTGGCGGAGGCGGTGGGGATGGCGGGCGACCGGTCGCCGGTCGAGCGGGTGCGGACGCTCGCGACGGCCTTTCCCGAGGCGCTGGTGGGCCTGGCGCCCGAGCCGGTGCCCGACTACCTGAAACCGCGCGTCGAATCCTGACGGGCGACCGCAGCGGGGGGTCGCGTGGTGACCGCCATCCGCATCTCGACCGCTGCCAGCGCGGTGCGCGTCGTCGCGGTCACCCGGCTACTCAACTGGCGGCAGGATTCTCCCGCCGCGCGCGCTCCTCCTCGAGCAGCGTCCGGCGCAGCACCTTGCCGAAGAGGTTCTTCGGCAGGTTCGGTCGGAACTCGACCGACCGCGGCAGCTTGTAGGGCGCGAGCCGCTCGCGGCAGTGACCGATGATCTCCTCGGCCGTCGCCGTCATTCCCTCGCGGAGCACGACGAAGGCCTTGACCACCTCGCCATGCCGCGGGTCGGGAACGCCGACCGTGACCACCTCGCCCACGGCGGGGTGCCCGGCAATTACGGCCTCGACCTGGCTCGGGAAGACCTTCAGCCCGCCGACGTTGATCAGCTCCTTACGCCGGTCAATGAGGGTGAAGTAGCCGTCCGCGTCCATGACGGCGACGTCGCCGGTCAGCAGCCAGCCGTCGCGGAAGGCGCGGGCCGTCTCGTCGCGGCGGCGCCAGTAGCCACGCATAACCTGGGGGCCGCGGACCGCGAGCTCGCCCGGCTCTCCGGGACCGAGGCGCCGCGAGCCGGTCTCGAGGTCGAGGATCGCCGCGTCGGTCTCGGGGATGGGGATGCCGATCGTGCCGGGCTTGTGCCGGCCCTTGAGCGGCGCGCAGTGGGTGATGAGCGCCTCGGTCGAGCCGTACCCCTCGGCGATCGGCGCGCCGCTGAGGGCCTCGAAGCGGGCGCGCACCTCGTCGGAGAGGGGCGCGGCCCCGCAGATGGAGGCCTTGAGCGAGCGCAGGTCGTAGCGGCCGACATCGCGCGCCCGCCCGAGCACCGCGAAGAGCGCGGGCACGCCGGGGAAGATGTCGGGCCGCTCGCGATCGAGCGCGGCGAGGGTGTCCTTGACCGCGAACTGGGGCAGCAGCACCATCGTCCCACCGCCGAAGATCGGGTAGTTCAGCACGTTGTCCTGGCCGAAGATGTGGAAGATCGGGATGACGCCCAGCACAACATCGGCATTGCCCGGCCGGGCGATGCCGATGCACCAGACCTGCGCCTGGCGCGCGGCGGCGATCAGATTGCGGTGGGTCAGCATGACCCCCTTGGGCGTGCCGGTGGTACCCGAGGTGTACTGGAGTACGGCGACATCATCGATGGTCATGGCGCTCTCCGGCTCGGAGGCCGGTGCGCCCGCGAGCAGCGCATGCCATTCGTGGGTGTGCCCGTCGGCCGGCAGGTGCACGTGGTGCCCCTCGCGGCGCTCGCGGGCGACCGTGAAGAGCGCCTGAGTGACGGCCGGGAAATACTCCTTGATGTTGGTGACGACCACGTGCTCCACCGACGGCAGGTCGGCGCGGATCTGCTGGACGCGGGGGAAGAGAAGTGACAGGGCGATTACCACGCGCGGCTCGGCGTCGGCCAGTAGTTCCCGCAGCTCGGAAGCGACGTAGGTCGGGTTGATCGGCACGACGATGGCGCCGGCGCGCTGCGCGCCGTAGTAGCCGATCACGATTTGCGGGCAGTTGGGCAAGAGGAGCGCGACCCGGTCGCCGGGGCGCACCCCCAGGGCGATCAGGGCGTTGGCGAAGCGATTGGCTGCCTCGTCCAGGTCACGGTAGCTCACGCCGCGGCCCATGAAGCGGATCGCCGTCCGGTCCGGGTGACGCGCGGTGGTGTCGGCCAGGAAGCGAGGCAGTGGCTGCTCGGGATAGCTGAGCGTGCGCGGGACGCCCGGCTCGTACCAGCGGTACCATGGCCGATCCTCGGCCGGGTCGAGCGATGGGTCGGGGCGGGTCATCGTTCGCCTCCGCCGGCGGAGCCCG
>DASSZN010000102.1:0-2215 GCA_035702805.1 Thermomicrobiaceae bacterium | reverse complement strand
CTTCGGCAGCATGTCCATGCCGGGCGTGCCGAAGTTCGCGTTCAGGAAGGGGAGGCCGAGCGCGATCAGCAGCGCCAGTACCGGCAGGATCACCGCCACCGGGTAGCGCATGACCCCGGAGGCGAGCCGGCTCCAGAGGCCACCGTCGCCCCGGCTCTCGGCGGCCACGTCGCGGACGCGCAGCCGGTCGATGCGCGGGCCGAGCAGGGCCAGCAGCGCCGGCAGGAAGGTGAAGGCGTAGAAGACGGCCAGCCCCACCACGACCGCGCCGCCCAGGCCCATCGAGCGCAGGGCGAACATCGGGAAGAAGACCATCCCGAGCAGCCCCACGGTCACGATCATGCCGGAGAAGAAAACCGCCTTGCCGGCCGTGGACATCGCGACGGACACGGCGTCGGCCACCGACCGCCCGTGGTGCAGCTCCTCACGGAAGCGCGTCACGATGAAGAGGGAGTAGTCGATGCTCACCGCCAGCCCGAGGATCGTGGCGATGTTCAGCACGTAGATGCTCGTGTTGGTCAGGTGAGCCATCACCGCGATGCCGCCCAGCGCCGCCGGGATCGAGAGGATGCCCACCGCCAGCGGCAGTCCGGCCGCCACCAGCGAGCCGAACACGACCACCAGCAGGATCAGCGTGATCGGCAGCGACAGCGTCTCCTGCGTGCGCAGGTCGCTCTCGACCGCCCTGGAGAAGGCGGCGTTCGCCGGGGCCGACCCGCCGAACCAGCGGGTCAGTGTCGGGGAGTGCACCAGGCTCTGGTAGGTGGGAATGGCCGTCTCGAGGTCGTGGCCGCTGGTCGAGGTCGTCACCACGACGTAGGTCTCGCGGCCGTTCTTCGAGATGAAGCGGTTGGAGTGCGTGGTGGGGTAGTCCGTGATGGCGGTGATCTCGGGCCGGCTCCGCAGCGGCGCCAGCGCCTGCTGGAGTGCCGTCTGGAACTGGGTCGAGGTGGCCTGGAGGGTGGGTGAGGAGAAGACGATCCAGAACGAGGACCCCGACTGCCCGAAGTCCTGGGCGATGGCGGTCGCCACCCGCGACGACTGCGCGCTGTTGTCGACCCAGCCCTCGGCCTGCAGCTTGTTGAGCCCGGTCGGGATCAGCGGCGCGCCTACCACGAGCAGCGCCAGCGACGCGATCAGAATTACCCGGGCATGCCGTGCGACGAAGTAGCCCCAGCGACGAAACATGGCCCGCTCGATCCCTCTCGTAACGTGTAGCCCCGGACCGCCGCCGGGGGCGTGCTCTGCTCGCCCGGCCGCCGGGGAAGGTCGCTACCCTCCCTGTAGCAGCCCGTCCGTTCCAGGCGCACAACGCCCGGTACGCCACCGTGCCAATCCCGTCACAGGTGGCGCACTCGCGCCCTGTCGCTCCTCAGTATGCGAGCCGGCGCAGCCCCGCCGCCAGCACCCGGATGCCGGCCGCGGCATCCTCGGGACTGGTGTACTCGGCCGGGGTGTGGCTGCGGCCCGCCCGGCTCTGGACGAAGACCATCGCCACCCGCGCGATCTCCGCCATGCGCTGCGTGTCGTGGACCGCCCCGCTCGGCATCGCCTGCGCCGGGATGCCTTGCTCCCGCGCCGCCTCCTCGAGCGCGCGCACCAGCGCCGGGCTGGAGGGACACGGCTCCATGTCCAGGGACACGTCCCAGACCGCCTGCAGCCCACGCTCGGCCGCCACCCGCGTGATCGTCGCCTCGTGCGCGGCGTTCAGCGCGGCGCGGGTGGACGCGTCGGGGTGCCGCGCGTCGACGGTGAAGGTCACCCGCTCGGGCACGATCGCCGGGAAGTTGGGCTCGACCAGCACCCGGCCGACGGTCGTCACCGCGGGGCGGCCCATCCCCCGGGCGGTGCCGATCACGCCGGAGATCATCTCGGCGACGCCCGCCATCGGGTCGCGCCGCAGGTCCATCGGCATCGCGCCGGCGTGGTCGGAGCGGCCGTCGACGCGCACCACGGAGTGGCGGATGCCGGGGAGCCCGGTCACGATGCCGACCGGCAGCCCCGCCTGCTCCAGGATCGGCCCCTGCTCGATGTGCAGCTCGATGAAGCTCTGGATGTCCCGACGCCGCGCCTCGGCGATGCGCGCCGGGTCGAGCCCGACCGCGCGCATCGCCTGGCCGATCGTCTCGCCTCCGTAGCCCACGATTCGCTCCGGGTCCTCCGGGGCGATCCGGCCGGTGATCGCGCGCGAGCCCCAGAAGCTCGCCGCCGGGAA
>DASSZN010000281.1:0-3115 GCA_035702805.1 Thermomicrobiaceae bacterium | reverse complement strand
GAAGCCATCACCGACTTCGAGACGGTACGCCTGACCAAGGACGGCCAGCGCGTCTCGGTCGCGCACCGCGCTCGAACCGGTCACGTGGGCGTACGGGCGCTCCTCCCATCGGCGCGTTTCCCTGCGGGACACGGATCGACGAGGGTACCGCCTGGCGCCTGGCGCCTGGCATTGACATCGTCCTTGGACGGTGGGCAGGTGGGCAGGAACGCCGCTTGACGCGCGAGGGTTGGTGCACGTACGATCGCCCCCAGCGGTCAGGTTCCCCGGATCCTCGCGATTCGGGGCTAAGAGGGAACCAGGTGCGGCGCCCCGAGCGCCAAGGCCTGGGCTGCCCCCGCAACTGTCAGCGGTGAGCCGTCTGTCGCCATCCGGTCACTGGTAGCATCTGCTGCCGGGAAGGCCAGACAGCGGTGATGACCCGCGAGCCAGGAGACCTGCCTGACCACCTGTACGTCCTTCGGGCGGGGTGCCCCGGTGGATTGCCTGCTGATGAGGCCCCACGGCGTTCGCCGTGCTCGGCCCGCATGCATCCATACGGCTCCCCCATCGCGAATGGGGTCTGCCGATGTCCATTCCCAGCACACTGCGACTCACTGCCAATCCCGTGGCGTCTGCGGCCACCGGTTCGCCGACGGCACCGGCGCCAGCGCCTGTCTTCCACGTCATCCGGCGCAACGGGACCGTTACCCCGTTCGACCCCGCCAAGATCGCGGTGGCCCTCACCAAGGCGTTCCTGGCCGTTGAAGGCTCGAGCGCCGCGACGTCGCGCCGCGTGCACGAGCTCGTCGACCAGCTCTGCGCGCAGGTGGTCGCTGCCCTCACGCGCCGGGTCGACGCGGATCGCGCGATCCACATCGAAGCGATCCAGGACCAGGTCGAGCTCGCCCTGATGCGGGGCGGACACCACCAGGTCGCACGGGCCTATGTGCTCTACCGGGAAGAACGGGCACGGGTTCGGCAGGAACGCGCGGCGCCGGCCCCGAGCACCGAGCCCGCGGCGTCCGGCCCGCGCATTCACGTGCGCGCGGCGGACGGCACCATGCAGCCCCTGGACCGCGATCGGCTGACGCGCCACATCGCGGAGGCCTGCGCGGGGCTCGACGGTGTCTCGCCGCAACCCGTGCTCGCGGAGACCCTGCGCAATCTCTACGACGGCATCACGGCCGAGGAACTGGCCCTGGCGCCGGTGCTGGCGGCGCGTACCTTGATCGAGACCGAGCCGAACTATACCTGGGTCGCGGCGCGGCTGCTGCTGGACAAACTCCGTCGGGAGGCGCTGGCATTCGTCGTCGATGACCCCGAGCCACTGGACTCGACGGACATGGCGACGAGCTACGCTCCCTACTTCGCGCGGTACGTGCGCCGGGGGATCGCGCTGGGGCTGCTGGACCCCGAGCTGGGCCGCTTCGACCTCGACAGACTGGGGGCGGCGCTGGACCCCGAGCGAGATCGCTCCTTCCAGTTCCTCGGGCTGCAGACCCTCTACGACCGCTACCTGATTCAGGCAGACGGGACGCGGTTCGAGCTGCCGCAGGCGTGCTTCATGCGCGTCGCCATGGGGCTGGCGCTCCGGGAGATCGAGCGGGAGGAGCGCGCGATCGCGTTCTACGACCTCCTGTCATCCTTCGACTTCATGTGCTCGACGCCCACGCTGTTCAACGCCGGGACGCCCCGACCTCAATTGTCGTCCTGCTTCCTCACCACCGTGCCCGACGACCTCGACGGGATCTTCACCAGCATCCGCAACAACGCACTCCTCTCGAAGTATGCTGGTGGCCTCGGCAACGACTGGACGCGGGTGCGTGGCTTGGGCGCGCACATTCGCGGCACGAACGGACAGTCGCGCGGCGTCGTCCCGTTCCTCAAGGTGGCGAACGACACGGCCGTCGCCGTCAACCAGGGCGGCAAACGCCAGGGAGCCGTGTGCGCGTACCTCGAGACCTGGCACATTGACATCGAGGAGTTCCTCGACCTCCGCAAGAACACTGGGGATGACCGGCGCCGGACACCGGACATGAACACCGCCCACTGGGTGCCGGATCTCTTCATGCAGCGCGTCGCCGATGACGCCGACTGGACGCTGTTCTCGCCGGACGAGGTGCCGGAGCTGCACGAGCTGTACGGCACGACCTTCGCCGAGCGGTATCGGGAGTACGAGGCGCGGGCCGCCCGCGGGGAGCTCCGTGTCGTCAAACGCGTGCGCGCGGTTGAGCTCTGGCGACGGATGCTGACCGCCCTCTACGAAACCGGCCATCCCTGGCTGACCTTCAAGGACGCGTGCAACCTGCGCTCGCCGCAGCAGCACTGCGGCGTGATCCACTCCTCAAACTTGTGCACCGAGATCACGCTCAACACGAGCGACGATGAGGTTGCCGTCTGTAACCTGGGCTCGGTGAATCTGGCGGCCCACGTCACCGCTGCCGGCCTCGACCGCGAGCGACTCGCCCGGACGGTGCACACCGCCCTGCGCATGCTCGACAACGTCATCGACGTGAACTTCTACACCATCCCCGAGGCCCGCCGTGCCAACCTGCGTCACCGGCCGGTCGGACTCGGCGTGATGGGGTTCCAGGACGCGCTCCATCGCCGACGGATCCCGGTGGCCTCCGCGGAGGCAGTGCAGTTCGCCGACGAGAGCATGGAGCTGATCAGCTACCATGCCATCGCCGCCTCGGTCGAGCTGGCCGCCGAGCGGGGCGCCTACCCGACCTTTGCGGGCTCGCTCTGGAGTCGCGGCATCCTGCCGATCGATTCGCTGTCCCGGCTGGCCCTTGAGCGTGGCACGCCGCTCGAGCTCGACACGTCGGCGCAGCTGGAGTGGGACCGCCTACGCCAGCGCGTACGGACGGTCGGGATGCGCAACGCGAACGTCCTGGCCATCGCGCCGACCGCGACGATCTCCAACATCTGCGGGGTCAGCCAGTCGATCGAGCCCACGTACCGTAACCTGTACGTGAAGGCGAACATGTCCGGCGACTTCACCGTGGTCAACCCGTACCTGGTCCAAGACCTCAAGGCGCGGGGACTGTGGGACGCGGTCATGGTGAGCGACCTGAAGTACTTCGACGGCTGCCTCAGTCCGATCGACCGCGTGCCGGCAGACCTCCGCGCG
>DASSZN010000259.1:0-5025 GCA_035702805.1 Thermomicrobiaceae bacterium | reverse complement strand
CCCGTCGTCGCTGTCCGGATGGGAGAGCCAGGGACCGGGCGTCGTCCACAGTGTCGGGGCGGGTTTCAAGCCCGCCCGGCAAGGCGGTCGGCGACGGCGCCCAGTACCAGCCCGAACGCCGCGTGGCGCAGCACCTCCTGGGCGAAGGGGAGCGGGCGATTGAAGCGCGGCAGCCGTCCGGCGCGAATCGCGGGATGGACGCGGTCGATCGCCGCCACCAGCGGCCAGAGGGCGAGGTTCTCGCCCTGGATGAACAGCAGCCCCCGCAGCCACCCGGGTCCCGGCAGCCGGCCCCGAACCTGGAGGAAGGCGACGCCGACGGCCGCCGAGTTCGCGAAGTGGATCGCCGTGCCCAGCCAGCGCCAGTGACGGTCGCCGCGCGGCGCCAGCCCGGCCAGCATCCGCAGGTCGTTCGTCGGCTCGCCGGTCGCTCGCATGTCGAGCGCCATCGCCGCGAGGAACGCGACCCCGGCCACCAGCCCGGCCGCGGCGCCCCGCCACGGTATGCCGTCGTGCCGGTCATCCATGCGCCCGGCCTCAGCGACCCGGCTGGAAGCTCGGCGGCATGTGCCGCTTGTGCTCCGAGCGCGCCATCATCCGCTCGACGCGCGCGACCTGCTCAGCCGGCAGGCCCGAGGTGTCGCCGCGCTCGATGGCGGCCAGGATGGCGTCGAGCTCCGGGTAGCTGATCCCCATCTCCCCCTCGTCGGTCTGACCCGGCCAGAGGCCGGCGCTGGGCGGCTTGTCGAGGATCGGTCGCGGCACCCCGATCTCCCGCGCCAGCTCGCGCACCTGGTGCTTGTAGAGGCCGGCCAGCGGCAGCAGGTCCACGCCGCCGTCGCCGTACTTGGTGAAGTAGCCGACCATGAGCTCCGTCTTGTTGCCGGTGCCGAGCACCAGGCGGTTGTCGGTGTTGGCGACGTGGTAGAGCGTGAGCATGCGCAGGCGCGGCTTGAGGTTGGCCATCGCCAGGTCGTTCCCCGGTGGCAGCGACTCGGCCAGCCGGTCGTAGGCGGGGGTCAGGTCGATCAGCAGCGGCTCGAGCCCGAACGCCCGCGCCCCGAGCCGGGCATCCTCCAGGTCACCGGGCTGGCTGTGGGCCGGCATGATCACGCCCCGCACCCGCTCCGGCCCGAGCCCGCGCGCGGCGAGGCCGGCGGCCGTGGCC
Organism: Thermomicrobiaceae bacterium; assembly: GCA_035702805.1. Lineage (GTDB taxonomy): Bacteria > Chloroflexota > Chloroflexia > Thermomicrobiales > Thermomicrobiaceae > DASSZN01. The sequence continues at coordinate 3,857 of DASSZN010000259.1, read as the reverse complement.
GAGTCGATGCCTCCGGAGAGACCGATCACGACGCCGCCCGCGCCGGCTCGCGCCACCTGCTGCTCGATCCACGCCGCGATCTGGTCCGCCAAACCCATGGTCCATCTCCCTGCCGTAGCCGGCCTCGCCGCGCCGCGCCGCCGGTCGCCGCGCGGCGCCGTCCCGCGATCATCCGTCGCGCCCGGCCCACCCGTCAAGCGCCGGTGGATCGCGGTCCGTCAGTTGTGGATGCTGACGGTCGAGCCGACCGCGAGGAAGTTCCAGAACCACTCCGCGTCTGGCAGCAGCAGCCCGACGCAGCCGTGGGTCGAGTAGTTGCCGAACCTGTCCGGTGGAGTCCAGTAGTTCTGGTGCAGCGCGTAGCCGCCCGACTTGAAGTACTGCGTGTACTGCACGTTGGTCAGGTAGTAGTAGCCGGGAGAGCCCTTCGGGATGCCGACGGTGGCGGCGTCCATCGTCGCGTTGCGCACGCGCTCGAGGACCTGGAAGACCCCGGTCGGCGTGGGGTTGTCGCTCCCGCCGGCCGTGATGATGGCGGCATAGACCGGCGTCTTGCCGTTGTAGGCGATGGCGTAGAACCGCGTGAGGTCCACGTCGACCCAGTGCCCGGAGAAGGTCCGCGGCGGTGTCGGCGGGATCAGTGGGGCGACCAGCGCCGCCGCGACGTAGCCGGCCGGCGCAACCCGGTACCAGGACGGGTTGCCATCGACGCGGTCGCCCGTCACCTGCTCGTAGACCGGGAGGGGGTGGTTGCCGAACACCTCGCTCAGCACGGGCGACGACAGGCGCGGCGCCGCGCGGACGTTCAGGATCGGCACCGTGACGACGCCGAGCGTGGAGCCGTCCGCCAGGTGGATCGCGTTCGCCCAGGGATCGCTCGCGGAGGCGCCGCCGACGCCGGTCGGCACGGCCTGTGGCACGGGCGCGGACGTCGGTGTGGGCGTCGGCAACGGGGCGACGGTCGCGCTCGGACTGGGTGCCGGCGTGGGTGTCAGGGACGGGAGCGCCGCGACCGGAGCGCTGACGAGGGAGGTAGCGGTGCGCGATGGGATCGGGCGCTGCACGCTGCAGGCAGCCAGAAACACCACGAGCACGGCGATCAGCACGCCCCGGCCCGCGCGACGCATTCGTCGTCCTCGCTCCCTGAACGACCCGGCCACCGGCCGCGGCTGTCCCCCGCGCGCGGCGACTCACCGGCACCGGCCGGGTGTCGCGCGTATGCCGTGAACCGGCGAACGAACGCACACTTTCGCTAACAGTGTACGCGAGCCGGGCCGCCGTTGCCAGATCCGCGGTGACTGAATGTCAGCAGCCGGTGTGGTCACAGGGGCGCTGTGCGGCGAGCGCTTGGCCGGTCACTCACCCGCGATCGCGCGGCGGGGCTAAGTTTGTCGGATTTGTCACGAAGTTGTTGTTGCGCCGCTTTAGCGTGACACTTGTCTGACATGGCCATTTGACTACCCTGATGGCCGACGTGAGCTACCGGACGCGGCACGGGATCGCTTTCCGGGGTTCACGAAGGGAGGACGGCGTGGACGATCGGGCCGACAAGATGGCGGTCATCCTCTACTCCGGCACCGTGGACAAGCTCATGGCGGCCGTTACGCTGGTGACTGGCGGAGTGGCGATGGGGATGGATGTCAACCTCTTCATCACCTATTGGGGTCTGCTGGCACTCCGTAAGGGCGACCACCTGACGAACATGAAGATCAGCAAGGACTTCGAGGAGTTTCGCGAGCCGATGATGCAGGCGATGCAGGCCAAGAAGGTGCCGTCCTGGTTCGACACGCTGACCCAGGCCAAGGAGCTCGGGGACCTGCACGTCCTCGCCTGCAGCCAGACCATGGAACTGCTGGACATCAAGATGTCCGACATGGAGGACATCGTCGATGACACGCTCGGCGTGGCCGGCTTCATCGACCTGGCGCAGGACGCGAAGATCACCCTGTTCATCTGACGACCGGGCGTCACGCGTCGCGCGTGACGCGTGACGCGGAGGAGGCAACCACGATGCTCGAGCAGAAGGATCTCAAGATCGACAAGGAGCTGGACGCCCGCGGTAGTTTCTGCCCGGGGCCGCTGATGGAGCTGATCCGCGCGGTCAAGACCGCGCCGGTCGGGAGCGTGATCGCCGTGCTGTCGTCCGACCCGGGATCGAGCAAGGACATCCCGGTCTGGATTACCAAGGCGAAGATGGAGTTCCTCGGCGCGTTCCCCGAGGGGGGCTACACCCGCTTCGTCATGCGCAAGACGCACTAGGAGTACGGAGGGAGCGTCCCATGCCGACGCGCATCGTGGTCCTGGGCGGCGGGGTCGGCGGTACCCTCACGGCCAACCTGCTGGCCCGCGGGCTTGCCCGTCACGACGTCGAGATCACCGTAGCCGACCGCACCGGCCGCCACGTCTATCAGCCGGGCTGGCTCTACATCCCGTTCGGTAAGGAGAACGCCCGAAACCTGGTGCGCGCCGAGAAGGGGCTGCTCGACCGGCGCATCAACCTGGTCGTGGACGACTTCACCCGCATCGATGCCGCGCGCCGCCTGGTCGTGGCCGGCGACGGAGCCGCCCTCCCCTACGACTACCTGGTCGTCGCCACCGGCTCGCGCAACGTTCCGGAGGACGTGCCGGGCCTGGCCGAGGGAGGCCACCACTTCTACTCGGCCGAGGCTGCGGTCCAGCTAGGTAAAGCTCTGGCTGACTTCGATCATGGCCGGATCGTCGTCGGCGTCGGCGGACTGCCCCATCGCTGCCCGGTGGCGCCGCTGGAGTTTCTCTTCCTGCTCGACGCCGAGCTGCGCCACCAGGGGAAGCGCGACCGGGTCGAGCTGACCTACACCTACCCGATCGGCCGCGTGTTCGCCATCGAGACGGTGTCCGAGCGCGTGACCCCGCTCCTCGACGAGCGCGGCGTCAAGTACGAGACCTTCTTCAATCCCCAGGAGGTGGATGTCGAGAAGCGGCAGATCACCTCGCTCGAGGGGACGACGCTTGACTACGACCTGCTGGTGATGATCCCGCCGCACCGGGGGGTCGAGATCATCAGTAACTCCGGTTTGGGGGACGATCAGGGCTGGATCCCGACCGATCGGAACACGCTGGAGATGAAGGGGGACGAGCGCGTCTTCGTCGTCGGTGACGCCAACGACCTGCCGGTCTCTAAGAGCGGCTCGGCAGCGCACTTCCAGGCGAAGGTGGTGGCGGACCGCATCGTCGAGGCGGTGACGGGTAAGCCGAGCAACAACGGCCACTACCACGGCCACGTGATCTGCTTCCTGGAGACGGGCAACGAGCAGGCGACGTCGCTGAACTTTGACTACGACCACCCGCCGGAGCCGCCGCGGCCCTCGCGCATCTACCACTACGAGAAGATGGTCTTCAATCGCACCTACTGGTACATCGTGCCGCGCGGCATCGTGTGACCGTCTGAACGCCTGAGCGGTCGGAGACGAGCCGGGAGGGGGCCCCGCGATCGGCGGGGGCCCCTTCGCGCTTCCGTGCCTGCCGGGTCCGCGTCGGCGCATCGGTGGCGGCGCGCGGCCGGGGCGAGATCGGTCGGAGGCGGTGTTCGGCCCCAATGCCGCCGGCCTTTCGGCGCACCGGTTCCGCGGTAGAGTACGCCGCATGGGAGCGACGCTGGGCCTGCTGGCCGCGCTGTGCTGGGGCGTGTCCGACTTCACCGCCGGGATGGCCGGCCGGCGCGGCGACGCCACCGCGGTCGCGGGGGTCTCCCAGTCGATCGGGCTGCTGGCGGCCGTCATCGCCGTGCTGGCGCAGCGGCCGGCCGCGCCCGGCCCGGAGACGCTCGCCTGGGGCGCGCTCAGCGGTATCGGCAGCGGTGTCGGCGTGCTCGCCCTCTA
>DASSZN010000081.1:0-13821 GCA_035702805.1 Thermomicrobiaceae bacterium | reverse complement strand
CTCGCCCCGCCGCTCGAAGGCCGTCAACACGCGAGCCAGGGTCGGCGCGTAGTGCGAGAAGGATACGGTCGTGGCGCAGCCGGGATACCACTCGTCGTTGAAGACGTAGCAGCGTCCCAGTTCACCGCCGTCCTCCGCGTGCGCCATCAGCCCGATACGCCCGCGGCGCAGGCCATCTGCATCCGGCGTGACCACGATCGGCACGTCTACCAGCCGTGGCGCTCCGTCGCCCTCCAGCAACGAGTTCCAGACCGCACGCGCCCGCTCCGACGCGTCCATCGAGGGTGCTGCCGCCGCTCCCGTCACGCCCGCCCTCCGTCGACGGACGCGGTCGTCCGGTAAATGCGCAGCGCGAAGCGTGACGCGACGGCAGAGAGGTCAACCTCGAGCAGCGCTCCGACCGCCGCGACCAGGGCAGGTCGCAGATCCGCCGGCCAGGCATCGCCGGCGAGCGCCTCCAGGTCCGGCCGAGCCGACTCGTCGACGTCGGGCAGCAGCAGCCGGAAGAGGGCCTCGGCGCGCCGCACCTCGGCGACGAGGTAGTCGTCAGGGTCCAGGCGATCCGCGTACCGGCGGTAGAGGCGGAGCTGCCACGCCAGCTCTGTTTCACGGGCGCCGTCGCGGGCAGCGGCACGGGACCGGGCAAGTCCCCAGCCGGCGCGCGAGACGTCGTCTCGCCTCGCAGCGGCCCAGGCGTCCGCCAGGCGAACGATCTCCTCGCGGTAGAACGCGACCTCGTCGTCGGGGACCAGGTCGAGCGTGGCCAGCAGCGAGGACGCCGCAGTATCGACGCCGCTCCATCGTCCCTCCGGATCGATGGAGACAACATCGTGGCAAAGACGCTCGAGGGCCCGGGCAAGACTGACGCGCTGCTGCAACCGGGGCAGCAGCGCCAGGTCGGCCGCGGCGATGAGGTGGCGCGACGCGACCGTGAAGCTCCAGTTCGCCAGCGCTCGCAGCCCGTCGTCCAGTTCGTCGGCCGCCAGGTCCTCGGTCGGGCTGATCGCCTCGCCGTCCAGCTCGAGGACGCCGCGCAGGCGCTCCGCCGCGACGACCGCGGCGGCCACCTCCAGGCCGCGACGTCCGCGGCCCACCGGCCGCAGGCGCGGGCTGTCGCCGCCGAAGCGCCGCCGCTCGACGTCGCGCCGGTAGGAGTCGACGCGGTCGAGGAAGCGGCGGGTTGGCACGTCGTCCGCGACGCCTGCCTCCGGGACAGGGGCCCGCGGCGGCTCGCTGCTGTCGATGTCCAGGCTCCCCTCAACCGTGCGGGATCGGGCGGCACTGTCCGGACACACCCGCCCCGGCAGTATAATCCGGCCCACCGGGGCCAGCCACCAGCCCTCCCCGGCCAGGGCACGCTCGAGAGGAGTCCGCGTTGGCCCGTTGGAGGTCACGGGCGGCCATCGGCGCCGCCGTCGCGCTCGGTGCCGGCGGTGCCGCGTTGTTCGCCGCGCGCCAGGGAGTCCCGACCGCCGAGTCCTTCCTGGCCGATACCGGCGATCTGCTCCCGGCGCGGCCCCCGAAACCCAACGCCTACGTCGACGGGGCCGGCCGCAGCCTGGTCGCGGCGGCCTCGAGCCGGGACGCCGCGCGCGGCATCCGGGACGCGGTCGACCTCCTGGGCGGTCTTGGGCCGATCGACGTCGCCGACCGAAGCGTCGTCATCAAGCTCAACGCAAACTCCGGCGCCCCCGCCCCGGCTTCGACCAGCCCCCAGGCACTGGCGGCCGTCATCCAGCTCCTCCAGGACCACGGTGCGCGTGAGGTGGTCGTCGGCGAGATGTCCGGACCACCCTGGCACCAGACCGTCCGCGAGATGACCCGCAACGGGCTGCTCGACGTGATCGAGAACAACGGCGCGCGCTTCGTCGACTTCAACGATGACCGCTGGGTCACCGTCCCGCTCCCCGATCGGTCGCGCCACTTCGAAACGCTCTCGATCCCGCGCACGCTGTACGAGGCCGAGCGCCTGGTAGCCATCCCGGCGCTGAAGACGCACCGCCTGGCCGGATTCTCCCTGAGCATCAAGCTGTGGTTTGGCGCGGTCCACCCACGACAGCGCATCCAGGCCCACCTGTCCCGCGACGTGGAGGGCGTCACCGCCGAGCTGGCGAGCCCGTTCTGGCCGGATCTGGTGATCCTGGACGGCGGGCAGGCCATGGTGGACGGCGGGCCGGTCGCGGGTGCGGTCGAGCCGGCCAATCTCTACCTGGCCAGCGGCGACCGGGTGGCGCTGGACGCCTGCGGCGTCGCGGTGCTGGCCTCGTTCGGACAGTCGGCGCGGCTGCTCGAGCGACCGGTCTGGGAGCAGCGGCAACTGCGCGCGGCCAGCGCGCTTGGCCTGGGGGTGGGAAGCCCGGCCCGTGTGGCGCTGCTGGCAGACCCGGCCGTGCCGGGGCTCGCGCGCTTCCTGACGGCGATGGATGAGCGGGCCGGCGTGCGCGCCGGGGCGGCCGGTGTTGGACGCTAATTTGAGGCCCATGCTCGGGCGCGAGCAGCCGTCACGAGACGCCGTCGCCGGTCACCCGCGGCTGCACGTCATGACGCATCCGCTGGCCGCCGCGCTCACCACGGTGCTGCGCGACTCCCGGTCGCCCGCTCCCGCCTTCGCCCACTGCGTGGCGGAGCTTGCCCGCGGTCTCGTCTGGCAGGCGCTGGCCGACGTCGAGACCGCACCGGTCGAGGTTCCCGGCCACTCGGGGGTGCCGGTCGCGGGCTGGACCATCGCCGTCGACGTGGCGCTGGTGATTATCCTGCGCGCCGGCCTGGGGATGCTGCCGCCCGCGCGCGAGCTGCTGCCGCTCGCGCCCGTGTACCAGGTCGGCGCCCGCCGCGATGAGCGGACCCTCGCGCCGACCATCTACTACGCCAACCTCCCCGACACCTTCGATCGCGTCTCGCGGCTCCTCATCCTCGACCCGATGCTGGCGACCGGCGGCTCCGCCGCGGCCACCGTCGGCCTGCTACGAGACGCCTACCAGGGACCGATCGCCTTCCTGGGCATCCTCGGCGCTCCGCTCGGCGCGCGCACGCTGCTGGCGTGCGATCCGCTCGTCGAGGTCCACCTGGCGGCACTCGACGATCACCTGGACCCCCGCGGCTTCATCGTCCCCGGCCTGGGTGACGCCGGGGATCGGCTGTTCGGCACGGAGTAGCGCGCCGGATCGGCGCGTGGGACGAGAGGCGGACACGATGGATCTGGGTCTCCGCGGCAAGGTCGCGCTCATCACCGGCGGCAGTCGCGGCATCGGTCGCATGACGGCCCTGCGGTTGGCCGACGAGGGCGCGGCCGTCGCCATCTGCGGGCGCACGCGGGATACCCTGGAGCACACGCTGGGAGAGATTCGCGCGCTCGGCGTCCCCGCGCACGCCGTGGTGGCCGACGTGACCGCGCCGGGTGAGACCGAGCGCTTCGTGGACGAGAGCGCCGCGGCGCTGGGGGGCGTCGACCTGCTGGTCGCCAACGTCGGCGGCTCCGTCGGCGGGGACCTGGTCGACTCCAGCTACGAGGAGTGGGTCACGACCTTCGACATCACCCTCTTCCACGCCGTGCGGGCCGTCCGGGCCGCGGTGCCGCACATGTCCGCGCGCGGCGGCGGCAGCGCGGTCATCATCTCCTCGATCTCGGGCTGGAAACCGGCCCCGCGCGCCCAGTACGGCGCGGCAAAGGCCGCGGAGATCTTCCTGGCGGGCGCATTCGCCTGGGAGCTCGCGCCGCGTCACATCCGCGTCAACACCGTCAGCCCGGGCTCGACGATCTTCCCGGGCGGCGGCTGGGAGCGCTTCCGCGCACGCGATCCCGAGCGCTTTGCCGAGTTCGAGCGTCGCGAGTTCCCCTGGGGTCGACTGGGCTCCGCCGAGGAGATCGCCGACGTCGTGACCTTCATCCTCTCCGACCGGGCGGGCTGGATCAACGGCGCCAACATCCCGGTGGACGGGGCACAGGGTCGCCCGAACGCCTTCTGACCGCGTGCACCTGCCCAACGCCTCAGTGCCCTTGGGGTAATCGGTGACCGAGCACTCGATCTCATCTCGTGCCTGACTCGCGAGATTATCGAGTCGCAAGCGGCAAGCCTCCACGCGGCACGCTGCTTGCGTTCTCCTGTCGGACCAGAGGCAGCCCCCGACAGTGCGCTTGGGCTGCCGGAGGAGGTTCCGGACTGGAGGATGCTCGTGGCAGAGTACCGACGTGAACGCGTGATCGAAGAGCACGACTCGAATGCGACGGTGCCGGTGACACCGGCCGAGCCCATCGCCTACTCGCGCACGGACCCGCCGGACGGGTATCGCCGGGTCGAGCGCGAGGTCGTCCGCGAGGACACGCCGGAGGACCGCTACTACCGGCGGCGCGTGATGTACGCCCGCGCCGTCAACGTGGTCTGGACCATCATCGGCCTGATCGAGGCCCTGATCGGTCTCCGCGTGCTGCTTCGTCTGATCGCGGCCAACCCCGGCAATCCATTCGTCCATTTCGTCTACGCCTTGAGCGGAGTGTTCGTGAACCCGTTCCTCGGCATCGTCCACGACCCGTCGAGCGGCGGCGCCGTGCTCGAGGTGAACTCCCTCATCGCCATGCTGGTCTACCTGCTCATCGGCTGGGCGGTGGTCCGTCTCATCTGGCTCCTGTTCGACACCACCGCGCCAACCCCCGCGTAGCGACACGACCGTTCCCGGTCAGCCGACGGCTGACACCGGCGGGCCGGCTCACTCGAGCCGGCCCGTGACCTTGCGCTGAGTCCCTCGACCTCGCGCCGACCGATCAGTGCGGTCCGACGGCGAACGCGCTCGGATCGTCGGGCGACGGCGTGGCCGGTGGCTGGGTGCCGTAACGCCAGGTGTAGTAGTGGCGACCGACGTTGCCCATCTCGACCTGCCAGCCGGCCGGGTTGCTCGGCGTGTAGGTCAGGCACCGGCGCTCGAAGCACTGGATGAGGACGTCCTTGATCTGACCTCCGACCGTGACCCTGGCCCAGTAGGGCTCGGTGATCGGGTAGCCGGAGGCGTAGAACGGGGGGCTGAATAGCTTCCCGTTCTGGTAGGTGCCGTTCTGGAGCACCGTCCCGGAGCTCTGCAGGTACGCGGCGAAGACGCTGGCGATGCTGTGGTTGGTCTGCGAGACGTCGTTGCCGGCCGTCACGCCGTAGCTCGCCAGGCGGGGATCCGACGATACCGTACCGGCGCGATTGATCGTCTGGGTGATCGTGCTGCCGTTGGGCAGCGGTGGCGCGTCGACCAGGTGGGTAAAGCTTGCGTAGGTCGGCCCCGAGGTGTCGGTCGGGTCGCCCGCGACCGGGATCTGGGCCGGCGACTTCGCCTGCGACTCGCTCGGGAGGTTGCCGAGCTGCACGTAGCCGTAGATCATCTCGCGCGCGAGCAGACCGTTGGTGACGTACCACGGGCTGCTGGCGTCACCGTACGGGTTGGTGATCTCCATACGAGCCTTGTCGAAGTACGCCACCAGTCGCGAACCGTGCTGGGTCTCGACGTAGGGCTCGGCCACGACCGCGAACGCGTGCGGTCCCCACTCCCAGCTCCGGGAGACCGCCAGCGACGATACCGGCTGATCGGCCGTCTGCCAGGTGTTGGTCATCGCCGGCACCATCGCCAGCCGCAGCGCCGCCGCGGCGTCCAGCAGCCCGGCCCCGCCGCCCAGCGCCCCCGCCGGGAAGTCGTTGTTCGCCGTGGTCGTCAGGTCGCTCCGCACCGCCTCGACCGATAGCCCGGGGTTGGCGGACCGCATCAGGGCCACCGCGGCCGACACGATGGCGGTGGAGAAGGACGTGCCGTCGAGGGCACCGTAGCCGTCGCCCGTCGTCGGTGAGTAGGTGGTCGTGAACACGCCGACGCCCGGCGCCGAGAGGTCGACGCGGCTGAGCCGCGAGGAGAAGCTGGCCACGTTCGTGCCGTCGGCCGTGGTGGCCCCCACCGAGATCGTCTGCGGGTAGCTCGCCGGGAAGGAGACCTGGTCCGGGCTGTTGCCCGCGGCGGCGACCACCACGACGTTCTTGCTGTACGCGTACGAGATTGCGTCCTGCAGCGTGGCGCTCGGAGAGTCGGAACCGAGGCTCAGGTTGATCACCGAGGCGCCGTGGTCGACGGCGTAGTAGATCCCCTGAGCGATGGCACTCACCGGGGCGCCGTCGACGTTGCCGACCTTGACCGGCAGGATGTCCACCCCCATCGCTCCGCCGGCGACGCCGATCCCGTCGTTACCTCGCGCCGCGATGATGCCGGCGATCGACGTCCCGTGCCCCACGCTGTCGCTCGTATTGGTGTCGTTGGACAGGAAGTCGTAGCCGCTCAGGACCTTGCCGGCGAGGTCGGGGTCGTGCGCGTCAACACCGGAGTCGAGCACCGCGACGATCGTTGACGGCTGGCCGGTTCCCAGGGACCAGGCATTGGGGAAGTCGGCCGTCTTCGTCCACGTCTCCTGCGGGAGGTACGGGTCATTCGGCGTCCAGAGCCACGAGTAGGTGACGTTGGGCTCGACGTACTGGACCGCCGGATTGGCCAGCAGCCGCGCCACCCCGTCTACCGCCCCAGTCGAGCGGAAGTGCGCCACGAATGCACGTGTGTCGGCTGAGATCGACGTCTCGCGCGCGCTCACGCCCGCGGCCACCGCCATGGCGCCCGGAAGGCCCGGTCCTTGTCGCAGCCCGACGATCCAACTCGGCGAGGGCGCGCCGGTCGTGGACGACGGCACGGCACTACTCGCTGACGCGCCGGGAGCGGTCAGCGTCAGCACCAGGAGCATCAGCGCCAGCCAGGCAGCGGCGTGTTCCCACGTGATTCGATGCGTCACGATGGATCCTTCCCATCCCGTCGACTCTGCGCGGCACCGCGCTCGCAAGCGATGCGGTCAGGCCGGCCGGCGAGCAGCGCTCGCCGGGTCGCTCCCGGGACAGTTCGCGGTTCACCAGTTGGGAACTGCGGTGAGGTTCCAGGAGTCGGCGGCCAACCACGGGCGCCGGGCGTCTCGGGCGCGCCTGCCGGTCCAACGCTCGGCCGTGCCTCCGGTTGTCCCCCTGGAGGCGACGGTGTCGAGCCGGTAGACCCGCCCTGTTGGCTCCCTAGCCTACCAGAAGTAGGTGTTGTAGGAGAGCAACGTCACCGCCAGCACCGCCCAGAAGATCCAGCGCCGGGGCGGGCCTGCCGACAGCGACAGCCCGAGCGGCACCAGGAAGTACCAGGTGTGGAGGCGCGGCCAGAGGAGCAGGAAGACCGCCAGCGTCAGGCTCCAGGCTGCAAGTTCGCTGTCGATGGCCCACGGTTCGGTGCGGCGGCTGGCGAGCCAGAGCTCGCGCAGCTGCCAGGCGCCAAACAGGGCCACCGAGACACCGACCGTTGCGGCCGTGCCGAGTTGCAGATGCCCGAGCGTCAGCAGCTTGATCACGAACCCGATGGCGACCAGGATTGGGTTGTTGATCCCCCGGCTAGGCTCGTCGATCGTGCTCATCAGCCCGCGAAGGCCCGCCCAGTAGGGGGCGAAGGCGATTACCGGCAGCACCACGACGATCAGGCCGAGACGGAGGAGCTGGCTGAGGCGCTTCGGAACGGGCGTGCGCAGGAGCATGCGCAGCCCGGCGACACCGAGCACCGGCACCGTCGAGTACTTCAGTAATCCCGACGCCGTCAGCGCGACGATCGCAAGCTGGGAGCGCGTGCGGGCCAGCAGGTAGGCGCCAAGCAGCACCACCGTCAGGATCAGGGTGTCGTTGTGGCCGATCACCACGCCCTCGACCAGCACCATCGGGTTCCAGGCGAATGCCAGGTACGCCCAGCTGGCGTGGTGCGGCCAGCGCATCCGCACCAGCACGTAGACCAGCCAGCCATCGACCATCACTGCCGCCAGCGACAGGAGCTTGAACCGCAACGTCAGCACGAACGGCGTCGCGTTGCGCCCGACGGAGATCGCCGCCGAGATCATGGTCCAGATCGGCCCGTAGGGGGAGGAGATGTCGCGCCAGTAGAGGTAGGGCATCAGCCCGTCGCCTGGCGCGCCCGACTGCGGCGTGGCCACGTAGGGGTTGAGGTGGTACACCGACGCCAGCCGCCCGAACATGGCGTAGGAGAAGACGTCGGTCGAGAAGACCGGGGGGATCGTCACCGCCAGGATGCCGAGCGTCAGCGCCCCGGCCAGGACCAGCCGGTGGTCGAGGTCACCGGCCCGTAACTGCCAGATGAGCCGGAGGTACACCAACCAGAGGGCGATCACACACGACCAGGCGAAGACCGCGTAGTAGCCGACCGAGATCGCCAGCACATGCGGCAGCATGCCGCGGAAGAGGTTGGCGTTTACCGCCATCTGGTGGAGGGACGGGCGGATCACCTCGCCGGCGCCGATGTGCACCGTCGTGATGGTCAAAATCGCCAGGATCGCGACGAGGATGCCACCACCGACGGCTACGGTTCGCTGATCGGCCGTCCAGTAGCTGCGCGCGTCGAATTCGTCGGTAGCGACCAGCACGTGGTCCGCGATCGGCAGCTCCGCGGAACCCACGGATCCGAAGTCAAATCGGGCAGGCACTCACGCCGCGCCCTTCGTTGACCAGCCGCATCCCCCAACCCCACTTCGACGCCGCGTCGACCGAGGCGGCGGCAGCGACCCCCGAGGGAACTCGAATCGTAGCCAGGCGGGTGCGCGGACTTCGCTCCCCCGCATCTTACCATCATCGCCCGTCTGCCCCGCCGACCCGTCCAATGCCCCGGCTATGCCGCCGCGATCGTCGGCGGGCACGGACCGTGCGAGCGGCGCGCGTGGACGACGGCGTTAGCGGACGGAGCAGCATGGACCGCCGCCCCAGCGAGTCCGACGGTCACGATCGGCCGGACCACCGGCCGGGGGCGCCGCGTGCCCGCGATGGCGGGGACGTCGGAGCGGCCGCCCGCCGCTCTGACGATCGAGAGGCCGTGCGGGCGGCGAAAGCCCTCGACTACCTCGCCAACGAGCGCACGCTCGTGGCCTGGGTTCGCCTGGGCGTGACCATCATCGTCCTGGGGTTCGTCGTCGCGCGCTTTGGGATCTTCCTCAATCAGATCGCGATCCAGCAGCGTCAGCCGGCCATCGGCCCGGGCTTCACGCTACCGATCGGCGTCACGCTCGTGCTCGGCGGTGCGCTCCTGACGGTGCTGGCCGGCGTGCGCTTCTTTCGTGTCGAGCACGACATCGAGGCAGAACGGCTTCGTCGGCGGTACCTGCTGATCTACGCGTTGCTCGCGGCGGGCACGCTCATCAGCATCGCCCTGGCCGTCTACCTGATCCTGGCCCAACTCACGAGCACCGTCGGGCGCGGAGGGTAAAACGGGGCAGACCGCGTGGGACCTGTCGCCGGCTGCCTGCGGTATGATGCCCCGGCCCGGCGGTCGCCGCGATCGACGGGACGGACCTCGGCCGGCGGGGGGTGCCGGGCCAGTTTCCTGGAGGCGACACGATGAAGATCACGGTGATCGGTGCCGGGGCGATCGGCGGGACCGTCGGGGCGTTCCTGACCCAGGCAGGCTACGACGTGACGCTGGTCGACGTCGTGGCCGAGCACGTCCGCACCATGAACGAGCGCGGCCTGCACATCACCGGAGTTCGCGGCGACCACTACTATCCGGTCCACGCCGTGATGCCCGCGGAGGTCACCGGGCCGCTCGAGACCGTGCTCCTCTGCGTCAAGGGCCACTTCACGGCCGGCGCCATTGCCCAGTACGGGCCGCTCCTCGCCTCCGACGGCTACGTCGTCTCGCTCCAGAACGGCCTCAACGAGGAGATCATCGCTCGCCAGGTCGGCCGCGAGCGCACCGTCGGCGCGTTCGTCCACTTCGGCGCGGACTACCTGGAGCCGGGGCTGATCCAACTCGGTCAGGAGCAGACCATCCACCTCGGCGAGCTCGACGGCCGGATCACGCCACGGCTGAGCGAGCTCCAGTCGATCCTGAGCCACGTCATGCCGACCGAGCTCACCGACAACATCTGGGGCTACCTCTGGGGCAAGCTGGTCTACGGCGCGATGGCCTTCGCGGTCTCCACCGTCGACGCCCCGGTCCACGAGGTGCTGGCGGACCCCCGGGGGCGCCGGGTCGGCCGCGCCGCGTCGGTCGAGGCTGCCCGGATCGGGCAGGCCCAGGGCTTCCACCTGGAGTCGATCGGGGGGTTCGACCCGAACGCGTTCCTGCCCGGCCCCGGCCTCGAGGCGCGAGCCGACGTCGAGCTCGATGAGCTGGCCGCCGAGATGGGCGGCTCCCTCAAGCAGTACATGGGCATCTGGCGCGACCTGAAGGTCAAGCATCGGCAGACGGAGGTCGACATGCAGACCGGGGTCATCGTCGAGCGCGGGCGCGACCTCGGCATTCCGACCCCGGTCAACGCGGCCGTGCTCCAGATGATCAAACAGGTCGAGCAGGGCGAGCGAGGCATGGGCTGGGACAACCTCGACGTGCTGGCGGCCAGCCTGGCGGGTTGATGCTCACCGACGGCGTTGACGCGGGCGCCGGCGACGTGGTGAGATAGCGGGGAGATCCGGGCGTACGGACGCGCCTTCAGCCAGATCGCGGACCGGGCCGGCGACTCGAGGTCCGCTTCGGAGGGAGCAGCCCGTTGGCCGTGGACTTCAACGACGTCGCCACCCTCGCCGGGCGCATCGGTCCGCGTCCCGCGGGGAGCCCGCCTGAGCAGCAAGCAGCGACCTACGTGGCGGAGCGCCTCCAGCACCTCGACATCCCATCCGCCACCCTCCCGGTTGCCATTCCACGCGCGTTCTCGCTGGCGTACCTGACGCTCTTCGCGGTCGCGGCGCTGAGCGTCGCGGCGGCGTGGTTCTCGCCGGTGCTCGGGCTGATCCTCTGCCTGATCGCGATCGGGCTCCTCGTCGCCGAGGGGACGGCGCACCCCACGGTGTCGCGCCTGCTCGCCAGCCGGCCCAGCCAGAGCGTGGTCGGGCTGATCCCCGCGCTTGCCGACGAAGGCGAGGAGGTCGCCGACCCGCCGCGCCGGGTCATCCTGACCGCCCACCTCGACAGCGGCCGCGCCGGGCTGCTCACGCGGCCGTTCCTGATACGGCGGTTCCGGGCGCTCACGCTGGCGATGCTGGGGAGCGTCGTCCTGATCGCCGTCCTCCAGATCGCCCAGCTGGCGGCGCGGTCGCGCGTGCCGTGGTACGTGTCGCTGGTGCCGCTGGTGGTCCTGCTGGCGGGCGTGGCCCTCCTCGTCGAGCGGGAGGCGCGCGGCGGCGCCGTGGCCGGCGCCAACGACGACGCGTCCGGAGTGGCCGCCGTGCTGGGCGTCGCCGCGACGCTGCAGCGCGACCGACCCGTGCACGTCGAGACCTGGACACTGTTCACGTCCGGCGAGGAGGCCGGCATGGCCGGCCTGCGCCAGTTCCTGGCCGAGAACCGGTTCGACCCGAATCGCACCTACTTCGTGAACGTCGACAGCGTCGGGGCCGGCGGCATCCGCTACACGCGCGGCGAGGGGCTGGCCATGCTGCTGCGCTCCTCGCCGATCCTGACGCGTATGGCCAACGAGATCGCGCGCAACCATCCGGAATGGGCGGTCAGGTCCCAGGCGCACCAACTGCTGCCGACCGACCAGTACGTGGCCCTGTCCCAGGGCTACCAGGCCATCGGCGTCTTTGCCGTCGACGCTAGCGGCCACGTCCCCAACTGGCACCAGCCCACCGACACCGTCGAGCACATCGACGTCCGCACCGTCACTATCGCCGCGGACTTCGTCCTCGCCCTGGTCCGGCGGCTCGACTCGGAGGCGGGTGAGGCCATGGCGCGCCTGCCGATCGACGCGCTGGCCGACCCGCTCGCGCCCTGACGCAGCCGTCGACTGGTATGAAATCTGCGGGTCCGCTTCCGACGACCAATCCGTGATCGGTCAGCAAGGGAGGGGTCCCATGTTCGGCAACAAGCAGCCAACCCAGCAGAAGGTCGACGAGACGCTGCAAATGATGGAGGAGGTGCCACTGCGCTTCTACTGGGGCGCCGCGATCGTCTCGCTCAGCCTGTCCGGCCTGCTGTACCTCGCCGGGAAGCGCACCGCTGCGATCTTCGTCGGCCAGTGGCCGCCCACGTTGATCCTGCTCAGCCTGTTCTACCGGCTGCTCCGACCCAGCCAGGAGAACCCGCAGGCCAGCATGCAGCGCACCATGAAGCGCGTGAAGGCGATGACCCAGTCCTGAACGCGGGCACTCACAGGTTGACGGCCCGGGGGTATGCTCCCGGGCCGCCGCCGCGTCAGTGCGGCCAGTCCGGGTTCTTGCTCGTGCGAGGGAAGCCGCGCTCGGGCGGGATCGGCGGCTCCTGGCCGGTCTGCTCCTTGGCCATGCCCTGTCCCGACCCTGGCCCGCCGGCGCCCATGCGCCGGGTCGAATCCGGGAGTTCGTCGGGCACGCGCTCGGCCGCCTCGCGCCGCATGTGCGCGTCCAGCTTCGCGTCGATCTCCCGGCTCGTCACCTCCCCGTGGCAATCTCGGCGGCCAGCTCGTTCTCCGAGACCTCGTCGAAGCGCTCCTGATCCGCGTACATGGCGTCCTCCTCGCCGTCGTCGCGACACCTGCGAACAACGGCGCAAGCCGCGTTCCGCCCGCGCCCGCACCCACCGTCACCTGGGATATGATGGGCGTCGGCGCGCATGGCGCGCGGAAGCACGCAGCAGACGGGGAGGAGCGGAGATGACGGTCGGGACGATCGACCAGGCGGTCGAGCGCATCGCGCGTCAACTGGTAGACGATCGGCGCTACCTGCACCAGCATCCGGAACTGGGCTTTCAGGAGGAGAACACCGCGCGCCTGGTTGCCGAGCGGCTGCGCGCGCTGGGCGTCGAGGTCCAGGCCGGGGTGGCCCGCACCGGCGTGGTCGGGCTCATCCGCGGCGGCAAGCCGGGGCGGACCGTCATGCTGCGCGCCGACATGGACGCCCTGCCCATCGAGGAGGAGAACGACGTCCCGTACCGTTCCCAGACGTCCGGCACCATGCACGCCTGCGGCCATGACGGGCATACGGCCATCTTGCTCGGCGTCGCCGAGGTGCTGAGCGGGCGGCGGGACGAGATCCCGGGCACGGTGAAGCTCGTGTTCCAGCCGGCCGAGGAGGGTCTCGGTGGCGCGCGTCAGATGGTCGAGGCGGGCGTGCTCGAGGACCCGCACGTCGACGCGTGCTTCGGCCTGCACCTCTGGCAGAACCTGCCGGTCGGCGTCGTGGGCGTGCGCTCGGGCCCGCTCATGGCCGCTTCCGACCGCTTCTTCGCCACCATCGAGGGCAAGGGCGGCCACGCAGCCGAGCCGCATCACACCGTCGACGCCACGATGATCGCCTGCGAGGTCGTCGTCGCGCTGCAGAGCCTGGTCAGCCGCGAGGTCAACCCGCTCCAGTCGGCCGTCGTCACCGTCGGTAAGCTCCATGCCGGAACCACGGCGAACGTGATCGCCGGGCGTGCCGAGATCGCCGGCACCTGCCGCTCGTTCGATCCCGACGTGCGCCGG
Organism: Thermomicrobiaceae bacterium; assembly: GCA_035702805.1. GTDB lineage: Bacteria > Chloroflexota > Chloroflexia > Thermomicrobiales > Thermomicrobiaceae > DASSZN01. The sequence continues at coordinate 350 of DASSZN010000081.1, read as the reverse complement.
CACCTCTCGGAGCGTGTCCCCGCCCTGATCACCGAGGTCACCGAAGCCTTGCGTGGTCGCGCCGAGGTCGAGTACCGCTTCGGCGTGCCCGCCACGGTGAACGACCCCGCGATGACCGCGATCGCCCGCGCGGCCGCGGTCGAGGTGGTCGGCGAGGCCAACGTCGTCGAGCCCGCTCCGACCATGGGCGGCGAGGACATGAGCCTCTTCCTGGAGCGCGCGCCCGGCTGCTACCTCTTCGTCGGCTCGGCCAACGCCGCCTCCGGCAAGACCTACGGCCACCACCACCCGCGCTTCGACATCGACGAGCAGGCACTGACGATCGGCGCCGAGACGCTGGCGCGCGTCGC
>DASSZN010000177.1:0-11200 GCA_035702805.1 Thermomicrobiaceae bacterium | reverse complement strand
CGTGATGCCGGCCTCGCGGATGATGCGTGCCCGCTCGGGTGTCCCGGCGAGCATGCCGTAGACGTCGTTGTTGACCTCGATCGTGTCCTGCCACCAGACGTGGACGGCGCCGGGGATGTGTCCGGCGTTGTAGTCGGCGAGCGAGCTCACGTCGATGAGGCGCAGGTTGGGATCGTTCAGGTGGTCGGCGACCCAGCCGACCGTGGTCAGGATTCCACCGCCGGGGTAGCTCGCGTGGGCGACCGGCGTGCCGGCCGGACCGCTCGGGGGCGGTGTGACGCTGCCGGGCACGCTACAGGAGGCCAGCAGCAGTACCGGTAGCAGGAACCAGCGGAGCATTCGGGTTGAGCGTGCGGATCGGCCGTCCACAGTTGCTGAACGATAGGCACCGATAGGGGACTCGTCAAGGCGCGACGTGTTCAGGTTACTTTCAGCTTTGGTTAACGGCGACTTCACGGCCCATCCCCATCATGGAACGTGGCCGGAGGAGAGACGGACCGGCCGGACCCGAAGAGATGTCGCGGCACGATTCAGCTTCCAGACCAGCCGCGGCGACGTCGAGATCGAGTCGAGGACGTGGGCGACGGCCCACCTGAGCGAGACAACTCCGAGACCCCCGGGCAGCGAGTCGCGCCGCTGCCCACCCCCTACACTCCCCCTTATCCCGCGAGAGGCCTGGACCACCAGCCAGGCCTCTCGTATTTCTGCCGTCCGGTCGAAACGTCGACCCGGACGGCGCCAGGCGCCAGGCGCCGGCAATGGTCCCATCTCGTGCCGGTGCGATCCACACCAGTGGCGAGACGCGGGCGGAGGCTACGCGCGTCCGCCGAGCGGCGGCGAGATCAGCCCCACTGAACCAGTTCGAGGCGGTTGCCCTCTGGATCGCGGATGAAGACCAGCCGCACCCGGCTGCCGAACTCACGGCTGAGGTCGGTCAGCGGGACCTCGAGCGGGACGCCGGCCGCGGCGAGCCCGTCGAGGATCTCGTCGAGGTTGGAGACCGCGAGCCCGACGTGGTCGAGGACTCCTTTCCCGGTGGTGTCCTGCTCGGCCGCGCGCACGAGCTGGATGCCCGGGAAGAAGACGGAGTCGGGATGGTCGGCGTCACCGCGGGTGAACTGGACCGGGATGCCCAGCGTGTCGCGGTAGAAGCGTACCGCGCCGTCGAGGTCGCGCACCCTGATCGCGGCGTGGCACCGCGCGGCGTCGACCTGTGCCCTGGCTGTCATCACGTCACCTCCCGCACTCGCGCGGTCGCGGGGCCGGCGCCGGTCCCGAGTCTGCCGCGGCATGTCGCGGACGACAGCTTAGCAGTCGGAGGCAAGCGGGCGCGGTCGACCGGTCACGATGCCGCCGACCGCGCCCCGTGGACGCTACTGGATGGCGTAGCTCACGGTGACCTGCACCGTCACGGTGTTCTGCCCCGGCTGGATCGGTGTCCCCGAGGCCGCCACGGCGGAGGCTCCCGGCACAACGTACGGCACGCCTCCCGAGGTCTCGGTGATCGACACGACCTGTCCCAGTGTTACCCCGCCCAGCTGCGCCAACTGGGCCGCACGGCTGTGCGCGTCCTGCATGGCGAGCTGGCGCGCCTGCTGCAGGGCCGCGCTCTGATTCTGGACCACGAACTGGACCCCGTTGACGACGTTAGCGCCCTGCGCAACGGCCGCGTCGATGATCGAGCCGAGCTTGTCGACCGGCTGTACGGTGACCCGTACCGTCGAGAGGACCTGGTAGCCGGTCGGGGGCGTGCTGGGGTCCTTGCGGTCGATATTGATCGAGTAGTTGGTGGTGCGGATCTGGTTGTCGGGGATGCCGGCGCCCTTGATCGCGGCGATCACCGCGGTCATCTTCTGGTTGACGGCCTGCTGCGCGGTGGCGAGGTCGGCATTCTGCGCCTGGACACCGAGCTCGACCTCCGCGGTGTCGGGCGTGACCGAGACCTGACCCGACCCGCTGACGGTGATGAGTCGCTGCGTGGTCGGCGTGGCAGTGTCGGCGGCGACGATCGGGGTTGGCTGGCGCCCGCCGCCGACGGCGGCGATCAGCGCGCCGACGACCACCAGCGCCGCCACGACCACGACCGCACCCAGCGTGCGAACCGCTCTGGACATCGGACCCTCCTTCGCGCGGTCGGCCATGTCCGCCACCCGGCGGTCGGCCGACTCAGGACCGTGCCCGTCGAGTCCGTGGCAGCGCCACCGTTGCGACGAGCAGCCAGAGGAGAACGAGCGTGAGCCCGAGCTCGGCGATCCGCCAGCCGCTCGGCGGCGGGGCGCCACCGCTGGGGCTCGTCGCGGCACCTGCCGGCCCGGCGGCAGCCACGGCGCCAGGGGTGGCGGGGGCCACGCCGGCCGCCGCGCGTGCCGGTGGGCTGGACGCCGCCGGGAACGGCGCCGCCGCGGCTGCCGGGCTGGCGGCGGAGGGCCTGGCCGCGGGCGCGCTCGTCGACGCGGCCGAGCTGGCCGACGTGAGGACCCGCGGCGCCGAGCTTGGCGACGCGGTGGTGGCCGCGCCACCGGCGTGCGTGACGACATCCGCGCCGACGACCAGGACCAGCAGCAGCGCCGCCGCCGCGGTCGCCCAGCGCATGGCCGGCTGGAACCGGATGAACCACGGGACCGTCAGCGGCGCCGGGGCCGGCACCATCGCCGGCGTCAGCCGGTAGGAGCGCGTCGGCTCGGGCTGGGGCAGTTCCGCCAGCGCGCCGACGAGCACCATCAGCTCGCGGAGCGTCTGACGACACATCGCGCACTCCTCCAGGTGCGCGGCGATGGCGCGTCGCCGGTCGACGCTCTCGATCTCGCCGTCGACGTACGCCGCGAGCTCCGCATCGCTGACGTGGTCGTGCTCGCCGCCGGCCGGCGCCCGCTCGTCGCCCATCACCCGTCGTTCCGCTCCGCGCCGGCCGGCGGTCGCTCGCCGTCCTGACCGCGCTCGTCTCCGTTAAGCTGACGACTGACCGCTTCAAGAAGTTCCCGCGCCCCCGCGTCCTGCCGGAGCACCTCGCGGAGACGAGCACGGCCCCGGTTCAGTCGCGACTTGACCGTCCCGAGCGGGACCCGCGCGATCTCGGCGATCTCGTCGTAGGGGAAGCCGTGGACGTCGTGAAGCACCACGACCAGGCGCTGGTCCGGGTCGAGGATACCCAACGCGGCCTCGAGCCGACGTCCGAGCTCGCGACGGCCGGCCTCGCGCTCGGGATCCGCGACGCCGGCGTCGGCCGCCCAGCCGGGATCCCCCGCGTCGAGCGCGGCGTCGAGGGACTCGGCGGGTCTCCGCCGGTGCTGGCGCAGCAGGTCGTAGCAGCGGTTGGTGGCGATGCGCAGCAGCCAGGGTCGGAAGGACGGCCCGTCGAACTGGTGCAGCGCGGTGTAGGCCCGGATGAAGGTGTCCTGGGTGGCGTCGTCGGCCAGGTCGGGGTCACCGAGGAGCCGCCGGCAGACGGCGTAGACCACGCGCTGATGGCGGTCGACGAGGCGGTTGAAGGCCGCCAGGTCACCGCCGCGCGCGGCGTCGGCCAGGTCCGTGTCGGTGGGCAAGCCCGTCGCCCCCGCGGCCACCGCTCCTCCTCGGGTCGAATTATTGCAGACGGTCGATTCGTCAGGAGGCGATAGCAGGTGATACCGAATCTGTTTGGTGCCTTTGGGCTATCCCCGGTCGTCCAGGCCCGCCGGTACACTCCCCGTAGCTGATGGAGGAGCCCATCAACGGAGGCAGCTCAGATGGCGCAGGTCAACCCGATGTTCGAGCACCCACGCTCGCGGATGATGCCGGCGAACGGCAAGGCGAAGTCGATCGGCGTGCTCCTGGTGGACGACCACGTCCTGTTCCGGCAGGCGCTGCGCCACCTGCTCGACTCGGAGCCGGACATCCGCGTCGTCGGTGAGGCGGGGGACGGCCGTTCGGCCGAGGCCCTGGCAACGCGCGACCGGCCCGACGTGATCCTGATGGACATCAGCATGCCGGGGATCGACGGCGTCTCGGCCACGCGCGAGCTCAAGACCGAGGTGCCGACGGTGAAGATCATCATCCTGACGATGTTCGCCGAGGACGCCCACGTGATCCGGGCGATCCGGGCCGGCGCCGACGCCTACCTGCTGAAGAACACCGAGTCGGTCAAGGTGATCGACGCCATCCGGGCGGTCGCCCGCGGCGAGTCGGTCATCGAGCCGCAGCTCGCGACCAAGCTCCTGTCCGAGTTCCGCCGCATCTCCGAGTACCGCGAGGAGGAGAGCGTCGCCGGGCTCACCGAGCGCGAGGTCCAGTTGCTGCGTCTGGTTGCCAGCGGGCTGAGCAACAAGGAGATCGCCTCGGAGCTGACCCTGGCCGAGAGCACGGTGAAGAACCGGCTCTCCGTCCTGTTCGAGAAGCTGGACGTCAAGGATCGCACCCAGGCCGCGATCTACGCGCTCTCCCACGGCCTCATCACCAAGAAACCGTAGCCGCGACGCGGCACCTCGTACGCGCCGGCCGGCCCGACCGCGCGGTCGGGCACGGATCCCGGAGATCTCACCCGGCACCGGTCGGATAGTCCTCGACAGTGCGCAGCCGTCAGGGCAGGTGGAACAGCGTCAGCCAGTGGCCCCAGTTCGCCTGCTGGCCCGTCACGGGTGTAGCCGTGGGAGTCGGCGTCACCTCCGGGACCGGCGTGCCCACGAGTTGCGTCAAGATGACCGTCTCGCCCGGCTTTGACAGGTTGAGATCGCGGCGGGCGATCCGCTCGACATAGGACTGGTACTGGGCCGACTGATAGATGTTCACCTGCTGCTGCAGGGCATCGTGACGAGCCTGCATCGTCGCCAGAGCCGCCTGCCGGCCGGCGACCTCCGCCTCCAGCGCCCGCGCCTTCCAGGCCTGCTGGCCGAAGGCCACCACGAAGTAGAGCCCGATGACCAGGACGATCGCGACGACCAGCCGGCCGCGAACGCGCGTGAAGAGGTCGGTGAGGGACCCGACGATGCCGGCCATGGCGCCTACGCTCCGTGCCCGGCAGGCCGCGACTCGGTCGGCTCGAGGTCGAGCGCAGGGCGCCGCGCGTGCCAGTCGGTCGCGCGCTCGTAGGCGTGGGCGACCCGGAGGATGGTGGACTCGTCGAAGGCGCGCCCCATCACCTGCAGGCTCACCGGCAGCCCGCCGGAGAAGCCGCAGGGGACGGCGATCCCGGGAATTCCGGCCATGTTGGCCGGGATGGTGAAGATGTCGGACAGGTACATCTGGATGGGGTCGGTCGTGCGCGCGCCGATCGGGAAGGCGACGGTGGGTGAGGTCGGCGCGACGATGACGTCGACGCTGCCGAAGGCCTCGTCGAAGTCGCGCTTGATGAGGGTCCGGACCTTCTGGGCCTTGACGTAATACGCATCGTAGTAGCCGGAGCTGAGGGCGTAGGTGCCCAGCATGATGCGGCGCTTGACCTCGGCGCCGAACCCGCGACCGCGCGTCTCGAGGTAGCTGTCGAGCAGCGTGTCGCCCTGAATGCTCAGGCCGTACTTGACGCCGTCGAAGCGGGCCAGGTTGGCGCTGGCCTCAGCCGGTGCCACGATGTAGTACGTAGCCAGCGCGTACTCGGTGTGGGGCAGGCTGACCTCGACGATCTCGGCTCCCAGCCCGCGCAGGACGTCGATGGCGGCGGCCACCGCGGCCTCGACACCCGGCTCGATCCCCGCGATCTGGTACTCGCGCGCGACCCCGACGCGCATGCCCCGGATGTCGCCGTCGAGCAGCCGCGCGTAGTCGGGGACCGGCTGGTCGACCGAGGTCGAGTCGTTGGGGTCGACGCCGCTGATGGCGCCCAGGAGAATGGCGGCGTCCTCGACGGTGCGCGCGAAGGGCCCGATCTGATCGAGGCTGCTGGCGAAGGCGATCAGGCCGTAGCGCGAGACGCGGCCGTAGGTCGGCTTCATGCCGACCACGCCGCAGAAGCCGGCTGGCTGGCGGATCGACCCGCCGGTGTCCGAGCCGAGGGACACCACCGCCTCCTCGGCCGCGACCGCCGCGGCCGAGCCGCCGCTGCTGCCGCCCGGGACGGTGGCGAGGTCCCACGGGTTGTGCGTGGTGAAGAAGGCGGAGTTCTCCGTCGACGACCCCATCGCGAACTCGTCGGTGTTGGCCTTGCCGACGAAGACGGCGCCCTGCGCGCGCAGCCGCGCGACGACGGTGGCGTCGTAGGGCGACCGGTAGCCGTCCAGGATTCGCGACGCGGCGGTCGTCGGCGCGTCGACGGTGCACAGGATGTCCTTGAGCGCGACCGGGATGCCGGTGAGGGGCTGGACCTGCCCGTCGGCGATGCGCCGGTCGGCCGCCGCGGCCTGCCGACGCGCGACGTCGTCGAGCACGGTGATGAACGCGTGGACCCGCGGCTCGAGCCGGTGGGTTCGCTCCAGATGGGCCTCGGTCAGCTCGCTCGCGCTGATCTCGCGCCGGTCGAGCCGGCGCCGTGCCTCAGCCGCGGTCAGCCGGGTCAGTTCCTCCAACACCGTCGCCTCGCCTTCACACTGGGGGTCATGACTCCTCGAGCACGGCGTTGACCTTGAACATGCCGTCCTCGGACTGGGGCGCGTTCTCCAGGACCTGCTCGAGGGTCAGCGAGGGCTGGACGTCGTCGTCGCGCATGACGTTCTCGAGCGTGATCACCTGGGCCGTGGGCGGGATCGCCTCGGTGTCGAGCTCCTGGAGCCGGCTGATGTGCTCCAGGATCGAGGAGAGCTGCTCACGCATGCGCTCGCGCTCCTCGGGCGTCAGCCCGAGCCGGGCCAGCATGGCCACATGGTCGACCTCTTCGAGGCTGAGCTTGGTCACGCGACGCCCTCCGATCGCCCGGTCCGTCTGGTGCCGTGGAGGCACAGGGCGAGTGTAGCACACGCCGCGCCCCCCATCGGAGCGGCGTCCGTACGCGGAAAGCGTCGGGAGGCCGGCGGCACGCGCCACCGCGGCCGGACTCGCGCGCTCCGACCTGACACACGGCTGAGAGAGTGCGCGACGCGGTGCGACATCCGCGACACGCGCGACGGGCTAGAGTGGATCGGGCGACCGGCGTGCCCGTGGACGGCTCGCGTCGGCCGCCGTGAGGGATTGCGTCCCGGGATGGAGGGCACGATGGACGTGGAGCGTGGCCGGACCCCGGCCGCGGCGGTGGCCGGGATTGTCCTGGTCGTGCTGGGAGCGCTCCTGCTGCTCGACCAGCTGGGCGTCGACCTGTTCTCCTTCGGCTGGCCGTTCGTCGTGATCGCGGCGGGGCTGCTCTGCTTCGCGGCCATGGTGGCGCGCGGCCGGCGCGGCGCGCCGCTGGCCATCCCGGGCAGCATCGTCACCGTAGTCGGGCTGATCCTGCTGTTCCAGAACACCTTCGACCACTGGGAGACCTGGGCCTACGTCTGGGCGCTGATCTTCCCGACCGCACTCGGCATCGGGCTGATCGTCCAGGGGGCCTGGGCCGGCGACCCGTCGACCACCCGGACGGGGATGCGATTCGTCGTGACCGGCCTGATCGTCTTCGTGGCGCTGGCGGCCTTCTTCGAGGTGGTGCTGAACCTGAGCGGGTTCGCGGGCGTGACCGGGGTGGTGTACATACTGGCGGCGGCACTGATCGTGGCGGGCCTGGTCGCGATCGGGTCCGGGATGCGGGCGCGGCGCGAGACGGGGCCGGGTGCCTGAGCGGGGACGCTAGCGCGGATCGACCTCCTCGGCGGCGAAGATGGCACGCGCCGCCCGCAGGCGGACCTCGTCGTCATCGTCCTCGACGGGCGCGGGCGGGTCCGGCTCGGGGGCCGGCGCGGCTCCGTTGCCGTTCGCGGCGCTCGGGGTGGCCGCAGAGGGGACGCTCGTCTCCACCACCGTCGCCGACGCGGCGAACCGCGCCTCTTCGGGCGCGACGCAGGTGATCCGGAAGCCGGCGCCCAGGTGCCGGGCCACCGAGTCCTCGACCACGCGGCGAGCGCCCTCCTCGTTCAGCTTGTTGCGGTGGAACTCGTACGGCGACACCAGCACGACCTCGTCGCCGCGAATGGCGACCGGGTCCACCGAGCCGAGGAGCGCGGCGATGCGCGAGTTTGCCGCCTTGACATCGCGACGGATCTGCGTCCAGATGGCAACCAGGCGCTCGAGGTCCGGTCCGGCGGGTGGTGCCGGCGGCACGGCGGTCGCGGCCGGTGCAGGGGCAGCGGCCGACACCGATGCCGGCGGGCGCGACCGGGTCGACGGCTCGGGTGCCGCGCGATGCCGTGGCGGCTCGGGGCGGTACTCGGCGCGCGGGTTCTCGGCCGGCCGGCTCGCCGCGGCGGGCGCGGGCGTGGGCTGGTCGGCGAAGTCGCCGAGCCCCGCCTCGGCGCCGGTGCCGACGATCGACTCGACCAGCGCGATCTCCAGGGGCAGCTGCGCGAAGGAGCTCCGGTTGAGCGCCCCCTCGATGCCGCTGAAGGTGCGAACGAGCGCGGCGAGCTCGGCCAGGCTGAAGCGCTGGGCCTGGTCGAGCGCCTCCGGGGTCGTCTCGTCGGGCGACCCGCCGGCGCGGATGAGGAGCAGCGTGCGCAGGTAGGCGACGAGCTGCCGGTTGAGCTGGTGGACGTCCTCGCCGTTCTCGGTCGCCTCGGCGATCGTCTTGAGCCCGGCGGCCACGTCGCGGCGCGCCAGCGCGCCGACCAGCGCGACGAGCCGGTCACCGCGGCTCAGGCCCACCACCCGCCGCACGTCGTCGGCACTGATCGGCCGGCGGCCCTCGGGCGAGTCACAGAAGAGGGCGAGCTGGTCGAGCAGGCCGAGCGCGTCACGCATGCTCCCGGTCGACTGGCGAGCGATTAGCCGCAGCGCCTCATCCTCGACCTCCAGCCCCTCCAGCGCGCAGACGCGCCGCATGTGCTCGACGGCGACCGACACCGGGAAGCGGTGGAAGTCGAATCGCTGGCAGCGCGAGGCGACCGTGTCGGGGAGCTTGTCGGGCTCGGTGGTCGCCAGCACGAACTTGACGTGGCCCGGTGGCTCCTCGAGCGTCTTGAGGAAGGCGTTGAAGGCGTCGCGCGTGAGCTGGTGCGCCTCGTCGATGATGTAGAAGCGCACACGCAGGGCGGTCGGGGCGTACTTGACCTTGTCGCGCAGGTCGCGGATGTCGTCGACACCGCGGTTGGAGGCGGCGTCGATCTCGATGATGTCGACGGCGGCGCCGGCGTTGATCGCCTGGCAGGCGGCGCAGACGTTGCAGGGACGGTTGGCCGGGTCGGGGTCGAGGCAGTTGACGGCCTTGGCGAGCAGGCGGGCGGTGGTCGTCTTGCCGGTGCCGCGCGGGCCGCAGAAGAGGTACGCGTGGGCCACGCGGTCGAGCGCGATAGCGTTGCGCAGCGTGCGCGCGATCGCCTCCTGCCCGACCAGTTCCTCCGGGGCGAACGAGCGCGGACGGTACTTCCGGTACAATGACTGCGACTGCGCCGATGCCTCCGCGCGGCCGTTCGCCTCCTGGTCCATCCTCGTTGCGATCCTTCGGGTACTCTCGTGAGGCGGCGCTCGGTGTCCGTACGGATTGTACCGCACGGGCCGGCGCCGGCGAAAGGCGCGTGCTCGGTGGGCGTGCTCTACCTGGTCGCAACCCCGATAGGCAACCTGGAGGACATCACGCTGCGGGCGCTGCGGGTGCTGCGCGAGGTGGACCTGATCGCGGCCGAGGACACGCGCCACTCCGGCCGCCTGCTCAAGCACTTCGGCATCGAGACGCCGATGATCAGCTACCACGCGCACAGCGGTGCAGGCCGGGAGGAGGAGGTCCTGCGGGCGCTGGAGAGCGGCGACGTGGCCGTGATCTCCGACGCGGGCATGCCGGGCATCGCGGACCCGGGGGAAGGGCTGGTGCGGCGCGCGCTCGAGCGCGGCGCGCGCGTCGAGCCGGTCCCGGGCGCCTCGGCGTTGGTGGCGGCCGTGGCAGCGTCGGGGCTCGTGCCGGGAGGCTTCGTCTTCGGCGGATTCCTGCCCCGCCGAGCGCGCGAGCGACGTGAGGCGATCGTCGAGCTGAGCCGGGCGAGGCTGCCGCTGGTTCTGTACGAGGCGCCGCACCGGCTGGCGGCCGCGCTGGAGGACCTGGCAGCGGTGCTGGGCGACCGTCCGGTCGCGCTCTGCCGGGAGTTGACCAAGCTCCACGAGGAGGTGGTCCGGACCACGCTGGTGGCGGCGCGGCAGCGGGTGCGGGAGCAGCCGCCGCGCGGCGAGTACGTGCTCGTCGTCGGCGCCGGCCCCGCGGCAGCGTCGGCGGAGGAGCAGCCGGACGCGAGCGCGCTGCTGGCGGCGCGACTGGAGGCAGGCGAGGCGCCGAGCGCGGCCGCGCGGGCGGTGGCACGGGAGACCGGCCTGGCGCGGAGCGACCTCTACCGGCAGGCGCTCGCACTCCGCGCCGGGGCGACGCCGGAGGCGTGACGCGTATCGCGGGCGTCGAGATCCGCTGCCCGAGACCGGTTCCCCGGCAACGTCAAGGGGCGCGACGAATCGCGCCCCTGTCTGACGGTAGGCTCAGTTGGGGCGGTGTCTAGCTCACGGCGAGCAGCATCGGGTTCTCGAGCAGCCGCTTCAGCTCGATCAGGTAGCGCGCCACCTCGGCGCCGTCCGTGACCCGGTGGTCGGCCGAGAGGGTGACCTCCATGCGCTGCGCCGGCACGAACTCGTCGTCGACGTAGACCGGCACGGTGCGGATGGCACCCACCGCCAGAATCGCCGCCTGGGGCGGGTTGATCACCGCGATGAAGTTCTCGACGCCGTACATGCCCAGGTTGCTGACGGTGAAGGTGCCGCCCTGGTACTCCTCCGGCTTGAGGCCGCCGTTGCGGGCGCGCTCGATCAGGTCCTTGGACATGGCCGCGATCTCGCCGAGCGGCTTGTGGTCGGTGTCCGGGATGACCGGGCTGATCAGCCCGCCCTCGACCGCCACCGCCACGCCGACGTCGATGCGGTCGTAGACGCGCACCTGCTCCCCGGCGAAGCTGGCGTTCAGCGCGGGGAACTTCCGCAGCGCCAGGGCGGCGCCCTTGACGATCAGGTCGTTGACCGACACCTGCTGCGGCCCCTCGACCTGCTCGTTGACCTGCGTGCGCAGCGCGAGCGCGCGACCCATGTCGATCGCCATCGTGACGTAGAAGTGCGGCGCCTGCTGCCAGCTCTCGCCCATGCGGCGGGCGATCGTCTTGCGCATGCGCGACAGCTCGTGGAGCTCACTCGACGGCTGGCCGGC
>DASSZN010000092.1:0-2317 GCA_035702805.1 Thermomicrobiaceae bacterium | reverse complement strand
CGGCGAAGCGCTCGCCGTTGATGACCAGGAAGGGCCGCCCGTAGTAGGGCGCCAGCGCGGCGGGCAGCGGCTCGGTGATCCCCAGCCGGTTGTGCCGCTCGGCGAGGGCGACGCAGGCCTGGCCCAGCACCGCCTCCCGCTCCCGCCAGGAGGTCGCCGCGAGCGCCCGCCGCAGCGGCGGGAGCAGCGCGGGGCCGCAGTCGAGCCGGGCGAAGGACGTCCCCAGCCACTTGGCGTAGGGCGCGTAGGTCCGCTCCATCAGGAAGCCGAGACGCATCAGGTCGCGCGCGAGGTCGGCGGCGACGATGGCGGAGCCCGCCTCGTCCCCCACCTCGCCGCAGCGGCCGACGAACGCCTCCTGCTGGGCGACGCGCCGCCACTGGACGGCGAGCAGGTAGCGCCAGAGGTCGTCGGGGTAGTAGCGGAGCCTGCGCCGCAGGGCGGTCAGCTCGCCCCGGCCGTCGTGGAAGACACGCCCGGTAGTCAGCCCGAGCAACTCCTGCTCGGGGAAGGAGAGCCAGTCGAGCAGCCCGAGCGTCGCATCGGGCTCGACCCCCAGGAAGTAGCGGCAGTAGCCGCCGACCGTCACCAGCTCGACCATGTGCTCGACCGGCCCGGAGGCCACGCGGCGCATCAGGCGCACGCCAATCTCGTCGGGCGGGGTGAAGCTGGTCGGGAAGCCGAGGAACTCGAGCGGGAGCTCACGGCGCAGCGCCGCGTCGACGGCGGCGCCGAGGTCCGGACCGTCCGCCTCGGGCAGAAAGAGTTGCAGGCGCGGCCCCCAGTGGTGGTCGGCCGAGCGCGGCGTGTCGTAGCCGAGCACGTCCGAGCAGTGGCCCACGAGGGCGGCGGCGTAGCGCAGCCCCGGAAAGTGGCGATCGAGGACCGGGCGGACGGCCTCCCGGTAGTAGCGCTCGCTGAGCTCGAGCCCCGGCACGAAGGGCGCCGGGATGGGAGACGCGTTGGGCTCCTCCGGCTCGCGCGCGCCAGCCGCGCCCCCATCGCCCGACGCCGGCCCGTCGCGCCGTGTCGCCATGCCCGCCACCTCCGTCCACCGTCCGGGGCACGCCGGTGCCGCTAGTGCCACCGGTGCCGGGCGGGATCCCCAGCGTCGCGATCCGGCGTGAGGGCGCCACTCTACCACGGCACCCCGGCGACGCTGGGTCGCCGTCCGGCCGGTCGGCGGAGCCGAGCCGATCGCGCCGTGCCGGCCCGGGCTCAGTCGTGGACGACGCCGACGAGGCGCAGGAAGGCCTCGATGCGGTCGAGGTCCCAGCCGCTGAGGTCGACGGTGATCTGGAGCGAGACGCTGCCGCCCGGCGCGGCGACGGTCGCCAGGGGGCTGGGCGCGGCGGCCGCGACCGACGGCGCGGCGGCCGGCGGGGTCTCGGCGGACGCGGCCGGCTCGGTCTGGCCGGCCTGCTCCCGAAGCTCGCCCAGGCGGCGGCCCAGGTCGGGCGCCAGGTCGAGCCGGGTGGGCTGGCCGCGGACGCCGCGCCGGTAGCTGCCCAGACCGGCCTCGTCGGCGAGCCGGAAGTAGAAGGTGCGCGCCTCCTCGACGCGGTTGCGTGGCTGGCCGAGACGCATGTCCACCTGCCAGACGCGCTCGACCCAGGGCCCGTCGAGGACGCTCAACCCCTCGGCGACGGCGCGCTCGAGGGGGATGGCGTAGGGCAGGTAGCTCAGCATGGCGCCGGCGAGCTCCTCGCGCCGCTGCCCCTCGCTGCTGGCGTAGGCCACGCGCTCACCGAGGGGCGTGAGGCGGACGTCGCCGCCGTCGTCGCGGAGGACGAGGCCGAGCTGCTCCACGGCGTTGAGGGTCTCGCGCAGCGCCTCCCCGGCGCCGAGGCGCGCCTCGAGGGCCGGCCGGTCGATCCCCTTGCCCTTGGCGTAGTCGAGTAGAGACGCCATCGCCCGCCAGTCGGTCCGATAGGGAAGCATCACCTCGGCCACGTTCGCCCCTCTCCACGCTCGCTCGCTGACCAGGCATTCGCCACGCGTCAAGTGTGGCACAGTCCTCGCGTGCCGTCAAGCGTCAAGCACATAACGCTCCTCACGTACGCGCGGCGCCGGTTTCAATTCACATACTAATGTGGCTGTCACTACTGCCTGTGTTAATCGGAGTACGTTAGCCACGCCACGCGACTACGCCGCGGAACGTCCGTCTCGACCTTCGGCCGCGTTGCCCGTGAACCTCTACGAGCCGCGGGAAGTCGCTGCGCCTGCGGAGAAGAATCGGGGACGCGCGCGGGCCGGCACGATTACGAGCGGCTACGAGCAGCCGGCCCGCGCCGCTCTCCAGCACAGTGCGGTGTTT
>DASSZN010000082.1:0-4600 GCA_035702805.1 Thermomicrobiaceae bacterium | reverse complement strand
CTGGCCGGGCGCGGGCGCCACGCAGTTGTTGAGGATCGCCGGGAACGGGATCGACTTCACCGTCAGACCGTCGGCGTTGAGGACAAGGTTGAACAGGTTCTCCAGCCCGTCGCCGGTGTGCAGGTTGTTGTCGGTCTGGACATGGTCGCCGAAGATCCGCAGCAGCCGGTCGCGATTGGCCACCAACTGTCCGAGGCTGTACTGCTCCTTGGCCCAGCGGACAAAGTCCTGCTGGCGGGCGTTGCGGACGATGTCGGAGTCGGTGTGGCGGTAGCGCACAAACGCCAGGGCGCCGTTGCCGGTCGCGTTGTTGCCGCCGCACAGCTTCTGATAGCCGGGCTGGATGTCGACGCTGGAGTAGTCGGTGTACAGCGTGTTGTTGTAGTAGCGCTCGTCGATGGCGCTGTAGACGCAGCCGATGGCGTCGACCAGGTCGGCGAAGCCGGAGAAGTTGACGTCGAGGATGTGGTTGACCTTGAGATTCGGAAAGACGTTCTGCTTGATCGTCTTGATCATCAGGTTCGGCCCGCCCAGCGAGTACGCGGCGTTGATCTTGTAGTTGCCGGAGTAGCCGGGGACCGTGACCTCCAGGTCGCGCGGAATCGACAGGACGTTGATCGTCGAGGAGTTGGGGTTGAGCCGGATCAGCATCATCGTGTCGGTGTTCGCCGACTGGTAGGGCTCACCGGCCCGGTGATCGGAGCCGATCGCGAGAATCGTCTGCGGCGCCCCGGGCGGCGGCAGTGTCACGTTGGCGTTCTTGAGCGCCGGCTGACCGGAGAGGTCGGTGGCCAGCTGCTTGAACTGGAGCAGGCCGGCGACCGCGGTGGTCGCGGCGGTGGCCGCGATGACGACCACGGCGGCGGCGAACGCCCGCCACAGCGTCCCCGCGCGGCTGCGCGGGATCACGCTCGGCCTCCGTCAACGGCGCGCAGCGGCGACGGCGGGCCCTCGCCCTGCGCCAGCCGGGCCGGCAGTCCTCGCACAAACGCGCCGAGCGCTCCCCGGTAGCGCTGCAGCGACGCCACCGACACCCACTCGTCCGGGCCGTGGTGACCGCCGCCCGCGGGTCCGAACTCAACCGCGGGGATCCCGGCCTCGATGAACGATGCCGCGTCCGACGCGCCGTCGCGGCCCACGCTCATGACCTCGCCCTCGATTGCCCGCGACACCGCCTCGCGCAGGCCCTGCACATACGGGTTGCCACGGGAGACGGTGACCGGGGGATGCAGGAACGTGCGCTTGACGTCGATCTCCGGGATCTCGCGGACCTGGGCGAGGATCTCGCCGGGGTCCTGCCCGGGCAGGTAGCGGATGTCGACCGCCATCTCGCAG
The DNA here is from genome assembly GCA_035702805.1 of Thermomicrobiaceae bacterium. Taxonomy (GTDB): domain Bacteria; phylum Chloroflexota; class Chloroflexia; order Thermomicrobiales; family Thermomicrobiaceae; genus DASSZN01. The sequence continues at coordinate 3,265 of DASSZN010000082.1, read as the reverse complement.
CGGTCCGGGACCTTGTTGAGCGCGTCGCCCCCGGCGATGCGGCCGAGGTTGATCGACGGCCGGTCGAACATCTCCGACGACTCCCGGCTGAACGGCAGTGACTCGATCGCCCGGAAGACGTCGATGGCCTTGAGCACGGCGTTGTCGCCCAGCCAGGGTGTGGAGCTGTGCGCCGAGCGGCCGTGGACGACGATCCGCATGGCGAGCACGCCCTTGGCCTCGACGCCGATGTGCATGTTCGTCGGCTCTCCGGTGATGGCGAAGTGCCCGCCGAGCCCGGCGGCGACGAACGCGTCGGTGGAGCGCTCGTCGATCTCCTCGGACTCCTCGTCCGGCACGCACACAAGGCGCACCCGCACCGCGTCCTGGTCCTCCAGGTCCTTGAGCGCGCACATCATCGCCGCCAGGCCGCCCTTCATGTCGTAGGCGCCCCGGCCGACGAGCCGATCCCCGTCCACCCGCGGCTCAAACTGCTCCGGGCGGCCGGGGACGACGTCGAGGTGGCCGTGAAAGACGACGCACGGGGCGTCCTCGCGGGCCGAGCCCACATCAGCCACCAGCACGGGAAAGCCGTTGTGATCGTGGTCGCGCACCTCGATGTCCCGGGATTCGAGCCAGCCCTTGACGAATCCTGCGGCCGCCACCAGAACATCCGGTCGCGACGTCTCGTATCCGATCAGCCGTTCGGCCAGAACCAGCTCGTCAAGCATGCGACCTCAGAGACTAGGTGTTCCGGATGATGCTCAGCTCCAACCCGGGCGGCGGCGCCGGCTCAGCCGGTCTCGGTGATGCGCAGGAATGCTTCCAGCCGGCGCTTGTCGCGCTCGGCGACGCGACGCTTCTCGCTGTCCTCGTCGGACTCGTCGAGCACCCGCTCGGCCTGCTGGAGTCGGTCGCGGAGCTCGGAGGCGTCCAGCGCCCCCGGCTCATGGGCCTCCTCGACGAGGATGAGCGCCCGGTTCTCGCCGACCTGGAGGTAGCCCTCGGACTGGGCAAAGCGGACGATGTCGGAGTCGGAGCGGTACAGCCGCAGCTCGGTGGGATCGAGCATCGCCAGCAGCGGCGCGTGATGGGCGAGCACGCCGATGGAACCGACCGCGGTCTTGGTCGAGATCATCTGGACCTCCTCGGCGAACACCTCCCCCTCCGGGGTGAGGACCTCGACCTGGAACTTCTCGTGCTCAGCCATCAGCGCCTACCTGACTGTTCCGGTGCCACTCAGCCGGCCTCGGAGCCGGACCCGGACGCGTTCTCGTTCTCGGCGTCGCCGGAGTCGCCGGAGCCACCGTCGTCGGACCCGGAGGACCCGCGGACGTCGGCGACGACCTCGTCGATCGAGCCCTTCATGAAGAAGGCGCGCTCCGGGACGTCGTCGTGCTTGCCCTCCAGGATCTCCTTGAAGCCGCGGATCGACTCCTCCACGGGCACGTACTTGCCGGAGATGCCGGTGAACTGCTCGGCCACGTGGAACGGCTGGGAGAGGAAGCGCTCCATCTTGCGCGCCCGGTTGACCGTCACCCGGTCCTCGTCGGAGAGCTCGTCGATGCCGAGGATGGCGATGATGTCCTGCAGCTCGCGGTAGCGCTGCAGCACCTCCTTGACCCGGTTGGCGACCTGGAAGTGCTCATCGCCGAGGATCTCCGGCTTGAGGATCGTCGAGGTCGAGTCCAGCGGGTCGACCGCCGGGTAGATGCCCTTCTCCGAGATCGACCGCGACAGGGTCGTGGTCGCGTTCAGATGGGCGAACGCCGACGCCGGGGCCGGGTCGGTGAGGTCGTCGGCCGGCACGTAGATGGCCTGGATCGAGGTCACCGAGCCCTTGCGGGTCGAGGTGATCCGCTCCTGCAGCTGCCCCATCTCGGACTCCAGCGTCGGCTGGTAGCCCACCTGGGACGGCATCCGGCCCAGGAGCGCGGAGACCTCGGAGCCGGCCTGGACGAACCGGAAGATGTTGTCGATGAACAGCAGCACGTCCTGACCCTCCTGGTCACGGAAGTACTCGGCCATGGTCAGACCGGAGAGGGCGACGCGCATGCGGGCTCCGGGAGGCTCGTTCATCTGGCCGAAGACGAGCATCGTCTTGTCCAGAACGCCGGACTCCTTCATCTCCAGCCACAGGTCGTTGCCCTCGCGGCTGCGCTCGCCCACGCCGCAGAAGGCCGACAGGCCGCCGTGCTCCTGGGCGAGGTTGTGGATGAGCTCCTGGATGATGACCGTCTTGCCCACGCCGGCACCGCCGAACAGGCCGACCTTGCCGCCCTTGGCGTAGGGCGCCAGCAGGTCGATGACCTTGATGCCGGTCTCAAACATCTCGGTGGTCGGCGTCAGCTGCTCGACCGTCGGAGCCTCACGGTGAATCGGCCAGCGCTCGGTGTCGTCCGGGATCGGGTCGCCGAAGTCGATCGGCTCGCCGAGCAGGTTGAAAATCCGGCCCAGGGTGCCGGGTCCGACGGGCACGGTGATCGGCGCACCGGTGTCGACCACCTCGGCCCCGCGGGAGAGGCCGTCGGTGGTGTCCATGGCGACCGCGCGGACGCGGTCATCGCCAAGGTGCTGCTGGACCTCGCAGACGAGGTAGTCGTCGACGACCGAGTTGATCGCCTCGTCCTCCTCCTCCTTGGCCGCCTCAGGGCGCTTGACGGTGATCGCGTGGTTGATCTCCGGCAGCCGGTCCGGGAACACGGCCTCGATGACGACGCCCTGGATCTCCTCGATCCGGCCGATGTTGCGCTCCCGGCTCTCGCGCGGGGTCTCTTCTTCTGTGGTGGTAGCCATAAGTCTGTGGTTGTCTCCTTATCCGAGGCCTTCGGCGCCGGCCACGACTTCCATGATCTCCTGCGTGATCTCGGCCTGCCGGGCCCGGTTCATCTCCAAGGTGTAGTCGTCGATCAACTGGCTCGCGTTGTCTGAGGCGTTGCGCATCGCGGTCATCCGGGCGCCGTGCTCGGACGCCGTGGACTCCAGCAGTGCGCGATAGATGGAGATCTCAACGTAGTCGGGCACCAGTCGCTTGAGAATCTCCTCCGGGCCGGGCTCGTACTCGACGAGCGCGTGCTTGCCGTCCTGCCGGCCCTGATCGTCCTGGTCATCCTCGTGCTCCTCATCATCGAGGATCGTCGCCTTCTGCAGCGGCAGCAGGGTCTCGCGGCGGATGACCTGCGACAGCGGCGAGATATAGCCGTTGTAGAAGATCTCGACCTGGTCGACCTCCCCGTCGACGTAGGCCGCCATGAGGCGCTCGGCGATGCGGCGGGCGTCCGCGTAC
>DASSZN010000055.1:0-7393 GCA_035702805.1 Thermomicrobiaceae bacterium | reverse complement strand
TAGCCGCTGCCCATGTCGTCGATCGACTGGATCTGCAGCGAGTCGACCAGCAGGCCGATCTTCGCCATCTCCCCCTTCGAGGTGTCCAGCACCGCCTCGGCCAGCTTCTGCCGCTCGGTGATGATCTCCTCGACGGTCATCGAGCCGATGATCGAGCGCAGGTGGCCCGCGAAGATCCGGCCGGTGAGCACCGCCATCTGGTTCTGGTCGGACAGGAAGCGCTGCCCGGCGTTGACGATGGACTCCGGGTCGTTGCCCACCTTGAACGCGATGATGGCCTTGACCTGCAGCGGAATGGCCTGCTTGGTCACGCAGGTCTCGGAGACCTCCGCTTCGGCCATCGCCAGCGTCAGGAAACGCACCTTGCGGAAGACCGGCAGCACGTAGGTGCCGTGCCCGGTCACCACCCGGAACGGCGCCCCGCCCTGCCGACGGCCGCCCGAGACCAGCATCGCCTGGTCCGGGGCCGGCACCTTGTAGAACAGCATGGCTCTCCTACTTTCCAATCACGGTCATGACGGCCCGGTCGCGCCGAGCTCGTCCAAAGGATCTTCGGGCCACGGGACCACCTCGACGGTGCGCGGTCCGCGGGCGGTCACGGCCAGCACCCGGGCACCGCGCGGCAGCGGCCGCTCGGACCAGGCGATATACGCCTCCGTACCTCCGCGGATCTTGAGCAATGCCTCGCCGGGTCCCGCCGTCCCCCGCGTGCCGATCGTCAACACCCCGGTGGCCCCCAGGGCGGACTCGTCCTGCACCGCCTGCCACACCCCTCACGTCGACCCGGGACGCCGTAAGGACGTCCACTACTTCCAACGCTACTCCTGTGACTCCTCCCGCGCGTCCCCGCGCGGCCCGGGATTTCCCCAGGTCGACGCTGGTAGGTGACAATGCCGGAGCGCGACCTTTACCAGCCGGCTTGGAGCATCCCCCGTATGGCACTGTCCACCGAGACCACGACCGCCGAATCCACCCGTTCGGCGGGTCAGCCGATCCTGCTTCTGGGCTCGCTGAGCGCCCTCGCGGCGCTTTCGCTGGACATGTACGTCCCGGGCCTGCCGGCGATGGCCGCGGATCTGGACACCACGGCTTCGGCCACGCAGTTGACGCTCACTGCCTGCCTCATCGGCCTCGCGCTCGGGCAGCTGTTCGTCGGGCCGCTCAGCGACGCGCGCGGGCGCCGCCGGCCGCTGCTGATCGGCGTGGCGCTGTACACGGCCGCATCAGTGCTCTGCGCGCTCGCGCCCTCGATCTGGGTGCTGATCCCGATGCGCCTGGTCCAGGGCGCGGCGGGCGGCGCGGGCATGGTCATCGCGACGGCCGCGGTGCGCGATCGGGGGGATGACGGGACCGCCACGGCGCGGCTCTTCGCGACGCTGATGGTCGTCAACGGCATCGCGCCCATCGCGGCGCCGGTGATCGGCGGGCAACTGCTGCACTGGACCACGTGGCGCGGCGTCTTCCTCGTGCTGGCGGGGATCGGCGCCGCGCTCCTGGCGGCCTCGGTGTTCCTGTTCGGCGAGTCGCTCCCGGCCGAGCGGCGACGGGCCGGCGGCGGACCCGGCGCGCTGCTGCCGGTGTACCGCAGGCTGCTGAGGGACCGCGTGTTCGTGGGCTGCCTCCTCGGCAGCGGCCTCGCGCTCGGCGGCATGTTCGGCTACATCTCGGGCTCCCCCTTCGTGCTCCAGGACATCCACGGTCTGACGGCCCAGCAGTACAGCCTGGTCTTCGCCGCGAACGGCGCCGGCATCGTGCTCGGCAGCCAGGCCAGCCGGGTGCTGGTCGGCAGGTTCCGGCCGCGCGCGCTGATGCTCGCCGGGCTGGCCGGTGTGACCGCGGGCGGTGTCGGGGTTCTGCTGAGCGTGCTCGGCGGCGCGGGACTACCCGTGCTGCTGCCGATGTTGTTCCTCAACGTGGCCTGCCTCGGCCTGGTCATGCCGAACGCCGGGGCGCTGGGCCTCGCGAAGCACGGCGACGCGGCGGGCGCGGCGGCCTCGCTGCTCGGGCCGACTCCGTACGTCCTGGGCGCGCTCGCCTCACCGCTCGTAGGCTTGGGCGGACGGCACGACGCCGCGCCGATGGGCGTGGTGATCGCGCTGTTCGACGCCCTCGCGCTCGGCGCGTTCGCGATCCTGACCAGAGGGACCAGAACGGAGTAAGAGGTATGGCGAAACTAGTGGTGTTCGGAGCCAGCGGGATGATCGGCCAGCGCGTCGTGTCCGAGGCGCTGTACCGCGGCCACGAGGTCACGGCCGTGGTCCGCGACCCGTCGCGGGTGACCGAGCAGAACGACGCTTTGACCGTGCAGACCGGGGACGTGACCGACCCCGCGTCCGTCACCCGGCTGGTGGAGGGCGCGGACGCGGTGATCGCCGCCGTCTCCCAGCGCGGCCCGGGCCTGGACCAGACCCTGGCGTACCACGAGGTGGGCGAGGGCCTGATCGGCGGCCTGCGCGCGCTCGACGGCGCCGCGCCGCCGGTGGTCGTCGTCGGCGGGGCGGGCAGCCTCGAGGTGGCGCCCGGCCAGCGCCTCGTGGACCAGCCCGGTTTCCCGGACGCGTACAAGGGCGAGGCGCTGGCCCACGCGGAGCTGCTCGGCTGGCTGCGCGGGATCACCGACGTGCAGTGGTCCTACGCGAGCCCGGCCGCCGTCATCGCCCCCGGCGAGCGCACCGGCAAGTTCCGGCTCGGCGGCGACCAGCTGCTCAGCGACGAGGAGGGCAACAGCTTCATCTCCGCCGAGGACTTCGCCATCGCGCTGGTCGACGAGGCGGAGTCCGGCGCCCACATCGGGCAGCGGTTCACCGTCGCCTACTGAGCGCGGAGTCCGCCGGCGCGCCGTGCGGCGCGGGGCCGCTACTTCTTCGTACGGTTCCCGCGCTTCTCGCGCACCCGCACCGAGATCTCGATCGGCGAGCCGACGAAGCCGAACTCCTCGCGCAGCCGGCGCTCGATGAAGCGGCGGTAGCCCGCCTCCAGGAAGCCGGAGGCGAACAGCACGAAGCGCGGCGGCTTGGCCGAGGGCTGGGTGCCGAAGAGGATGCGCGGCTGCTTGCCGCCGCGCACCGGGTGCGGGTGCTCGGCGACCAGCGTACCGAGGAAGGCGTTGAGCTTGCCGGTGGAGATCCGGGTCTCCCAGCCCTCCAGCGCGGTCTCGATCGCCGGGACCAGCTTGTCCACGTGCCGACCGGTCGCGGCCGACATGTTGACCCGCGGCGCCCACTGGACCTGGACGAGCTCCTGCTCGATCTCGCGCTCGAGGTAGTAGCGGCGCTCGTCGTCCAGCTTGTCCCACTTGTTGTAGGCGATGACCAGGGCACGGCCCGACTCGGCGACCTTGGAGATGATCCGCAGGTCCTGCTCGGCCAGCGGCTCGCTGACGTCGATCAGGACGACCGAGACCTCGGCCTTCTCGATGGCCGCGGCGGTGCGCAGCGAGGCGTAGTAGTCGGCGCCGTAGGTGTTCTTCACCTTGCGGCGGATGCCCGCGGTGTCCACGAAGCGCCAGGCCTTGCCGCCGAGCTGGATCAGCTCGTCCACCGGGTCCCGGGTGGTGCCGGCGGTCGCGTCCACGACGACACGGTTCTCGCCGATCACGCGGTTGAGCAGCGAGGACTTGCCGACGTTCGGCTTGCCGACCAGGGCCACCCGGCGCGGGCCGCCCAGCGGCACGCCGAAGCGCTCGGCCGGCGGCTGCGCGGGCAGCGCCGCGAAGATCGCGTCGAGCAGGTCGCCGGCGCCGCGGCCGTGCATGGCCGAGATCGGGTGCGGCTCGCCGAGGCCGAGGTTCCACAGCGCGGCGGCCTCGGCCTCGAGCTGCGGGTTGTCGACCTTGTTGGCGACCAGGACGGTCGGCTTCTTGCTGCGCCGCAGCACCCGGACGAAGGCCTCGTCAGTGTCGGTCAGGCCCACGGTCGCGTCGACCACGAACAGCACGGCGTCGGCCAGCTCGACGGCGATCTCCGCCTGCTCGGCGACCCGCTTGTCCAGGCCGTCGACGTCCACCTCCCAGCCGCCGGTGTCCATCACCATGAAGCGGCGGCCGGACCAGTTGGCCTCATAGGACACGCGGTCGCGGGTCACTCCGGGGGTGTCCTGGACGACCGCCTCGCGGCGGCCCAGGATCCGGTTGACCAGCGTGGACTTGCCCACGTTGGGGCGGCCGACGATGGCCAGCACCGGCAGCGGCCCGCCGTCGGGAGCGCCGTCCTCGGCCTCCTCGCCGGTCAGGTCGATCGGCTCGGCGTTCCCGTACTCGTCGACGAACTCGCTCGGGTCGAAGGGGGCGTCGAGCTCGAACTCGGCGTCGTCGTCGTACATGGGAAGGTCCTCACCCGCGGGAAAGATTAACCCTCCTATTGTGCCGTAATTCGCGGGCGGCCCTTCACGGCTGCGCGGAGGCCGTCGCGATCGCGACGATCTCGGCCACCACCTCGGCCAGGCTCAGGTGCGTGCCGTCCACCACGACGGCGCCGGGAGCGGCGTCCAGCGGGCGGGTGGTGCGCGCGTCCTCGGCGTCGCGCCGGGCCAGGTCGGCCTGGGTGCCGGCCAGGTCCGCGGCGCCGTTCTCGGCCCCGCGGCGGGCGGCGCGCACGGCCTGATCCGCCGTCAGGTAGATCTTGGTCTGCGCCACCGGCCAGACCACCTCGGCGATGTCCCGGCCCTCGGCCACGATGCCGGGCCCCTCGGCCAGCGCCGTGCGGATGTACTCGCGCTGGCACTCGATCAGCCGGGCGCGCACGACCGGCACCCCGGCCACCCGGGAGACGGCCTCGGTCACGGCCGCGCCGCGGATCTCCCGGTCGGCGCGGCGCCCGTCGACCGTTATCGTCGGCGCCTCCGGGTCGGTGCCCGACTCGATCCGCGGCCACAGGCTCGCCGCCGCGATCCGAGCGGGATCGGCCACGTCGACGCCGTGCTGCAGCATCCACCAGGTCAGCGCCCGGTACTGCGCCCCGGTGTCGAGGTAGCGGAGTCCCAGCTCGGCGGCCACGCCCCGGGAGGTGCTCGACTTCCCGGAGCCGGACGGTCCGTCGATCGCGACGACGATCCCCTGGCCCGACGGCCTGAACTCCGACACCGGCTCTCCCCACTACAGATGGATGGACGAAAACTTAGTTCTGCACGGTCCAGCCGCGCTCGGCCAGCTGGGCGGCCAGGCCGGCGGCGGCCTCCGGGTCCACGTACAGCGTGACCAGGCCGACGTTCTGGCCGGGCGAGTGCTCGATCGTCAGGTCCTCGATGTTCACCCGCAGCGCGCCGACCGCCGCGAACAGCCGGGCCAGCTCGCCGGGAGCGTCGCCGATCACGACCGGAACGGCGGTGTACGCGGCGCGCGGGGCGCCGTGCTTGCCCGGAATCCTGGCCTGGCCCAGGTTGCCGCGCCGCAGCCGGTCCACCAGCTCCGCGGTCGCCGCGTCGCCCGCGGTTCCGGCCGGCTCCTTGGCCAGGGCGCGCAGCGAGCCGATCACCGCGGCCAGGTCCCCCGCGTAGTCCTCCAGCACGTCGGCCACGGCTCCGGCGTTCGCGGTCAGGATCTCCCGCCACAGCGCCGGGTCCCCGGCCGCGATCCGGGTCACGTCGCGCACGCCCTGGCCGGCGATCCGCGCGGCCTCCTCGCTGGCGTGCTCGAGCCGGGCCGCCATCAGCGCGGAGACCAGGTGCGGGGCGTGCGAGATCAGGGCGACCGCGTGGTCGTGCTCGACCGGGTCCATCACCACCGGCACGGCGCCGCACAGCGAGACCAGCTCCAGCGCGCGGTTCAGCACGTCGCGCCGGGTGTCGTGGGCCGGCGTCAGCACCCAGGGCCGGCCCTCGAACAGGTCGGCGCGCGCGGCCAGCGGCCCCGACTTCTCGCGGCCCGCCAGCGGATGCCCGCCGATGTACGCGTTCGTGTCCAGGCCGAGCGCCGCCGCGTCGGCCGCGGGTCCCGCCTTCACCGAGCAGACGTCGGTGTACGCGCGGGCCAGGTTGCGCGCCTGCGCCTCGCCGAGGGCGCGCGCGACGTGCGCCGGGGGCACGGCCAGGATCGCCAGGTCCACCGGGGCGTCCGGGCCGTCCGGCACGAGCACGGTTCCGGCGCCCAGCGAGGCCGCGGTGCGGGCCGCGTCGGGATCGCGGTCCTCGAGCAGCACGAGCACGCCGTGCCGGGAGAGCGCGAGGGCGACCGACGTGCCGATCAGGCCGGTGCCGAGGACGACGGCGGTCTTCATTGGGCGATGTCCCTGCGCAGCTCGGCGGCCCCGCCGAGGTAGACGTGCCGCACCTCCTGCTTCGAGCGCATCGTCTCCACGTGCGCCAGGATCCGCACCACCCGCGGCATCGCGCCCGGCTTGGCGATCTCGCCCGCGCACAGCAGCGGGGTGTCGGCCAGGCCCAGCTCGCGGGCGGCCAGCGCGGGGAACTCGCTGGTCAGGTCGGGGGTCGCGGTGAAGACCATGGAGATGACGTCCTCGGGGGAAAGCGCGTTGGCCTCGAACAGGGCCGTGACCAGCTCCGCGGTCGCGCCGAGCACGAGTTCGCGCTCGTCCGCGTCCACCTGGATCGCGCCGCGCACCGCGCGCACCGCCACCGCCGCACCTCCTCGCCGAATCGTTGCCGATCAGCCTATCCGAACCGAAGGTCACCCGTACGAGGGCGGCGGCGCCCGCACCCGCTGACGAAGCGGCAGGCATTCGCTGATAAGCTGGTAGCCCGTGGACGACGAGGCCGTCCCTCCGCATTCCGGCCAATCCTCACGACCCCACGGGAGCCCCGCGTTGGCAGTGTCCAGCAGAACCAAGCACCTCTTCGTCACCGGCGGCGTCGCCTCCTCGCTCGGCAAGGGCCTGACGGCCTCCAGCCTGGGCGCCCTGCTCAAGGCCCGCGGCCTGCGGGTGACCATGCAGAAGCTGGACCCGTACCTCAACGTCGACCCCGGCACGATGAACCCGTTCCAGCACGGCGAGGTCTTCGTGACCGACGACGGCGCCGAGACCGACCTCGACATCGGCCACTACGAGCGCTTCCTCGACACCGATCTGCACGGCTCGGCGAACGTGACCACGGGCCAGGTCTACTCCACGGTGATCGCCAAGGAGCGGCGCGGCGAGTACCTCGGCGACACGGTCCAGGTCATCCCGCACATCACCAACGAGATCAAGTCGCGCATCCTGGCCATGGACGGCCCCGAGGTCGACATCGTGATCACCGAGGTCGGCGGCACGGTCGGCGACATCGAGTCGCTGCCGTTCCTCGAGGCCGCGCGGCAGGTGCGGCACGAGATCGGCCGCGGCAACTGCTTCTTCCTGCACGTCTCGCTGGTGCCCTACATCGGCCCGTCCGGCGAGCTCAAGACCAAGCCGACCCAGCACTCGGTGGCGGCGCTGCGCTCGATCGGCATCCAGCCGGACGC
>DASSZN010000008.1:0-6012 GCA_035702805.1 Thermomicrobiaceae bacterium | reverse complement strand
CTCGCGGACTCGGTCGGCCTGGCGCTGCTGGTCGTGCTCGACGCCCTGTCGCCGTCCGAGCGCGTCGCATTTGTGCTCCACGACATGTTCGGCGTGCCGTTTGGGGAGATCGCCCGCATCGTCGCCTGCAGCGAGCCGGCCGCGCGCCAGCTTGCGAGCCGTGCCCGCCGCCGCGTCCGCGGCCAGGACCCCGGGATGCCGCTCGACCGGCTCCACCAATCTCGCCTGGTCGATGCGTTCCTCTCCGCCGCCCGCGAGGGAGACTTCGCCGGCCTCCTCGCCGTCCTCGACCCGGACGTCGTGCTGCGCGCCGACGCGACCGCCGTGAAGCTCGGGGCTGCCCCGGAGACGCGAGGGTCGGAGCCCGTCGCTCGCTTCCTGCGCATCGCGCGCGGCGCGACCCCGGTGCTCATCGCGGGACAGGCAGGCGCCGCCTGGCTGGTCGCGGGACGCCCGCGCGTCCTCTTCCGCTTCACGGTCGGCGGCAACGCGATCGTGGGTGTCGACCTCGTGGCCGACGCGGAAGACATCCGGATGCTCAACCCGGTCGTGGTGGACGTGAGGTGAGGGAATCGACCGCGGCGTACATCGCGCGGTCCGTCGGCCGAGGGATCAGCCGTCGCGAACGGGGCGGGCGCGTGGCCCGCCCGCGCGCTCCGGCGCTCGACGTCTCTCAGTAGTGGATGAAGGCGTAGCTGATGTAGACCAGCGCGGCGAGGATCGAGATCGTACCGGCCACGTAGCCGATGCGGGCCAGCGCGGCCGTCCCCTGGTCGCGGATCAACCGCGTGCCGATGATGCTCCAGGCCCCACCAAACAGCCCCATCGTCGCGAGCTCGAACAGCAGCGACTTCTCGTCCAAGACCACTCGCTCCTCTCGCCAGGCATCGCCCACCCTCGCGGCGAACCCGCTCGATCCCTGTGCTGTCGCGGATGGCGCGGCTGACCCCGCCACCGCAGAATAACACCCCCCGCGCCGCGCCGCCAGACCCGGGCGCGGCGCGCTCGTCGTCGAGCGTGTAGACTGGCCGGGCTGAGTCGCGGCGGCGGGAACGCCCGCTGCGAGGTCGTGGGGACGACGACCGCATCGTGATGAAGGAGGCATCGACCGATGGCGCAGCTGACGCGCGACGCGCTGGCCGAGAGCGAGACCTGGGACCTGACGCACATCTTCCCGACCGTTGCGGCCTGGAACGCCGAACGCGAGTCGCTGCAGGCCGAGGTCCCGACGCTCGAGTCACTGCGCGGCACCCTCAAGCAGGGTCCGGCCCAGCTGCTTGCCGTGCTGACCCGCTCCGATCAGATCGACGAGCGTCTCGACCGGCTCTTCGGCTACGCCGCGCTCGAGCGGGATCAGGACACGCGTGACAGCGCCGCGATCCAGCGATACGAGCAGGTCATGGCCCTCGCCGTCGCCCTCGGCCGTGCCTCCGCCTGGATCGCCCCCGAGCTGCTCACGCTGAGCGACGACCAGCTCCGCGCCGCGCTCGACGCCGAGCCGGGCCTCGCCCCCTTCCGGCGCACCATCGAGCGCGTCATCCGCGAGCGGCCGCACGTGCGCGACGCCGAGGTCGAGGAGGTGCTGGCCGAGACCGCCGAGATGGCCCAGACCCCGTCCAACGTCTTCACCTTCTTCGACAACGCCGACACGCGCTTCGGCTCGATCGTCGACAGCGACGGCAACACGGTCGAGGTCACCAAGGGCCGCTACCTCCGCCTGGTCGAGCGGCGCGACCGCCGTGTCCGCAAGGACGCCTACGAGGCCCTGCACGCGCCCTACCTCAGCCACCGCAACACCCTCGGCGCACTCCTGACCGCCAGCGAGCAGCGCGACGTCTTCTACGCGCGCGCCCGCCGCTACCCGACCGCGCTCGACGCGGCGCTCCAGCCCGAGGCAATCCCCACCGAGGTCTACACCAACCTGATCGACACCGTGCACCGCTTCCAGCCGCTGCTCCACCGCTACGTGGCGCTGCGCAAGCGACTGCTCGGCCTCGACGCGGTCCACATGTACGACCTCTACGTCCCGCTGGTCGAGATGCCGGAGCGGAGCTTCAGCTTCCCGGAAGCCCGCGACACGGTGCTGGCGGCGCTGGCGCCGCTCGGGCCGCGCTACTCCGAGGCCCTCTCCGCCGGGCTGGACGCCCGCTGGGCCGACGTCCACGAGACGCCCGGCAAGCGCTCGGGGGCCTACAGCATGGGGGTCTACGGCGTCCACCCCTACCTGCTGCTCAACTGGGCCGGCGCCCTCAACGACGTCTTCACCCTGGCCCACGAGTCCGGCCACGCGATGCACTCCTACTTCTCCTCGGCCGGCCAGCCCCACCCGACCGCGCAGTACACGATCTTCGTCGCCGAGGTCGCCTCGACCTTCAACGAGCGCCTGCTCACCGCGCACCTGCTGGCGAGCACGACCGATCCCCAGGAGCGCGCCTACCTCGTCAACGACGCGCTCGAGACCTTCCGCACCACGATCTTCCGCCAGGCGATGTTCGCCGAGTTCGAACTCGTCACCCACCACATCGTCGAGGCCGGCGAGGGGCTCACCCCGGAGCGCCTGATGCAGGAGTACGGTCGGCTGGTCGCGGAGTACCACGGCCCGGACTTCGCCGTCGACCCACAGGTGGAGCTGGAGTGGGCACGCGTGCCCCACTTCTACCGCGCCTTCTACGTCTACCAGTACGCCACCGGCCTGATCGCCGCCACGGCGCTGGCCGACCGGGTACTGGCCGGCGACGACGCCGCGCGCGACCGCTACCTCGCGTTCCTGGGGTCCGGCTCGGCGAAGGACTCGCTCGACCTGTTGCGCGACGCCGGGGTCGACCTGACGACCGCCCAGCCCTACGACGACGCCTTCGCCACCATGGGCCGCTACCTGGACACCCTGGAGCGGTCGCTCGACGGTGGCCCCGCCGCGTAGGGGCGATTCGTCGCGCCCGGCATTCGAGCCCGCGCCGCGGGGTGATCGTTGAGCCGGCCGCTCACGCCGGCTCGACCGCGTTGCCGCCGAAGGCGCGCAGTGCCAGGTAGCCGACCAGCACCACCAGCCCCGCCGCCGGCCCGACGAGCCGGATTCCCAGCGTGTCGCCCGGCCGGTCCCCGAGCAGCAGGAGCAGGCCGAGCAGCAACGGCGCGAAGGCCTCCGTCACCTTGTCCATGAACGCCTGCGCGCTGTAGAACATCCCCTCCCGCCTGATCCCCCGCTCCCGCGCCTCCCGGTCGCACAGATCGGCGACGATCGGGCCCGGGAAGAGGTAGACCCCGGCGAGCGGGGCGCCGACGATCACCAGCGCGACCAGCGCCTGGGCCGTCGGGACGATGCCCGGCAGCGAGCCGGCGAAGAAGAGGATCGGGAAGGCCACCGCCGCCGCCAGCATCGCGCGCCGGTAGGCGTGGTCCTGCGACGAGCGCCGTGCCAGCCGGCCAAAGACGGGCAGCGCCAGCCCCATCGAGCCGATCCCGACCGCCGTCAGGATCGCCGACCAGGTGCCGGTGTCCGCCTCCTGGAGGACGCTCGTCACGTAGTAGGGCAGCAGACCGACCAGCATCGCCAGCGCCGTGCTGAAGAGGACGAAAGAGAGCATGAATACGATGAGCCGCCGGTTGGCCGCGGTCTGGCGCAACGACGTCCACAGCGGCGGGTGGGCGGCAGGAGGTTCTCGATCGGCCCTCCGCCAGACCCCCGCCACGCCCGCGTAGCGCGTGGCCACGGCGAGCAGCGCGAGCGCCAGCGCCATCCCCCGGAAGCCGAACCGGCTCACCAGCAACCCGCTGCCGACCAGGCCGATGCCGGCGCCGAGGACTCCGGAGTAGACGCGCCAGGTCGACAGTGACAGCCGCTCGTCCTCCGTCCGGCCGATCTCCGGCAGCAGCGCGTCGTAGGGCACGTTGACCAGGCTGTTGAAGAGGTAGAACAGCTCCAGGGTCAGGAATAGCCCGGCGGCGACGACCGCGCCCGGCGTGCGGACCGGTGGGGCGAAGAGGAGGACGGCGAACACCGCCGACGGCGGCGTCGCCAGCAGGATGAAGGGGAGCCGCCGGCCGAGACGCGACGTCGTCCGGTCGCTCCAGTAGCCGATCAGCGTGTCGACCAGCGCTTCCAGGACCTTGCCGGCGAAGAGGAGCACGCTGACCGTCGCCAGCGACAGCAGCGCGGCGTGCCCGGCGCCGGGCGGCGGCGCGTAGAAGAAGACCAGCCAGGCACCGCGGCTCTGGCGCAGCGCCTCGGCCCCCAGCCCCGCCGTTCCCCAGAGGAGCTTCGTTCGCCGGGCGAGCCCCGCCCCGGCACCCGTGGTCCACGCCGCGTTCGTCGGTCCCGTCTCATCCTCCGTGGTTGCGCCCGCGAACTTTTGGGCACGTCTGGCGAGTAGGACCGTCCCTGGCGTTCCCGGACTTTGTTCCCTGCTGCAATACCCGGTACGCTGTATATAGCACAGGAAAGGTTCAAGCGGGGACGAGTGACGGGGGAAGAGTGTTGGGCGGAGCAGAGTCGCCGCAGGATGGGCCGTCCCTGGCATCCCTGCTGACCAACTATATGGACGAGCGGGGCCTGACCCAGGGTCAGCTCGCCGCACGCGCCGGGATCGCGCCCGCGACCCTGAGCCGCTGGCTCAACCGCAAGTGGACGCGGCCCTACCACCGCGAAGGCGTGCTCAGCCTGGCGGTCGCGCTCGGCCTGCCGAGAGTCAGCACCAACCGGCTGCTGCGTGCGGCCGGGCTTCCGCCGATCGACGCGCTGGCGCGCTCCCCCTCCGGCACGGAGCGCGCCCTGCTCGAGCGCTGGGTACGTCCGGTCCGGAACAACCTGCCGGCCGACCTCACCTCGTTCGTCGGGCGCGACGCCGAGGTCACGGCGCTCGCCGAGCTCCTGCTGCGCGACGACGTCCGGCTGGTGACGCTGACCGGAACCGGCGGCAGCGGCAAGACGCGGCTGGCGCTGCGCGTCGCCGAGGAGGGCCTCGACGCCTTCCCCGATGGCGTCTACTTCGTCCCGCTCGTCCCGGTGACCGACCCGGCGCTGCTCCTCCCGTCGATCGCCGAGGCCGTCGGCCTCCGCGAGGTACTCGCCTCCACGATCCTGGGGCAGCTGGCCAGTTGGCTCCAGCGGAAGCAGGTCCTGCTCCTGCTTGACAACCTCGAGCAACTCCTCGATGGCGCACCCGTCATCGCCGAGCTCCTGCGCGCGGCGCCCGGGCTCCGGGTCCTGGCGACGAGCCGGGTACCGCTTCACCTCTCCGGCGAGCACGAGTGGCCGGTCGACCCGTTCCCGGTACCCGATCCCGGCGGCCCGCGTCGCCTGCTGCGCGCGAGCGAGGCCGTCGAGCTCTTCCGCCAGCGCGCACGGGCAGCCAACGCTCGCCGCGCGCTCGACGACGACGAGGAACTGGCGGCCATGGCCGAGCTCTGTGCCCGGCTCGACGGCCTGCCGCTGGCGATCGAGCTGGCCGCCGCGCGGACCCGGGATCGCTCACCCGAGCGCCTGCTCGCCGAGTTTCCCGGACGGCTCGACGTCGGCAGTACCGGCCCGCGCGACGTCCCGCCACGCCAGCAGACGCTGCGCGCCGCGATCGACTGGAGCCTCGACCTCCTCCCGGCCCCCGCGCGGACACTGCTCGCCCGCCTGTCCACGTTCTCGGGAGGCTGGACCGAAGAGGCGGCCGTCGCGGTCTGCGCGGGGGGCGGTGTGCCGGCCGGCGAGCTACCCGGCTGGCTGTCGACGCTGGCCGACGCCAGCCTCGTCGTCCGCGCCGGCTCAGCCGTGGGCGTGAGGCGCTACCGGATGCTCGAGACGATCCGTGAGTACGGGGCGGAGCTGCTGGCGAGGACGGGGGAGACGGCAGCGATGCGGGCGCGCCACGCGCGGTTCTTCGTGTCGCTCGCCGAGTCGGCCCCACCCTACGTCCCGGAGGTGCGCGAGGGGAACTGGTACGACCGCGTCGAGGAGGACCTGGACAACGTCCGTGCGGCCCTCGCCTGGTCGGCCGAGCAAGACGACCCGGAGATGCTCGCCCG
>DASSZN010000033.1:0-3337 GCA_035702805.1 Thermomicrobiaceae bacterium | reverse complement strand
CAATCGCGAGTTTTCCTGGAGCCGGTCGTCGAAGGACGCGTAGTCGCCGACGAACCAGAGGTAGCGGACCTTCTCCTTGCGGGCGTCGGCGATCGTGAAGTCGAGGGTGCGCGTCCAGCGGGCTCGCATCCGGGCGGACTTCCCGAACGAGTTGCCCTGCGTGGCGAGGTTCTGCAGCGCGGACTGCAGGGTTGCGTCCATCGTGCCGGCATCCACCAGCGCGCGCCGCATCTGCACGATGGTGGGGACATGCTCGATGCCCACCGGACAGATCTCGACGCAGGCCATGCAGGTGGTGCAGGACCACAAGGTCCGGTCCGAGATCACCCCGCCGGCAATCACGCCGTCAGTTCCGGCCATAAGTGGGCCCGTCGCCGTGGGGCGCTGCTCGCGGTCGAAGAGCGTCAGCCCGTTGCTCTGGGTGTCGACCCACTGGCGCAGGTCGAGGATGACGTCTCGGGGCGACAGCGGCGCTCCCGCCGCGCGGGCGGGACACACCTCGTGACAGCGCCCGCATTTCGTGCAGGAGTCCAGATCGAGGAGCTCTTTCCAGGTGAAGTCGGCAATCGTCGCGTAGCCTGCGTGATCAGCCGGCGCCGGCTCCGGCAGGTTCGGGGTAGCGCTACGGTCGTGCGCCAGCAGGTTGACCCCGTCGAGGATGATGTGCATCGCTTTGGAATAGGGAATGTAGGCCACGAACAGCAACGCCAGCACCGCGTGCACCCACCACACGACCACGTGCGCGTCGGCGGCCTGCCGCTGGCCAAGGCCCCACGCCTGAAGCAGGCGTCCGGTCGGGTAGCCCACCCACGACCATTTCTCGAAGGCCGGAAAGCCTTCCTCGACGATCCGCAACGTCTCGATTGCGAAGCCGGTGAGCAGGATCAGCATGAAGAGCCCGACGAAGATCCAATCGCCGACCACCAACTTCAACCGGGAGTAGCCGGACTCCGGCTGTTCGGCTCGCGCGTAGTCCAGCTGACGAGGTCGCGCGACGCCGCGCCGGAACATCAGGTAGGCGAGGGCGACGACCGCGAGTAGCCCGAACGTGTTGAGGACGAACTTGTACCCGAGATAGAACGGGCCGTGGAAGAAGCTGTCCTCGTGACCGAACAGCCACCGGGACACGTTGCGCAGGACGTCCACGTCGATCGTGAGAATGACGGTGCCCAGGAAGAGCAGCACGAATCCCCAGAGGATGAAGAAGTGCGCCACCCCGGTAGCGCGGTAGCGCCGCCCGACCGAGGAACCGGCGGCGATGGTCGCGACGCCGTAGCGATCCCCGCGGGTGCGCACCCCCGAGGCGGGCCGGCTGAACAGGCCCTGCCACATGACCGCGCCGCGGCCGGACGGCCGGCCGCGCCGGTACTTGGCGATCCGGCGCCACCAGCCGTAGCCGAACGCCGCGATGGAGAGGGTGGCCGCGAGATAGAAGAGCAGCCGACCGATCAGGCCAATGCCGAGGAAGACCGGCCGCGTCTCGACTAGCGCGAGCGGATCGGTCAACGACGCCAGGCCAGCACCCATCGTCAGCCCTTCAGCCGGTCGACGAGTTCGGGTATCAGATCGAAGAGGTCGACGGTGGTGCCGTAGTGCGCCACCTCGAAGATCGGCGCCTGCTCGTCGGTATTGCACGCGATGATCGTTTCCGCGCCGCGCATGCCCTCCAGGTGTTCCGGGGCGCCGGAGATCCCGAAAGACAGGTAGACCTTGGGTTTGACCTTGAGCCCGGACTTTCCGACCTGCCTCGTCTTCGCCAACCAGCCCGAATCGATCACTGGACGCGACGCGGACAGCGGAACGCCGAGGGCATCGGCAAGCTCCTCGACGACCTCGAGGTTGTCCTTCGACCCAATGCCGCGGCCCACCGACACGAGCAGGTCGGCGGCGGTGATGTCGACGTCACCTTCCTGCGGCTCGGAAACCTGAATCAGGCGCGTGCGCAGTGAGTCCAAGCCCGGTGGCGGGTCGAGGGCCACCACGTCCGGATCGCCGCTGGCGGTGGCCGGAGCAAAGGCGCCGGCCAGCACCGTGACGATTGCTCGTTCACCGTCCATGACGACGTCAGCCAGCATCTTGCCGCCGAGGATCTGTGCCGTCGCGACGAGCGCCGGCCCCTCGGCGACCAGCCCGTTGACATAGGCGGTGAGCGGCGCGGACCAGTGGACGGAAAGCGCCGCGCCCAGATCCATACCCGCCGTCGCGTTGGCCACCATCAGCAACCGCGGGGCTCGCTGTGCCAGCACGTCGCGCAGCGCCACCTCGTAGGCCTCGGGCTGGTACTGCTCGAGCGAGGGGTGCTCGACGGTGAGCACGACATCGGCCGCGCCCAGTTCGCCGGCCAGGTCGGGTGCACCCAAGACCAGCACCTCGACCCGGCCACCCCAGGCGTCGGCCAGTTCCCGGGCCTTGCCGAGTAGTTCATACGTGGCGTCCGATACGAGCTTGCCGGCGTGCTCGGCGAGGACGAGGACGTTGCTGGTCATGAGCGGGCCCCTTTACTTCGTCAGGCCGCGGCTGGCCAGCAGCGCGACGATCCGGTCGGCGACCTCGGACGGTGACCCCTCGATCATCTCGGCGTGAGCCGAACTGACGGGCGCATACATGCGCCGCACGGTCGTGCCGGTGCCCGCTGTGTCGACTGCGGTGGACGATTCCTCGATCCCGCCGGCTTGCATCATCTGGCGTACTCGGCTGATGGGTGCGTAGCGCGGCGACTGCCGGGCCGCTTGGATGCCGATCACGGCGGGCAGCGAGACTTCCAGCTCGGCCGACCGACCGCCGCTGAACTCCTGACGCACGGTGACTGCCTCCTGGGCGGCCCGCACCGAGGTGACGACCGCGACGTGCGGCAGGTCCAGCGTGGCCGCGACCATCGGGGCGAGCTGTCCGTCGAGGTCGTCCGGGGCCTGCACGCCCGTGACCACGAGGTCCGCCGGATTCTGCCTGAGATAGTCGGCGATGACCGCGGCTCGGGAATGGCTGTCGGTGACCGGATTGCCGACGTCGAGTCGGACCGCCCGATCTGCGCCCTTGGCCAAGGCGGTGAATAGCGACTGATCAATGTCGGGGTCCGAACTGAGCCCCACGACCACGACCTCGGCCCCGTCCGCCTCCTTGATCAGCAATGCCTCCTCGAGGGCCTGGTCGTCCCACTCGTTGAGGACGAACTTCAGGAACTCCCGGTCGAGGTCGGTGTGCTCCGGATTGAGCTCCATCTCCTCGACCAGATCTGGGACGGCTTTCAGCGGCACCACAATGCGCATTGCTGCTCCTAGGACACGATTTCCGGGAGGGCGAGCTGCGCGCGGATGTCGCGCAGATCGTCGTGGGTCGG
>DASSZN010000230.1:0-6687 GCA_035702805.1 Thermomicrobiaceae bacterium | reverse complement strand
CCAGGCGACGGTCCAGGCGCTCAGCATGGACACGCCGAACGTGCCGGGACCGGGCAAGGCGTACCAGACGCTGGCGGGCAAGGACCTGGCGCACACCTTCACGGTGGCGGGGCTGAAGCTGAACGTGCCCATGCCGGTAAGTTCGGTGGTGACGTTCACGTTCAACAGCGGCAAGCCGGGGACCTACCCGTGGCAGTGCAACGCGCCGTGCGGCACGGGGCCGGGCGGGGTGGCCGGGCCGATGCTGATGCCCGGCTACATGGTCGGCACCCTGCACGTCGTCTAGCGCCGGGGTGTCCAGTCCCGTACCGGACACCGCTGGTGCCGGTGGGCGCGAGTCGCGCTGCCGCGACCCGCGTGCGGTGAGGAGTGCTCACGCTGGACACACCCTGCCGGGACAGGCTTCCGCGATCCATGCCGGCGCGGAGCTCGCCGCGGGCTCACTGACCGCCGACATCCCCGCCCGACGTCGACAGACCACGGCCGCGTCGGCGCTCCGCGCGTTCCGCCTGTACCTGACGTCGGGTCGCCCGCAACTGCTGGGCGAGTTCCTCGGTGGCACGCTGCGTCTGCTCCAGGTCCCGGACGCTGTCCCACACCGTCGCGCGCGCCGCGAGCAGGTCGGCCCCGGACCGCTGGATCAACTCGTGAAAGGTCCGCAGATCCTCCCGCCACGTCTCTTCCTGCCGCGCCACCTGCTGCTCGCGGACCACGAAGTAGTCGCTCAACGCGGCGACGACGTCGGCCGGGTTCACCCGCGGCCCCGGTCGTTCCAGGTCGCGCAGGCCCGACAGTTCCTCGACCGGGGCGCGCGGGAGCCGGTACTCCAGGCCGTGGCGTCCGGGCCAGAGTTCGGCCGGCAGCGTTCCCGCGCGCACCCACCGCCGAATGGTCCGGGGGGCAACGTGGAGGACATCCGCCGTCTCGGCGAGGGTCAACCAGGCTCTGCTCGCCATCTCGCCGCTCCTGTCCTGATGGCGGGTCGCTTCGCTGCTCGGGGCGACGCCTCGACGCACGACATCTCGACGCTTCCGTTGAGTGCGCATGGGTGCGGAGCGAATGTGACCGGAACACGTCGACACGATTGTCTCACGCGGCCGATCCTGGTGCTGATGCCGCCCCCGAAACGTGAGTCGGGCGCCACCCATCCCGGTGACCCTCGCCGCGTCGGGTCCGGTGCTCGGGCCGGCGCGCGGCGGCCGGGGGCGCCGGTCTCGCCCCCTCACCGGTGGTCGCGATCGGCGCGCACCCGGGGCTCGTCACGCCCTGGACGGCCCGCCCGTTTTCGGCGTTCCCATAGGGAAAACGAGCGTGCCGGGGCGGATACCCCCGGCACGCTCGCTGCCACCCGTTCGCGGTCTGCCGGGCTAGATCACGCCCAGCTCGCGGCCCGCCTCGGCCAGCACGTCCAGCGCCTGCTGCAGCTGCTCGCGCGTGTGCGCCGCGCTCACGATCGTGCGCAGCCGCGCCTGGCCGCGCGCCACCGTTGGGAAGCCGATCCCCTGGGCGAACACGCCCCGCTCGAACAGCTTGTTCGACAGCGCCGTCGCCGTCTGCGCCTCGCCGACGATGACCGGCGTGATCGGCGTCTCGCTGCGGCCGGTGTCAAAGCCGAGCGCCGTCAGCCCCTCCTTGAAGAAGCGCGTGTTGTCCCACAGCCGGTCGATCAGCTCCGGCTGTTGCTCCAGCACGTCGAGCGCGGCGATGCAGCTCGCCGCCACGCTCGGCGGGTGCGAGGTGCTGAAGAGGAACGGCCGCGCCATGTGGATCAGGAAGTCGCGCAGCAGCTGCGGGCCGGCCACGTAGCCGCCGAGGGCGCCGATTGCCTTGGACAGGGTGCCGATCTGGATCTGCACCCGGCCCTCCAGTCCGAAGTGGCTGACCGTGCCCCGGCCGTTCTTGCCGAGCACGCCGCTCGCGTGGGCGTCGTCGATCATCACCAGCGCGTCGTAACGCTCGGCCAGCGCCACGATCTCCGGCAGCGGCGCGATGTCGCCGTCCATGCTGAAGACGCCGTCGGTCACCACCAGCCGCACGCGGAAGTCGCCGCTCTCCTTCAGCGCCTGCTCCAGCCCGTCCATGTCCTTGTGCGGGTAGATCTTGCGCTGGGCCCGGCTCAGCCGGATGCCGTCGATGATGCTGGCGTGGTTGAGCTGGTCCGAGATGATGACGTCGTTGTCGCTCAGCATCGACTGGAGCACGCCCACGTTGGCGGTGAAGCCGGACTGGAAGGTCAGCGACGCCTCGGTGTGCTTGAAGGCCGCCAGCCGCCGCTCCAGTTCCTCGTGCAGGCTCATCGTGCCGGCGATGGTGCGCACCGCGCCCGAGCCCACGCCGAAGCGGCGGGTGGCGTCGATCGCCGCCTCGATCAGGTGGGGGTGGGTGGTCAGTCCCAGGTAGTTGTTCGAGGAGAGGTTGATCACGCGCTGGCCGTCGACGACGAAGACCGCCTCGTTGGGGGTCTGCACCACCCGCAGCGCGTGGTAGAGCCCCTGCTCCTTCAGCCGGTCCAGCTCCTCGGCGAGGAAGCCGAACCCGGTGCCGGTCTGCGCCATGCTGCGCTCCTTTCGCGTGCTCCGCGTGCTCCGCGTGCTCCGCGTGCTCCGGGCGGTCGCGGGACTACTCGCCGCGCCGCTCCGGGTAGAGGATGACCTTGCCCGCCTGGCCGTGGATCAACAGCTCGATTCCCTGGTGGAACTCCTCCAGCGACATGCGGTGGGTGATCAGCGGCGCCACGTCGACCAGCCCCTCGCCGAGCAGGGTGCGGGTGCGGTACCAGGTCTCGAACATCTTGCGCCCGAAGATGCCGTGCACCTCCGCCCCCTTGAGGACGAGCAGGTTCGCGAAGTCGAACTCGAAGGGCGCCGCCGGCAGCCCCAGCATCGAGATGCGCCCGCCGACCCGCAGCGCCTGGAAGGCCTGGCGGATGCCGGCCGGGGCGCCCGACATCTCGAGCACCACGTCGGCCCCGTCCCCCCCGGTGTCGGCCATGACGATCGCGACCGGGTCCTCGCGCGTGCTGTTGATGACCCGGGTGGCGCCCATCGTCACCGCCAGGTCCAGCCGGTAGTCGTTGACGTCGACCGCCCAGATCGGCGCGGCGCCCGCGGCGCGGGCGATGCCGACGGCGAAGAGGCCGATCGGGCCGCAGCCCATCACCAGCGTGCCGCGGGCGGCGATGTCGCCGGAGAGGGTGGTGTGGACCGCGTTGCCGAACGGCTCCTGGATGGCCGCGATCTCGACCGGCAGGTCCGGCCGGTTCACCCACAGGTTCTCCTCGGGGATGGCGATGTACTCGGCGAAGCAGCCGGGCCGGGTGACGCCGACCATCTCCATGTTGAGGCACAGGTGCGCCTGGCCGGTGCGGCAGAGGTGGCAGTGGCCGCAGCCGATGTGCGTCTCGCCGGAGACGAAGTCGCCGACCTTGACCAGGGACACGTCGGAGCCGACCTCGACGATGTCGCCGCAGTACTCATGGCCGAAGACCATCGGCGTCGGGTGGAAGTGCTCGGCCGCCCAGGGGTCCCAGCGGTAGATGTGCAGGTCGGTGCCGCACATCGAGGTCGCCCGGATCTTGACCAGCGCCTCGTGGGGTCCGGGGCGGGGGATCGGCACGTCCCGCAACTCGGCGCCGGGTCCCGGTGCCGGCTTGACGACCGCGCGCATCGTGTCAGGCATCGCGTCGTGTCCTCCTCATGGCGCACCCGGGCGCCGGGCCGGCCACCGCGACACGGCCCCACCGGTCGAGGGTACTGCCGGTGCGCGGGCTTGTCCATGACGGGCGTGTGACAGAACCGGGCGGGCCGCGGGGCGTGGCGGTCCGGGCAGGCCGGGGCCGCCGCTGCACGATTCACGCCAGAAGGAGGTTGCAGTACACGGTGTGGGGGCAGGGGTCAAACCTGCCCGCGACTGAAGCGGCTGGGCGTTTTGACGGCGCTAGCGTGCAGGCCTCACGACGCCGGGCGCGCGCGTCCCGTCTCGACCGCGAACTCCCAGACGCCGTGCTCCGGCGGCTTGAGGCCGAGCTCGGTCAGCACCGTGTAGATCTGTGTCCGGTGCTCGTTGCCGTGGTGGAGCGCCTGGGCCAGCACCACGCCGGCCGGCACGTCCATCGGCGTCTCGTCCTCCCACTGGTAGCGGAGCAGCCGCTCGGCGTCGAACGGCTCGGCGAGGAACGCCTCCCAGCGCCCGGCCATCTCCTCGGCCCGCGCCGCGATCACGTCCAGGCTCGGCGGCTCGTCGGTGCGCCAGTCCCAGTCGGGCCGCTGGCCGGAGAGGCGGGAGCAGTAGCTGGCCTCGGCGCCGACGATGTGCCAGAAGGTGGCGATCGGGCTGCCGAAAACCCCGGCTGCGCTGGCCTCGAGCTGGGCCGGGGTCAGGTCGCGGCAGTAGGTGAGCAGCTGGCGGGTCGCCCAGGCGTTGTGGTGGAAGGCGTCGATCAGCCCGTCGTTCACGCGTCGTCCTCCCCTGATCGCCGGGAACGCCGGCACGCGGGTGTAGACGCCGACCATAGCAGACGCCGTGGAGGTGTGTATACCTGGACGGCAGGACGGGGCGACAGCGGTGCGCTCCACGCCGCCGGGCGGCGGGCCGCGTCGTCCGGCCCGCCAGGGGAGGCGCAGTGGCCATCACGCTCGCCGTCACCGACAGCCCGGCGCTGCGGCAGGCACTCGCGGACCGGGCGCTGCCCGTCGACGCCGTCGAGACGACCGGCCCGCGCGCCGAGGAGGCGGCCGCCCATTTTGCCGGCCGGCCGCTCCTGCTGCACAACAGCGTCTGGGACACCTCCCTGGCGCACCCGACCGCCTTCGCCCGCGACGACCTGGTCGCGCTGACGCGCCGTCTCCTCCGTCTGACCGGGGCGCCTTTCCTGAGCGTCCACCTCGGCTTCGCCGCGGCCGAGGTCGCCTACGCCGACGGCGCCATGCAGGCACGCTCGGCGGCCCTCGACCGCGACGAGCTCCTCGCACGGACCTGCGCCAGCGTGCGCCGCTTCGCGGCCGCCCTGCCCGTGCCGCTCATCCTCGAGAACCTCGACCGCGGGCCGACCGACGCCTACCGCCACGTCTGCCAGGCCGACTTCATCGCCGCCGTGCTGGAGGCGACCGATAGCGACCTCCTGCTCGACCTCGCCCACGCGCAGGTCACCGCCTCCCGCCTGGGCCTGAAGGTGGAGGACTACCTGGCGGGGCTGCCGCTCGCGCGGGTGCGCCAGCTCCACCTCAGCGGCCCCCGGCCGGGCGCGGGCGGGACCCTCCGCGACGCCCACGAGGTGCTCCGTGAGGCCGACTACGACCTGCTGGCGCGGGTGCTCACTCGCGCGCGGCCCGAGGTGGTCACGCTCGAGTACCACCGGGAACCGGCGGCGCTGGTGACTCAGGTCGAGCGCCTGCGCGACACCCTCGACCGGCACGCCTGACCTCCCGGCCCGACGCGAGCGCCTTCGCACGGGCGCTTGCGGTTCAGCGCATCGTGCGTTACGGTATCGCGGAACGGAGGTGCGCCCTGGCCGACGATCTGCTCCTCAACGTCCCGCTGCTGCGGCGTCGCGTGCCCAACCTGACGGCGGCCGCGCGCGGCGCGGGCCTTCGCCCGGCGACCGTCTCCGACCTCTGCACCGGCAAGATCCCGCTCGGGCGCGCCCAGGTGCGCACGCTCGTCGCGCTGGCCGACCTCGCCGGCTGTACCCTCGACGACCTGGTGCTGCGCGACGGCCTGGGCGGCATGGTCGAGACCGGGGTGAAGGTCCTCGACCTGCTCGCCCCGCTGGCGCGCGGCGGCATCGCCGGCGCCGTCAGCCGCCGGGGGCTCGGCCAGCTCGTGCTGGTCGCCGAGCTGATGTACCGGCTGCGCGCCCGGCAGGGCTTCACCACGCTCCTCTGGCTGCCGCGCGAGCCGCTGCCCGCCGCCGACGAGGTGCTGCCCCACGCCGATGCCACGGCGGCGACCCTCGCCGAGGCGCGCGCGCTCGCGACGGAGGCGCGCCGCGACCACGACGTGCTGCTCGCCGCCGACCGCGAGGCCGTCCTCTCCGGCGAGCTCCTCCAGCTACGGGAGGCGCTTCGGGCATCAGCCGGCCGGCCGGTCACGCTCACCCTCTTCGACCTGCGCGGTGAGACGCCCGACGTCGCCGGGGCGCCCTACGGTCCACTCGACACGCTCTGGCGCTTCGATCTCGACCTGGCCGCGCGCGGCCTCTTCCCGGCGGTCGACCCGGTCGGCTCGACCTCGGTCCTGCTCGAGGGCGAGCGACTGGACGATGACCACCTGGCGCTGGCGGCCCGAGCCCGGGCGCTGCTGCGGCGCTACCGGGAGCTGCGCGCGCTCGTGCCGACCCACGGGCTCGCCCGCCTGTCGCCGGCCGAGCGGGTCAAGTTCCAGCGCGGCGAGCGGCTGGAGGCGTTCCTGTCGCAGCCCCTCTACCTCGCCGAGGCGCACACCGGCCGGCCCGGCATCTGGGTCTCGCCGGCCGAGACCCTGGACGGCGTTCACCGCATCCTGGAGGGGGCGGCGGACGACCTGGATGTGGCTGCCCTCCGCGACGTCGGGCCGTTCCTGGCGACACCGGCGGCGGGCTGATCGAGGAAGGGATGCTGATGGCCGACGACGACGCGCCCGGCTCCGGCAAGCCGAAGCCGTACGTGCCGCCGGGCCGGTCCCGACTGGGCCCGCCCTGGCTCAGCGGCG
>DASSZN010000217.1:0-8284 GCA_035702805.1 Thermomicrobiaceae bacterium | reverse complement strand
GACCAACCCGCGGCAGCTTCGGCAGCAGATCTACCGCCAGGTCACCGCGCTCTGGCAGGGAACACCGGCCCTTGCCGAGGCGGCCGACTAACCGGACCGGAGGCTACCCTCCGGTAACCCGTCTGGTGAGGGAACGACCGTGTCGGGTGGCCCGCTCGGTAACACTCACATTTGATTTGACACGGACGCTATCACGCGTCGTTCGGCCCAGTCGGCCAGGTCACCGCACCGAGCTCCCAGGCCGACGCCACGAGATGGCACGGAAATGTCGCTTCCCGTCGAGCGCGTGACGTGACGCGGTGATTCAAGCGCCTCATCGTGGACGTGGGTCGGGATACGCCTGGGCGACCGGGTTGATCGGGCACGTGGTTACATTCAAGGAAGTGAACTGCCGCGCCGTGCCCGTTACGCGGAGCAAATCCCAGCGTGGGTGCGCGCCAGCTGCGTCAGCGGGGTTACAATGGCCGGTGGCGTTGCATCCGTTGACTGACCCAATAGAGGGGGGAGTGGACATGCGGAGCTTCCTGACGCACCTCGAGTGCACGTACTGCGGCGCGATCTACTCGGCGGACGAGCCGCATACCACCTGTCCGAGTTGCGGCAAGGTGCTCTTCGCGCGCTATGACCTCCAGGGCGCCGCGCAGGAGATGACCGCAGACACGCTGACGTGCCGGCCGTGGAACCTGTGGCGCTACTTCGAGATCATGCCCGTACGGAATCCGGCAAACGCGCTCACCCTGGGCGAGGGTGGAACGCCCCTCCTCGAAGTCCCGAGACTGGGATCGCACTTTGGCTACGAGCGACTGCTGGTCAAGGACGACGGTCAGAACCCGACCGGGAGCTTCAAGGCGCGGGGCCTGGGCGCCGCGGTGTCGAAGGCGAAGGAGTTCGGGGTCGAGGCGGTCGCGATCCCGTCGGCGGGCAACGCCGCCGCCGCGATGTCGGCCTATGCGGCGCGCGGCGGGCTGGACGCGTACGTCTTCATGCCGGTCGATGCCCCGGATGTGACCAAGGCAGAGTGCCGGGCCACCGGCGCCCGGGTCTTCCTGGTCAAGGGGCTCATCAACGACGCCGGGAAGATCGTGCGCGAGGGCTCGGAGGCGCGAGGCTGGTTCGATGTGTCCACGCTCAAGGAGCCGTATCGTGCCGAGGGTAAGAAGACGATGGGGCTCGAGCTTGCCGAGCAACTGGGCTGGCGGGTTCCCGACGCCATTATTTACCCGACGGGCGGTGGTACCGGCATCGTCGGCATGTGGAAGGCGTTCGACGAGCTCGAGCAGGTGGGCTTCATCGGGTCGAAGCGACCAAAGATGATCGTCGTCCAGGCTGAGAACTGCGCCCCGATCGTCCGCGCCTTCGAGCGGGGCGAGCGCCACGCCGAGCTGTGGCAGGGCGCGCGGACGGTGGCGCCCGGCATCCGCGTCCCGGTGGCGATCGGCGACTACCTGATCCTGGACGCGGTGCGCCAGAGCGGCGGCACGGCGATCACGGTGAGCGACTCCGAACTCCTCAACGGGATGGATCTGCTCGCCCGGCGGGAAGGGCTCTTCGTCTCGCCGGAGGCGGGAGCGGTGGTGGCCGCGGCGGGTAAGCTTCGGGAGAGCGGCTTCCTGGCGCCGTCAGACGAGGTGGTGCTGTTCTCGACCGGCGCCGGCATGAAGCACACCGACGTCATCAGCGGTGACTACCCGGTGCTCGACCCCAGCGACGCCGACGTGCTCAACGCGATCGATCGCGCCTACTGATCGGGCGGCGGCTGGCAGCGAGGGCAGTAGCGCGTTCCCCGCTGGGCGACCACGGTCCGCTCGATGGGTGTCCCGCACCGGGGGCACGGCTCGCCCGGATCAAGCGCGTAGATCTGCAGGTGGTGTTGATTGGTGCCGGGGCGGCCCAGGCCGTCCCGGTAGTCGCGCAGCGTGGTACCACCCCGGTCGATGGCGCTCTGCAGGGTCGCCCGAACCGCCGACAGCAGGCGGGAGGACTCCCTGGAGGTAAGGGACGCCGCGGGGCGGAGCGGATGGAGCCGCGCGGCGAAGAGAGCCTCGTCGGCGTATATGTTCCCGACGCCGGCCAGGAACGTCTGGTCCAGTAGCAGCGGCTTCACCGCTCGGCGGCGACCGGCGAGCATGGCAGCGAAGCGCTCGTCGGTCAGGTCGTCATCGAGCGGCTCCGGGCCGAGGTCCTGATCGAGCCGCGATAGCGCATTCGCATCGAGCAGACGGATTCGTCCGAACTTGCGGACGTCGGCGAAGCGAAGCTCCCGTCCGTCGTCGAGCGCGAACGTGAGGTGATGGTGCCTGCCGAGCGGAACCGACGCATCGGCGATCACCAACTCCCCGGTCATACGCAGGTGGATGGCGATCGTGTCGCCCGAGTCGAGTCCCAGCAGCAGGTACTTGGCGCGGCGACCAGTCGACATAATGGTGCGGCCGGACACCGCGGCGACGAACGCGGCGGAATCCGGGGCGGCGATGCAGCCGGTGAAGTCGCCGAGCCGCACCTGCTCCACGCGGGCGCCGACCACAACTGGATCGAGCGAACGACGTACGCTCTCGACCTCGGGGAGTTCGGGCACGAAAATCTCCTCATCGACGGTTCGCGGATAATTGTACCCCGTGGCGACGATGGACGACCGTGTGCGGGGGGATGCCAGAGGGAGTGGAGATGGATCCGACCTGCCTCTTCTGTCGGATTCTGGCCGGCACCGTGCCGGCACGAATCGTGCACCAGGACGACCGTGCCACCGTTTTCCAGGACATTCAGCCCCAGGCGTCGACGCACCTCCTGGTCATTCCGAACGAGCACATCGCGTCGCTCAACGAGGCGGAAGAGACGGATTTGGAGCTGCTGGGCCACCTGCTGCGGGTCGCGGCGTGGGTGGCTCGCGAGGCGGGCATCGACCGGTCCGGATACCGCGTGGTGATCAACACCGGGCCGGATTCGGGTCAGTCGGTGTTTCATTTGCACCTGCACGTGCTCGGCGGCAACCGTCTGCACCTCCCGCTCGGGTAGACCGCCGATTCGTAGCGAGTCGCGTGCGCTCGCGCGGCGCGGTACACTTCGGGTGCCGCGGACGACTCGCCGCGGCACGTCCCGAGCGTGGTTGGTGGGGCGGTGCTGTACTCCTTCTTCGCGGGCGATTTCCCGATCACGATTATGATCTACGCCATCGTGTGGTTCGCGACGCGAAGCCGCCACTCGATGATCCGCCACGCGATGTTCGGCGATTCGCCCATCTGGAACCGGGTGGGACAGGGTACGGTGCTCGCCGGTCTGATCTTCCCGCTCTGGGTAGCGGTTGCCGACAACTGGCGCCAGCTCCTGAGCTACTCGCCCTTCCTTCCCTCCGATCAGCGCTGGCAGAGTGACCCGTTCCAGACACCAGCAACGCTGCTCGGCTTCAGGATCGTCACCGTGGTGCTGGGGGTGCTCCTGGTGGTTGGGCTTGCCGCGCTCTACGCGCGTCGCGGCGGCACGCTGTGGATCCCGGTCGTCGCGATCCTGACCGGCGCGCTGTTGCTCAACTTCATCGACCCGATCCGAATGCGCGTCGACGCCTTGATGCTGCAGACCCAGTCTGACCTGAGCTCGCCTCAGCCCTTCAACGATGCGTTCATCATCTTCTGGGCGATCGGGCTATATTTCCTGCTCGCGATCGACATCCTCGGTGGGATTGCCCTGGCGTGGGGGATATTGGCGATTCCGGCGAGGATTATCGGCTGGCTGGCGACGCGCCGGAGTACCCCCGACGAGGCGCCGATCTTCCACGTCTACCGCCGCCAGGTCGAGCAGTTGCACGCCGGAGGACCGCACCACGATGGGTCCAGTCGCGACCTGACGCGACACTAGCTACTCCTCGGAATCGTCAGGCTCATC
Organism: Thermomicrobiaceae bacterium; assembly: GCA_035702805.1. Classification (GTDB taxonomy): domain Bacteria; phylum Chloroflexota; class Chloroflexia; order Thermomicrobiales; family Thermomicrobiaceae; genus DASSZN01. The sequence continues at coordinate 4,408 of DASSZN010000217.1, read as the reverse complement.
ATCCCCGAACAGCGTCCGCGCGGTGAAGTCGAGCCCGTTTGCGCCAGCCGCACCGGGTCGCGCCAAGCTGCTCGAGAGCTCGCTGACCTTGAGTTCGGCGCGCTCGAGGAGTTCGTTGCCGCGCCGGACCAACTCCACGCCTCGCTCGTAGGCCAGGAGCGTTCCATCAAGCGGCAGATCCCCACGCTCCAGGAGCGCGACCACCTGCTCCAGCCAGGCCGCAAGGTCCTCGTAGCTGGCGTCGTCCGGGATGGGCGCGCTGAGCAGGTCAGCGGGTGGTGTGGGCACGGTCGAATCCTCTCGTCGTCGGGGCCGACCACTCGACGCTGGCCCCGGCTTCCCCGTCGTGGAACTGCAGCACGATCGAGCGCCCCTGCTGGAGCGCCGCGGCGTCGCGCAGGCGGGTCTCGTCGACGCCGTCGATGACCATCGCGTAGCCCCGGCCCAGGACGGCCAGCGGGTGGAGGAGCTCGAGCTGGCGGGAGTTCCCCTGGAGCTCCGTGCGAATGGCCTGCAGTCGCTGGCTCATGAGGTGGTCCAGGTGTCGCGCATGCCCGTCGACGACGAGTTGCTGCCGGCGAACCTCGGCCTCGGGGCTCCGGCGCTGGAGCCGGTAGCGAAGCCCATCGAGGTTCGCGCGCGCGCCCGCGAGGGTGTCGAGCATGGCCGCCTCGGCACGCTCGAACCGGGCTGCCAGCTCCGCCTCCAGTTCACGAACGTGCGGTGCGACCAGCTCGGCGGCTGCCGACGGGGTGGGTGCGCGCAGGTCGGCAACCAGGTCGCAGATGGTCACGTCGGTCTCATGCCCGACGGCGGACACGACCGGGACGCCGCAACCGAACACCGCACGGGCGACCCGCTCGTCGTTGAAGCAGGCGAGGTCCTCCATCGAGCCGCCGCCGCGCGCCACGATGACCAGGTCGCATCGGCCGTCGTCGTCGAGCGCTCGCAGGGCGTTCACGATCGACGCTGGCGCCTCGGCGCCCTGGACGAGCGCCGGTGACAGGATCAGCTCGCAGAGCGGGAAGCGACGCCCCAGCACCGTCTGGATGTCGTGCCAGACGGCACCGGTTGCTGAGGTGACCACGCCGATGCGGCGCGGAAAGGCCGGCAGCGGCCGCTTGCGTGACGGCTCGAAGAGCCCTTCCATCGCCAGTCGCCGCCGCAGCTCCTCGAACTGGAGCTGCAGTATCCCCGCGCCCTCCGGCTGCACGAGGTCGACGTAGAGCTGGTATTGCCCCGTGTTCTCGTAGAGCGAGACGTTGCCGTGTGCGATCACGGCGTCGCCGTTGCCGGGCTGGAACGTCAGGTAGCGCGCACTGCCGCGGAACAGCACACAGCGAAGCTGCGCGCTGGCGGTACGCAGGCTGAAGTAGATGTGCCCCGCGGCGGAGCGGGTGAAGTTCGTGATCTCCCCGCGGATCCAGACGTCACCAAGCACGGGATCTCCCTCAAGGAGATCCTTGATGTAGGCGGTGACTTCGGCGACGTCCAGCACCCGCGGAGCGCGCACGGTGATCCGCCGCTCGCGATCAGGCCCGCACGCGCAGGCGGAGCAGCGGGTGGCCGTACTCGACCGGCTCGCCGTCGCGCACGAGGATCTGCTCGACGATCCCCGCGTGTTCAGCGACGATCTCGTTCATGATCTTCATCGCCTCGATGATCGCCACCGTCTGGCCGACCTCCACCGCATCCCCGACGTGGATGAACGGGGGCTCGCCCGGAGCTGCCCCGGCGTAGTAGGTCCCGATCATCGGTGAGGTGACGACGACGGTACCCTCGTCAGGCGCGAGCTCGTCCGTGGGCAGCGGATGCTCGGGACCGGCGACACCGTGGGCGTGCGCGGCACCGGCCGGCGGCGCGACCGAGGCCGCCGACAGCGAGATGCGCAGGTCGCCGCGGCACACCTCTAGCTGACCGATCCCGCCCTGGCGCATCACCGCGACCAGCTCGCGCACCGCTCCGGTGAGCGCCGCGTACTCGTCGGCCGGTGACGTCGCGGGGCTATCGCTCGGGGCGGTTGTCGTGCTCATCCTGTGAGATGCTCCGTTCGGGTTGGCCTCCGGACTCAACTGACGCGCTCGAGATAGGCGCCGGTGCGCGTGTCGACCTTGACCACGTCGCCCGTGTTGACGAAGAGCGGGACGTTGACGGACACGCCGGTTTCCAGGCGCGCCGGCTTGGTGCCACCGGCGGCGGTGTCCCCCTTGACGCCCGGCTCTGTCTCGGCCACCGTGAGGTTGACCGTGATCGGCAGCTCGACGTCGATGGGCGCGCCCTCGTAAGTGAGCAAGTCGAGCGCCTCGTTCTCGATCAGGTAGTTGACCGCGTCACCGAGTGCCTCGCGGTCGAGCGCGAACTGCTCGAACGTATCGAGGTCCATGAAGTGGTAGTGACCGTCGTCGTTGTACAGGTACTGGACCCGCTGCCGCTCGAGCCGCACGCTCTGGAACTTCGAGCCGGCCTGAAAGGTCTGCTGCGTCGTCGAGCCGGTGCGGATGTTCCGCAGCGTCAGGCGAACGAAGGCGCTACCGCGTCCCTGCTTGACGTGCTGGTAGTCGACCACCCTCACGAGCTCGCCGTTCATGTCGATGGTAAGGCCCTTGCGCAGTCCTCCGGTATCGATCATGGTCCCTCCGTGTGCGTGAACGACGCCACGCTCAGTCGATGTGCGCCTTTGGCGCGCGGGTGAGAATGCGAATGCCGTCGGCGTCGAGCACGCCGACGTCCTCGATGCGGACGCCGCCCTCGCCCGGCAGGTAGATTCCCGGCTCGATCGTCACGACCGACCCGGCCGGAAGCGGCGCCTCGTTGCGCGACGACAGGTTCGGACCCTCGTGGACGCGCACGCCGACGCCGTGCCCGAGCGAGTGCCCGAAGTCCTCACCATAGCCGGCCCGTGCGATCACGTCACGCGCGAGGGCATCACCAGCCTTGCCGGTGATCCCGGCACGCAGGCCGGCCTCCGCCGCCTCGAGTGCCTGGAGCACGACCGGGTAGATGGTCCGCAGCGTGGCGTTGGGCTCGCCCACCCAGACGGTGCGCGTCAGGTCGGCGCAGTAGCCCTGGTAGAGCGCACCCATGTCGATCACGATCGGCTCGCCGGGCCGGATGGCTCGCGTGCCGGGATGGTGGTGTGGCAGCGCCGCGTTCGGGCCAGAGGCCACGATCGTCGGGAACGCCGCGCCGTCCGCGCCCAGTTCGCGCATCGTCGCCTCGAGGCGCCCGGCGATGTCGCGCTCGGTGTCGCCGGCCTTGATCTCGGCCGCGACCCGGGTGAAGGCCTGGTCGGTGATCTCGATCGCCCGCGCGAGGGTCTCCAGTTCGTCGGGCGTCTTCACGGCACGCAGCTCGTCGACCAGGCCGCCCACGCCGACCAGCTCGACGTCGCTGCCCAGCGCGTCATGTAGCGTCACGTAGTCGCGGTAGAGGATTGCCGCGTCCTCGAAGCCGACGCGCCGCGCGCCCATCTCCTCGAGGACGATCGCGTCGGCGCGAGCCAGTTCACGCAACTCGTCGAACACGGTGAACCCGACTGCCTGCTGGCGTGCCTGCTCCGAGTTCGTGGTGGACGCGGTGATGACGGCTTGCTGGGGGCCGATCACCACGTGGCCCGCGGACTCGTTGGGGGGGATGTCTTCGCCGGTGTAGCCGGTCAGGTAGAAGCGATTGGAGGGGTGCGTGACGACGATGGCGTCGAGCTTGTCCGCGCGGAGACGGTCACGGAGCGCCGCCAGGCGGTCCTGCATGCGAGGTTCCTCCAGCTTCCGCCCGATCCATGAGGTACCGGAGCGCCAGCGAGTAGCCAGCCGGACCCAGCCCGGAGATTTGGCCGACCGCGACCGGGGCGATGACCGAGACATGGCGGAAGGGCTCTCGGGCGTAGATGTTGCTCAGGTGCACCTCGACGGCCGGAGCCTGCACCGCCGAGAGCGTATCGCGCAGGGCGATGCTGTAATGGGTCAGGGCCCCCGGATTGAGGATGATACCACAGGCCGTCGGGCCGCGGCGCTGGATCTCGTCGATCAGCACGCCCTCGTGGTTCGACTGGCGGGTGACGACCTCGAAGCCGCGCCGCGCCGCCAGGTTTTGGAGCGCGCGGTCGATCTCCTCGAGCGTCGTGCGCCCGTAGATCTCCGGCTCGCGCTGTCCCAGCAGGTTCAAGTTCGGCCCGTGCAGGACCAGGATCAGCCGCGCGCTCGCCGCGGTCATCGCAGCCACCCCCTCGCCTGTAGCAGCTGATCGCCGAGCAGTCGGAGCTCCACCTTGTACGGGTCCGGGTTGTTCGGGTGGTACTCGAACACCGCCCGCTCGAAGTACTGCGTGACGTAGCCGGTCGTGGGGTCGGTGAACGGCTCGGAGAGCGGGTAGCCGAACAGCGCGAGCGACTCCCGGTAGGTGATCGTCG
>DASSZN010000200.1:0-5820 GCA_035702805.1 Thermomicrobiaceae bacterium | reverse complement strand
CCGGTCGCCTCCGGCGCCGTCAGCCGCACCTGGATGTGGGGGCCGGCCGCCGACTCCGGCCCCCTCCTCGAGCCCTACGCCGAGTCCCCCGGCGGTCAGCGCCTCGTCCAGTACTTCGACAAGGCCCGCCTGGAGCTCACCCACCCCAACGGCGACCCCTCCTCCCCCTGGTACGTCACCACCGGGCTCCTCGCCGAGGAGCTCATCACCGGCAACCTGCAACTGGGCGACACCACCTTCCACCACTTCGCCCCAGCCCAGGTCAACGTGGCCGGCGACCTCACCGACCCGAACGGTCCCACCTACGCCAGCTTCAGCGGCCTGATGGGGGTCGCGCCGCTCGCGAACGGGGCCGTCATCACCCAGACGGTCGACCGGGCCGGCCGGGTCGGCAGCGACGGTTCGCTGGCGAGCTTCAACGTCACGGCCACGGACGTCGGGGCGCCGACCAACCACACCGTCGCCTCGGTGTTCTGGGCCTTCATGACCAGCACGGGGCCGATCGAGGTCGACGGGCAGACGACGACGGGGGCGCTCTTCCCGAACCCGTTCTACGCCACGGGCTACCCGCTGACCGAGGCGTACTGGACGACCGTGCTGGTCGGCGGGGTGTCGCGGCAGGTGCTGGTGCAGGTGTTCGAGCGGCGGGTGCTGACCTACACGCCGAGCAACCCGAGCGGCTGGCAGGTCGAGAGCGGCAACGTCGGGCTGCAGTACTACGCGTGGCGCCACCAGCAGCTCGGACTGAAGGCGACCCCGGGCGAGACGGCATCGCATACGCGGTGCTCCCAGCAGCGAGTGGCGGCAGGCGCGGGCGGCGTTCAGGAGACGACGCAGCAGCAGTCCATCCTGGTCAATGGCTCCTCCGCCCGAACGGTTCAGACGTCATGTACCCAATCGACCCTGACGGCACCATGAACGCGATGGGTAAACCGGACTTCTTACGTTCTCGGTTGAGCAAACCGTAAGGTTTGTATTACTCCGGCTCACGCGTGCTGTAAGGCCCAGGCTCTACGCTTTGGCTACGGCGGAGTCCCCCCGCCGCACCAATCCCCTTCCCTTCCCGAGGCCCGCGCCTGTCACGATTGTCTGGCGCGGGCCTCCGGTACGCCACGATGACCTTCCCCGGTCCGTGTCGAGATAGACAGGTGATTCGGGGTGGAACCCCCCGCGTCGTGAAACCCCGGCGCCGCAGAGTCGAGTCGGGTGGCCGCGGACGCTCGAAACCGAGTGACCGGAGAGGAGCTATCGATGCACAGGATGGACAGCGAACGCCTCACGGTCCTGCCGTGCCGGCACGAGATGACCTGGTCGTGGCTCCCGTACCCGCTCTTTGACCGGTGGTGGTGGATCGGGCAGCCGCAAATGCACATCGTTGGCGCGCCCGTCGCCTGACCCACCCACGGTTGACGGCTCCGAAGCTGCGGCCAGGGCCCGGTCCGGGATTCTCGGGCCAGGCCGCATCCCACCTGGACTCCCCGCACTCGCCTGGGTACCCCCGCGGGTGTATCGTTGAGCCTTGACGACTCAACGCGCCCGGCGACGGGTGCCAGCGGCTCCGCGCGCGGAGCCTCCGAGGATAGACAACGGTGTACGAACCGAACAACGTGCTGGACGCCGACTACCGGGTGAATCCCGAAACCGGCGTGCCGGAGCGCGCTCCGTCGCGCCGCAAGCAGAGTCGCTGGCGCCGGCTGCTCGCACCGCTGGTAGCGGCCGGCGGAGTGCTGGCAAAGCTCAAGTACCTGCTGATCCCGCTCAAGCTGCTCTTCGCGCTGCCGCTGGTAGCGCCCGTGCTGACCGCCCTGATCAGCATCGGGGCCTATGCCTGGCTCTTCGGCTGGCAATTCGGCGTCGGGATCGTCGCGCTCATCTTCGTCCACGAGATGGGGCACGTCATCATGCTCCGGCGCTACGGCGTCAAGGCCAGCGCGCCGATCTTCATCCCCTTCCTCGGCGCCTTCATCGGGATGAAGCAGCTGCCGAAGGACGCGCTGATGGAGGCCTACGTCGGCCTCGCCGGCCCGGTGCTGGGCACGCTCGGGGCGATCGCCGCCTGGGCCGTCTACCAGGCCAATCACCAGCCGCTCTGGCTGGCCCTGACCTACCTGGGCGTGCTCCTGAACCTGTTCAATCTGCTGCCGGTGCCGCCGCTGGACGGCGGGCGCGCCGTGGCGGCCATCTCACGCTGGATCTGGGCGCTCGGCCTGGTCGGGCTGGTCGCGCTGGTGATCTGGCGCCCCGAGCCGATCCTGTTCCTGATCGTCGTCTTCGGGGGCATGGAGCTGTGGGCGGCCTGGAAGCGCTCGCGCCAGAACGCGTCGTACTACCAGGTGCCGCTGCCGCAGCGGCTCACCGTGACGGCGATCTACTTCGGGCTCGCGCTCTCACTCGGGTTCGCGCTGCTCAAGCTGTCGCCGATGCTGGCGGCGGCGCACGTGCTCTGAGCGGACGTCGGGCCGGTCGACACATGCGTGGGGAGGGACGATGAAGATCGAGGCGTTCGCGCTCGAGCGCTGGATGACGCGCTGGGAGACGGTCGTCCGGTACGACCTGGCCGAGAGCGGCATCCAGCCGCTCAGCGTGCGCGAGCTGCTGGCGCTGTCGGACGACCCGGCGGAGCTGGATCGGGCGCTCGACACGCGCCTGGGCTACAGCGAGGCCCGCGGGACGGCAGAGCTGCGCGAGCTGCTGGCCGCGCTCTACCGCGACACCGGACCCGACGAGATCCTGGTGACGACCGGCGCGATCGAGGCCAACTACCTCCTCTTTAACGCGCTGCTCGATCCCGGCGACCACGTCGTCGCCGTCCACCCCGCGTACCAGCAGCTCTTCAGCGTGCCGCGCGCGATCGGCTGCGAGGTCTCGCTCTGGCGCCTCACGCCCGAGTCCGGCTTCCGCTACGACCTCGACGAACTGGAGCGGCTGGTCACCGAGCGCACGCGCATGATCGTGATCAACACGCCGCACAACCCGACCGGCGCCGTCCTCTCGCCGGAGGAACTGGCCCGCGTGTACGCGATCGCCGGCCGCTCGGGCGCCTGGGTGCTGGGTGACGAGGCCTACCGCTGGCTGGCCCTGCCCGGGCGCGAGCCGCTCGCCGGGCCGGTGCGCGACCTCGGCCCGCGCGGCATCAGCGTGGGCACGCTGTCCAAGCCGTTCGGACTGCCTGGGCTGCGGATCGGCTGGATGGCGGCGCCGCGCGAGGTAGTCGACGCCTGCTGGGGCCTGCGCGACTACGTCTCGCTCAGTCCGGGCAAGCTTAACGACCGGCTGGCCACGGTCGCGATCCGGCAGCGCGAGCGCATCCTCGAGCGCACGCGGGCCATCTCGTCGCGCAACCTGGCCTACCTGGAGCGCTGGATCCACCAGCGCGAGGGGCTCATCGACTGGGAACCGCCGCGCGGCGGCCTGCTCGGCCTGCTCCACTACCACCTCGACCTGCCGTCGCTCGCGCTGGCGGATCGGCTCGCCGAGGAAGCGAGCGTGATGCTCGCGCCGGGCTCGGCCTTCGGCTACGAGGGGCGACTGCGGATCGGCTTCGGCCAGGACCCGGCACACTTCGAGGAGGGGCTCGCGGTGACCGCGCGCTTCTTCGAGCGGCTGGCGAGCGAGGCCGCGCCGCGCGCCTAGCGCTCGCGCGGTTGGCGGTTACTTCCTGAGGAACACGTAGGCCAGGTAGGCGGCGACCTCGCGCGCCATGTAGGCGTACTCGGTCGGGGAGCCCGGTCGAATCGGGCTGGTCCGGGTTGGTGACGCCAGCGCGGTCAGCCCCAGGTCCTCCGCCATCCGCTTGGACCGGAACATGTGGAACGGGTCGCTCACCAGGAGGACCTTCGTGGCGCCCCGGGCTGCCAGCGCTGCCCGCGTCGGGATGAGGCTCTCGAGCGTGGTGTTGCCCTGGGGAACCGAGACGAGGGCGGACTCGGGTACGCCCTGCTCGATGAGGTACTCGCGCCCCACGTTGGCCTCGGCGTAGCGGGAGCCGTCACCGACGCCGCCGGTGAGGACGATCAGCGGCGCCTCGTGCTCGCGGTAGAGCCGCAGCGCGTGGTCGAGCCGGGCCTTGAAGATCGGCGACGGCAGGCCATTCCACTGCGCGGCGCCCAGGACCACGATGGCATCCGCCGGCGCGGTCTCGTCGTGGCGCGCCTGGCTCACGATCGCGACCCAGAGCGAGCCGATGGCGAGCCCGCCGATGACGAGAAGCACGACCGCGAGGAGGATCGCGCCCCGCAGGAGCGTCTGCTCGGTGACGCGACGGCGCCTCTGTTGGGTTGTGCCGCGCGGGCGAAACGCGCCGACGCTCGATGACCTGAACAACGACGAACCCGCTCCCCTGTGTCCGGACGAATCCTACCATCGCGCTCCGCCACGCAACCGCCGCGCCGCCGTCTGGCATACTGGGCGCATGGACGACGCGAACATCCGTTCCGGTCGTATTACCGAGATCACCGGTCAGGCGCACGACCCGGAGCGCGTCAACGTCTTCATCGACGGTGCGTTCGCGTTCGGCACCGGCAAGCTGGTCGCGGCCGCGCACGGGCTCAGCGTCGGCCGGGAGCTCTCCGAGGCCGATGTCGCGCAGGTGCTGGCCGCCGAGGAGGCGGAGCGGGCGACCCAGGCGGCGCTGCAGTTCCTGGCGTACCGACCGCGCGCGCGCCAGGAGGTGCGACGCCGCCTGCGCCGGCGCGGGTTCTCCGACGCCGCGGCGGACGCCGCGATCGCGAAGCTCGAGGGCTGGCGGTACCTCGACGACGCGGAGTTCGCGCGGCTGTGGGTCGAGAACCGCGAGGAGCACCAGCCCCGGGGGCGACGGCTGCTCGAGTCGGAGCTGCGCGCGAAGGGTGTCGACGCCGAGGTGGCGCGCCAGGCGGTCGACGCGACTGGGGGCGACGAACTGCCGGCGGCGCTGGACCTGGCGCGCAAGCGCCTCGCGTCGCTGCGGGGGCTGGACGAGGCGACGCAGCGGCGGCGGCTGGCCAGCTTCCTTCAGCGGCGGGGCTACGGCTGGGACGTGGTGCGCCCGGTGCTGGCGGCGGCGCTCGGAGGGGACGATGACGAACTCCCGCTCGATGAGGAGTGACGGGGAGGGACGGATGATGGAGGGGCGCGAGGAGTTCCGGTTCCGCTACCCGCTGCAGGTGCGCTACCGGGACGTCGACCGGCAGGATATCGTCTACTTCGCCGTCTACCTGGAGTACTTCGAGACCGCTCTGCACGAGTACTACCGCGCGCTCGGGATCTTCGTCGCCGAGACGGAGCGCACCCGCGAGTTCGACGCGGTCTTCGCCCACGTCGAGGTGGACTACGCCGGGTCGGCGCGGCTCGACGACGTGGTCGAGGTCGGCGTGCGGGCGGAGCGGGTCGGCAACGCGAGCATCACCTACGTGCTGCAGGCGAACCTGGCCGGAACCGGCGCTCCCCTCTGCCGCGGCCGGCTGGTGTCGGTGAACTTCGACCGCGATACCGGCCGCGCCAGGCCGATCCCGGAGTGGATCCGCGCGGCGGTGGCGGACTATGAAGGGCTCAGCCGCTGAGCGGCTCGCCGTCCCCGGGAGCCGGAGCCCCCGCTGCCGCGTCGGGGACTCCGCATTGAACCCGTCAATGCGCCGCCGTCCGCCGCCTACCACCCCCTCGCCCGGAGCAGGTTGTCGCCGAGCAGCTGCAGTTCGACCGTGTACGGGTCCGGGTTGTTCGGGTGGTACTCGAACACCGCCCGCTCGAAGTACTGCGTGACGTAGCCGGTCGTGGGGTCGGTGAACGGCTCGGAGAGCGGGTAGCCGAACAGCGCGAGCGACTCCCGGTAGGTGATCGTCG
>DASSZN010000138.1:0-4875 GCA_035702805.1 Thermomicrobiaceae bacterium | reverse complement strand
GTTCGTCGGCGGTCTGGTGCTGTTCGGGCTGGGTAGCGGCGCCAGCCAGAACCAGCGCCGGCTGGCGGCGGCCGACATGTACCCGGCCGAACGCCGGGGCGAGGGGCTCGGCCTGGTGCTGACCGGGGCGCTGGTGGGCGCGCTCGGCGGGCCCATCCTGGTCGGCGGTGGCGTGGCGCTGGCTCACCGGGTGGGCGGCAGCTCGCTGGCGCTCCCCTGGCTGCTCGTGCCGCTGGTGTTGATACCGAGCCTCGCGATCCTGCTGTTGATCCGGCCGGACCCGATGGAGATCGCCCTGCACCTCGGGCGCTACTGGCCGGGCGTCCCGGACGACGAGTCGCGCCGGCGGGCGGTGGGGCCGGACGGCGCGCCGCCGGTCACGCTCTGGTCCTTCTTCCGGCGCTGGCCGCTGGTGGTGTCGATCGTGGGGCTGGCGGGCGCGACGGCCACCATGGCGCTGCTGATGGCGTTGACGCCGCTCGCGATGTCCGACCGCGGCATCGGGCTGCCGATCATCTCGCTGAGCGTGGCGATCCACGTGGCCGGGATGTTCGGGTTCTCGGTGCCGCTCGGGCACCTGACCGACCGCGTCGGCCGGCACTGGGTGCTGGGGGCGGGCCTGGTGCTGGAGGCGCTCGGTGCGGTGCTGGTGCCGGCGTCGATGAACCAGTGGGTCATGACCGGGGGGCTGTTCCTGGTCGGGCTCGGCTGGTCGGGCGCCAACGTCGCCACGGCGGCACTGCTGGGGGACGCCACCGACCCGGAGGAACGCGGGCGGGCCATGGGGCTGCAGAGCTCGGCCGGCTCGGCCGGGTCGATCGCCGCGCCGCTCCTCGGCGGTCTGGCGGTCCAGGCATGGGGTCCATGGGCGATGGCCGTCCTGGGCGTGGCCCTGCTGCTGGGGCCGGCGCTCCTGCTGGCCCGACGGGTGGACACCGCGGCCGAACGACCACGACCGGCACTCGGCGCGTGACCCGGCCGACCCGGGCGACGTGGCCGTGGTCGACGGACACGACAGGGAACGCCGCGAGGCGGGCGCCGACCGGCTGGTCCCCGTTGGGCCCGACGAGACGCTGGTCGACCTCGCCGGGAGCCCCGTGCCGGGCCGCGGCCGCCGGGTGTCCGCCGGGGCGGGACGACCTCCACGGCCGGGCGCCGGCGGACGCGACGCTACGCCGTGGAGCGCGGGATCCGGTCTACAGCGGCGCGATCGGGCGGCAGCGCTGGCAGAGTGGGCCGACGGCGTGGTGCCGGCGCGCCATGCCGCGCGTGAACACCTCGCCCGACCGGATGACGTGGTCGCACTCGCGACAGGTGAGCGCCTCCAGGGCCTCATAGGCGCAGACGGCGTGGCTGTAGTGGCTGACCCAGCCGACCCGGCGCGACCGGTACTCCCCGGACGTCGGCGCCGACGCCAGCTCGACGTCCCCGGATTCCGGCTCCTCCCGGTACTGCGGCTGGCTGGCCGGCGACACCCGGGCGAGGGCGCGGCGGCGCTCCTCCCAGCCGGCGTGGATCGCGGCGTCGATCGCGTGGAGACACTGAACCTCGTCGTCCGAGAGCAGGCGGCGCGCCCGCCGGGAGAGTAGCTGCTGGCGCTCGCGGGCCAGCTGGTTGATCCGCGCGAGGACGTCGACGGCCTGCTCGTCGTGGAACTCTGCCTGCACTGACCTCCCCCTTCCACCGCCTGACGGCGATGTCGCGACTCGTCGCTGCCGGCTCCGTGTCTCACCGCGGCGGCGGCAACCACTCCGGCTAACCAATGTCTATCGTACTACGACATACTCCGGAATGGAAGGGCGGTCGTGGAGAGTGGCACCGACGGGCGTGCTCGCCGCGGCGTGGTCGACCCGGTCGCCACCGCGCGCCCGTGGGCCGACGACGCGGCTCGCGCGTCGAACGGGGAAGGCCGGACGATTGCCATCTCACCGGTCGCCGCCTACCATGCGCGCGACTCTGAGCCGGTTTCCGGCGCGGCGGGGCGCCGGGAGGACCGTAGCGCCGACCGATTTCGGGAGGAGGCGCGGTGAGGAAGGCCATCGCCATCCTGGGTCGGCGCATGCTCGACGTCGGGGCCGAGCAGTGAGACCACGAGCCGCCGCTCCACCTGCCGGTGATGCTGCTCACACATCGCTGCGCCGGTTCGGCCACGGCCGGGGGTGAATCCGGGTAGCGAGGATCGTCCGAAGTCGGCGACGGCGGGGTAGCCCGCGGACGTCCCGGTACCGGGTGGCAGTCGCGTAGAGGTGATCGCGGTGAGCACGCTCCTGCTGGTACTCGACCTGGTCGGCACGTTCGTGTTCGCGCTCAGCGGCGCGACGGTCGGCGTCCGCAAACGGCTCGACATCTTCGGGGTGCTGGTGCTCGCGTTCGCGGCGGCCAACGCCGGCGGGATGACGCGCGACCTGCTGCTCGGCGCGGTGCCGCCACCGGCCATCAGCGACTGGCGCTACATCGTGGTGGCGCTCGGGGCCGGCGTGGTCACGTTCTTCTGGTCGCCACTCGTGCAGCGGCTAAACAGCGCGGTGCTGGTGTTCGACGGCGCCGGGCTGGCGCTGTTCGCGGTCTCGGGCGCGCAGAAAGCGCTCAACTACCACGTCAACCCGGTCGCCGCGGTGTTGCTCGGGGTGCTGACGGGTATCGGCGGGGGCATGCTGCGCGACGTGCTGGTGTCGGAGGTGCCCACGGTCCTGCGCTCGGAGCTGTATGCCGTGGCCGCTCTGGCCGGCGCGGCCGTGGTGGTGGTCGGTGACCGGCTACCGCTGCCGGCCGTGGCCACGACGACCGCGGGCGCGCTGCTGTGCTTCGGGCTGCGCATGCTGGCGATCCGGCGCGACTGGCAGCTCCCGACACCCCGCCCTCCCGAGCCGAAGCGTCACGACGAGCCGACGCCGGGTGTGCGGCCGGATGGCGGGACCGGGCGAGGCTGAGCGCGGCGGGTGTTCGCGGCGCTGCCCCCGGTCGCGGAGGCCGGTGGCGCAGCCATCCCGGAGGACACGGCCGGGCCGACACCCCGAGGGAACGCGGCTCACGCCGCCTGACCTCAGCCGCCCGGCGGGGCGGCTCCCGCTCCGCGATCGTCGGCAACGCTCCGGAGCTACCCTCGCCCCGCACCCGGCCAACGCGCCGACCCGGGCCCGGCGCGATGGGTGCCCCGGCACGCCAGCGCGGTGGCGTGCCGCACCCACTACCTGAGCGGCCCGAGGGCTCGTGCTCGGGGCACCGGCGAACCGGTGACCACCAACGCTGGGAGCAGCGTCATGGGCGAGGCGGCGACGGTTGATGGTGTGGTGCGCGCGACGACGCGGGCGCTGCGTGACCGCTTTGGCGAGCACGTGTCGATCGCCGACGCCCGGATCGTTGCCACGCGGGAGCGTAGCGTCACGGTGCGCTGCGACCTGGCGCCCGGGCCCGGCGTCCCACGCTCGGTCATCGCGAAGCAGAACACGGGCGACGATGCTCGCGGGTTCACCGACTGGGCAAGCCTCGCGTTCCTGTCGGCGCTGGAGGGTACGCGTGGCGTCGCCCCCGGGTTCTACGGCGGCGACGTCCGGGCGCGGCTGTTCGTCATGGAGGATCTCGGCGGATCACGCACCCTGGCCGACCTGCTGGCCACGCGGGACTGGGCGGCCCTTCCGGGCGTGCTGCGCTCGCTGGCGGGGACGATGGCGCGCCTGGTCGTGGCCACGGCCGGGCCGGCCCGAGAAGCCCGGTATGGCCGGCTGCGCGCGGAGCTACCGGGTGCCGCCGAACTCGGGCGCCAGGCGGAGGCGAATCGCTGGCTGGCCAGCTGGCCCCGGGCAGCAGCGTGGTTCCGCGCGCTGGACTGCCCAGCCGGTGAGGCCTGCGCGGATGAGGTCGCTCGCGTGGCGCAAGTGTACGCCGAGCCCGGGCCATTCCTGGCGTTCTCGCACGGCGATCCGGCACCCACCAACAACCACGTCGGCCCGTCGTCGACGAGGCTGCTCGACTTCGAGTACGGGGCCTACCGGCACGCGCTCTACGACGTGACCGGCTGGTACGTCCTGTGCCCGCTGCCGGAGACGTGGCTGGCAGCGCTGCACGGCACCTTCCGCGAGCACCTCGCGCGGGACGGGGCGTTGTCCGTGGACGAGGAGGGCTACGGCGCGGCGTGGGCGGCGATCTGCGCCTACCGGGCGCTGGCGATTCTGGGCTGGCTGCCGCTGGACATCGTGGACGAAGACCGCCCGTGGGCCGAGGAGTGGACGATGCGCGGGGCACTCCTGACGGCGGCAACGCGGCTGGGACGGGCCACGGCGGGACCAGGCGGTCTGTCAGCGCTGAGCGAGGCGGGCAGCCAGCTGGCGCGGGCGGCGCGGAGACGATGGCCGGAACTCGGCAGCGGCCTGCCGTGGTGGTCGGAAGGTGCCAACCCGCCACACCCTCAGGGCGGGTGAGCAACCTGTCGACGGGTGATGCAGTCAGGACGTTCCGCGCGACACGGTCGCCGTCGCCCCTGCCGTCACGCGTTCCTGTACGTCCTTCCCAGTACCAATGGCTACGGTAAAACTTCGCCGCCGGCTGCGTTCGCATAGTGTGGGGTCTCGGCGGTCGGGGAAGACCAGTGCCGACCGCCCGCCGCCGCGTGTGGGACGGCAAGACCGTCCGGGAGGGAGCCGCGCTATGCTCACCATGCCGAAGGTGCCGAAACTGGACGCCCGGTCCGGGTCGCCGGCGGCGGTGGCCAGCCTGGCAGTGTGGCTGGCGTACCTGGGGTGGACGCCGGGGCTGTCGCCGGAACTGCGCGCGGCGGCTATGCCGGCGGTGCTGAGCCAGACCGTTACACGCCGGCCACCACAGGGGTGAGGGTACCGACCCGAGCGATGTCCGAAACGGGGAAGCGGCTACGACGTC
>DASSZN010000117.1:0-8062 GCA_035702805.1 Thermomicrobiaceae bacterium | reverse complement strand
ACGTCCGGGCGCACGCGCTCGACCGCGGTGGCGATCGCCACCGTGGACGGCCAGTCCTACCTGGTCTCGATGCTCGGACGGCGCTCGGAGTGGGTGCGCAACGTCGAGGCCGCCAGTGGCGACGCCGTGCTCCGGCACGGTCGCCGGCAACACGTCCACCTCGTGCTGGCGCCGCCGGCCGCGCGGGCGCCGGTCCTCCGCGAGTACGTGCGCATGGCGCCGGGCGGACGCCGGCATTTCCCGGTCCCGGTCGGAGCGCCGCTGGCGGAGTTCGAGGCGATCGCCGAGCGGTACCCGGTGTACCGGATCGACCCGGCCTGAGGCGCGGACCTGGAGCGCGGCATCAGTCGTCGGCGGGCGCCGGGGCTGGCTCCGGGCTCGCGCCGAAGGCGAACGCCCGTGAGCGCACCGCAGCCAGCATCGGCGGCGGGAGAAGGTCGGGCAGCGCGTAGGCGAGCGCGCGGGCCGAGGCGGAGGTCGCGAGGATTGCCTTCATCCAGGCAAGCACACCCGGGCCGGGATCGCGCATCCGGGTGAAGCCGAGCGTCGCCTGGTAGAAGGGCATCATCGCTTCGTCCCGGGTCCGCTGGAACCGGCTCAGCGCCTCGTCCCAGTCGGCCCCCTCGTACCAGCCGTCGAGCGCCTCCACCAGCCAGAACGACTGACGGAGCGCGTCGCCGATGCCGAATCCCGTGCTGGGGTCCTTGAGGTAGCCGGCGTCGCCGGTTAGCACCCAGCCCGGTCCGTAGGGCTTGCGAAAGTAGTTCTCGACGCCTTTCACGCCGATGATCTTGCCGTCGAGCCGGGCGTCCCGCATGCGCGAGTTCATGCCGGGTAGGGCGCGGTAGTGCTCCTCGAAGGCCGCCTGCGGGTCGGCGCGGAATGCGTCGAACTCCTCAGGCTGGATCTCGAGCACCAGGCAGTCCTCACCAGTCCGCATCGGGAAGGCGTAGCCGATGTGGTCGTGGCCGAAGAAGAACTCGACCGCCACGCCGAGGGAATCCGGGAGCGGTTGGAGGCCGTGGTAGTGCCCATAGTATGCCGGACGCAGGGCGGCGACCTCGTTGTACGATTCGGCACCGACCCACTTCGCCACCGACGAGTACTTGCCGTCGGCCCCGATCACCACGCGGGCACGGACCTCCCGGCGCTCGCCGTTCGGCCCGCGCAGCACGGCCCCCGCAACACGCCCGTCCTCGTCGATCAGTCCATCGGCGCGTGTGCGCTCGGCGAACTCCACACCATGCGCCACCGCCCGGTCGAGCAGGAGCTTGTCGAGAACGTCGCGCCGGGGCGCCAGCGCGTAGGCTCCGTTCGGGGCCAGAGGGCCCTCGAAGATGCAGTCGTCGACGTACGTGCGTGTGCGGGTCAGTCGGCGGAACCCGGCGGTAAGTAGCTCATCGAGCACCCCGACCTTCGCCAGCAACGGGACCATTTGGCCGTGGATGTAATGGGTCGACATCGTGTCGCTGGGGAAGCGGTCGCGGTCGACGATCAGCACCGTTCTGCCCGCCCGGGCCAGCAGCAGCGCGAGGCTGGCCCCGGCGACGCGCCCGCCGACGATCAAGGCGTCGTACTCCACGGTGGCGCCCCTTCACGCGATACGTGGTGATAACGTACCCGCCAGAGTAGCGTCGAGATTGTTACGCAACAGCGCCGAGAGAGCAAGCCCAGCTTCGTACTGGTGATAATGGGTCAGTGTTGTCTGCTCCGACAGCCGCGGAGTGGAGGCGCCGGCTGCGGGTTGACGGCCGCGTCCGGCTCCAGCTGCCGGATGGACACGTGTTTGACGGACCGGGGGCGCTCTACCGCTCGACCACGTACCTCGTCAGGAAGCGGTCCATGCGCTCGACGTAGTCGACGATAGTGTCGGCCTTGCGCCAGCCGTGCCCCTCGCCCGCGTACGTCTGGTACTCGACCGGACTGCCCTGCTGCTCCAGCGCCCGCACCAGTTCCTCGCTCTGCGCCGGCGGCACGCGCCAGTCGGCGTCCCCCTGCAGCACCAGCATCGGCGCTCTGACCGCCGCGACGTGCGTGATCGGCGAGCGCTCGACCCACGTGTCGAAGTTTTCCCGCGACGGGCCCAGGATCCAGGGCACCAGGTCGCGGGCCAGCCGGTCGGTCTGCTCGCCGAAGGCGACCAGGTTCGACAGGCCAAAGAGGGCCACGCCCGCCTTGAAGACCTCCGGCTTGCGGGTCAGGCAGACCATCGTCGCGTAGCCGCCGCCGCTGCCGCCCCAGGCCACCGAGCGGCTCCGGTCGATCAGGCCGAGCCCGTCGACCGCCGCGATGGACGCGACGTTGTCCTCCAGGTCGAGGTCGCCCCAGGTGTCGTTGAGCGCGTCGAGGAACGGCCGGCCGTAGCCGGTGCTGCCGCGGAAGTTGGGCTCGACCACCGCCCAGCCGCGCTGGACGAAGTACTGGGTGGTGACGTCCCAGCGGGAGCCGTACTGCCCCTGCGGCCCGCCATGGATGTGGACCAGCAGCGGGTGCTCGCCGGGGCGTGCCTCGGCCGGCCGGTAGAGGAGGGCGTGGATCGGCAGGCCGTCGACGCTCTCGTAGCGGATCGACTCCGGCATGACCAGCCCGGCTTCCTCGATGCCGGCGAGCCGGGACACGACGATGTCCCGCTGCGCGCCGCTCGCGACGTCCACCGCCACGATGCGCGGAGCCGTCACCGGGCTCTGGAAGGCGCAGACGATCTCGCGGCCGTCCGGCGTCCACTCGAGCGCGCCGTAGGTGCCGGCCTGGTGCGTCAGCCGGCGGCTCTGACCCGAGCCCAGGTCAAGGATACGGATCTGCATGCTGCCGTCGTCGTTGTGCTGGTAGGCCAGCCGCGTGCCGTCGGGCGACCAGCAGGGCTCGCCATGCTCGCGCGGCTCGTCGACCAGGTGGTCGAGCCGTCCGCTCTCGACGTCGGCCAGCCAGAGGTTCCCCCAGCCGGACCGGTCGGAGATGAAGGCGAGGCGCCGGCCGTCGGGCGACCACTTGGGGTCGCGATTGCCGACGTTCTCGCCGCCGGCGATCTCGCGCGAGGCGCCGGTCGTCGTGTCGATGACGACGATGCTGCTCTCGTAGAGGAGGAACTTCGCCCTGTCGTAGCTCATGGCGGCGAGGTGGCGGCCGTCGGGGGCCCAGCGGGGCATGGCATGGAAGCGCGCGGGATCGCTGACGCGACGCGGCCAGTCGGACCCGTCGGCCGGGATGACCGCTACGTCCATCTGGTCCTCGTTCGGCCGCGCGTTGACGAAGGCGACGGCGGCGGGCGAGGACGAGGGCTGCGACTGGGAGCCGGGCAGGTCGGTGATGAGGGTGCAGCGGCTGCCGTCGACGGCGGACCGGTAGAGGTGGCCGTCGTCGGGAGAGGTGTAGACGATGCCGTCGCCGTCGGCCGTCCAGTCCATGCCGGTGGCGGCGCCGTAGAGGCCGGAGATGCCGGGCGCGGCGTGCTCGGCCGTCACCTGGACCGGGACGCCGCTGCGGCGGTCGACGACGAAGACGTCGGCCCGGCCGTTGACGTCCTGGATATAGGCCACCCGCTCGCCGTCCGGCGACAGGCGCGGCCCGCCGACGAGCGGCAGGCGGGCAAAGCGGCGCGGCGCGAGGCGCGCGTCCCAGGCGCCCGGGTAGGTCTTGGCCATCGAATCCCTCCCAATCGCTGCTCGCGGGGCGGGCACTGGGTCCCGCTGCTTCTGGCAGATCTCACTGCCGGATCGTGCCATCATGGGGCCGCGCCAGCGCGGCGTCCAGCGTACAGAAAACGACGACGGCCCCGGCTGGCTGGCCGGGGCCGTCGGGATGCTGTGTTCCGGCGCACGCTGGGCGTGCGCCGGCTACTTCGCCTGCTGGAAGCGCTTGGCGACCTCGTCCCAGTTGACGACGTTCCACCAGGCCTCGATGTAGGCCGGGCGGCGGAACTGGTACTTGAGGTAGTACGAGTGCTCCCAGACGTCGAGCCCCATGATCGGGTGGAGGCCGTCCATCAGCGGGCTGTCCTGGTTCGGCGTGCTGATGATCTCGAGCTTGCCGTTGCGCCAGACCAGCCAGGCCCAGCCACTGCCGAAGCGGCCGATGCCGGCCTGGGTGAACTGCTGCTTGAAGTTGTCGAAGCTGCCGAACGCCTGGTTGATGGCGTTCATCAGCTCACCGCCGGGCTGGCCACCCTTGTTCGGCCCCATGATCTGCCAGAACATGGTGTGGTTGACCGCGCCACCGCCATTGTTGCGCACCGCGGTGCGGATGTTCTCCGGCACCTGGTTGATACCGCGCAGGACGTCCTCGGCGCTCTTGCCCTCGAGGTCGGTCCCCTTCACCGCGTTGTTGTAGTTGGTGACGTAGGTGTTGTAGTGGTTGTCGTGGTGGAAGTGCATGGTGGCTTCGTCGATGTGGGGCTCGAGCGCATTGTAGTCGTACGGCAGCGGAATGGCTTCGTAGGGCATATCCGTCCCTCCTTGGTTCAGTGGTTACCGATGGATCGGGCGACGCGACGCGCAGCCGCTCGGCGTCGCGGGCGATAGCCCCAGGGGTCCTCGATCCTCCACTTCTCCCATTATCACATACACCACGCAATTCTGGGCCGGACGGGCCGCATGGCTGACGGCCTGCCTGACCTCACCGCGCCACGCCGTCCGGCGCCACCAGCGGCGGCCCGGCCGGCCGCTCCGACCCGGCGCCGCGCGGCTCCAGGGTCCAGACGAGCGGTCGGGAGATAATCGGCATGGAGACGTTGAAGACGGGGGTGCCGCGGTCGGTACAGCCCTCGCGCCGTCCGCGGTGGGCGTGTCCGTGGACGGCGAAGAGGACGTCGTGGCGCTCGATGGCCTCGCCGAGCTCGCTGCTGCCCAGGTAGGGGTGCAGCGGGGCCGGCTCGTCCCCCATCGTGTCGACGGTGGGGCTGTAGTGGGTCACGGCGACGATGTAGTCGGCATCGTGCACGCCGGCCAGCGCGCGGTCGAGCTTGCGCCCCTCCTCGACGATCTTGTCGTAGAGGGTCTTCCACTCCGGCTCGCCGAAGGCCTCGAGGTTGTAGGGACGGAAGCCGCCCCCGAAGCCGACGCAGCCACCGATGCCCAGCCGCACACCGTCGTGCTCGAAGGTCCAGCAGTCGCCATCGAGCACCGCGACGCCGCACTCGGCGAGGACCCGCTGGATACCGGCGTTCTGGTTGTGGTGGAAGTCGTGGTTGCCGAGGACGGCCACGATCGGGAGGTCGACGCCCTCGTCGATCACGCCGGCCAGCACGCGGGCTTCCTCTTCCAGGCCGCTATCGGTCAGGTCTCCAGCGATCACCAGGACATCGGCCTCGGATCGGGCCTGCTCGAGCAGGGAGCGGAGCGCCGCCTCCCCGCCGGGGCGCGCGTGGATATCGGCGATCGCGGCCAGCCGTAGCATCCCCTACCCTCCGTCGCCGCCGGCGGGCGCCTCCCGTCGGCATTGCTACCCTTGCAGCAGGAATCGCGCCACCGGGCGCTCGGGGAACGCGGATTGCATTCCCCCCGGGGTCACCCGTGGTCGGAGACGGGGCAAACGGAGGACGGATCGTGGACGTGAACATCCCGCCCGCGCAGCGTGACGTGTACACCCGGGCGATGGTCAGCCTCAACGAGGCGGGCATCCCCTACCTGGTCTCCGGGGCGCTGGCGGTGCACCACTACACCGGGCTCTGGCGGCACACGAAAGACCTCGACCTCTTCCTGTGCCCCGACGACCGGGACGCGGCCCTGCTGGTGCTGGCCAACGCCGGCTACCGGGTCGAGATCACCGCCGGCCACTGGCTGGCCAAGGCGTTCATGGACGACGTGCTCGTGGACCTGATCTCCGGCACCGGCAACTGGCTGGCGCCGGTCGACACGAGCTGGTTCGACCACGCGGAGCCGTCGGAGATCCTGGGGATACCCTGCCGGGTGATCGGGGTCGTCGAGCTGATCTGGGCCAAGTCCTACGTGGCCGGACGCGAGCGCTTCGACGGCGCCGACATCGCCCACCTCATCCGGCGCAGCCGGGAGCGGATCGACTGGGAACTCCTCATGTCACGGTTCAACGGCCACTGGGAGCTCCTGCTCCTCTACCTGAACTACTTCCGGTTCGTCTACCCCGAGCACCGCGACGCCATCCCCGATTGGGTCGTCGAGGACCTGGCCGGCCGGCTCCTGGCCGACGCGCGCCAGCCCGCTCCGCCCGAGGTCGCCTTCCGCGGGCCGCTGCTCGACCGTTACGCCTACCTGGTGGACCTGGACGAGTGGGGCGAGCCCGACCCGCGCGTCGAGATCGCGCGCGAGCGGAACCGGCCCGCCAGCGAGGTCGCCATCCAGCGGGCGGCCGACCAGCGGCGCATGGCCGAGAAGCGCGTCCAGCCCTCGACGCCGTAGGCGGCGCAGCCCCGCCGCCATCACCTTCCCAGCGGCCGGCCCCAGACCACGACCCCGCGGACCGCGAGCTCGACGGTCTCACCCACCCGCGCCAGCACGGCCTGCCGCAGCTCGGCGTCGAAGGCGGCCGCGGCGTCCGGCGCCATGCGCGGCCAGGCAAGTGACGCCCGCGCGTGGAACGACTCGACGTAGGCGTCGACCGGCTGGCGCAAGGGGACGACGTCCGTCTCGGCGCGTCCGGCGCGGCGGAAGAGGCCCCGCCGCTCCAGCTCGGCGACCAGGTCGAAGTCGGGCCGCCACTCGGTGAAGGTCGAGTAGCGCCGGATCACCGCGACCACGTCGGCGCGCAGGTCCGGGTCGACGACCGGCACGCTCAGGTCGAGGATGGCGAGCGCGCCGCCCGGCGTGAGCGTGCCGGCCAGGCGCGGCAGCAGGACGCCCCAGTCCATCCAGTGCAGGCTCTCGCCCGCCGTGACCAGCGCGTAGGGCGGGTCGAGCGGCGCCTCCTCGGCCCGCCCTACGATCCAGCGCAGGTTCGGCGCGTCGCCGCCCGGCAGGCGCCGGCCCTCGTCGACCATGGCGGCCGAGGCGTCGACGGCGTC
The DNA here is from genome assembly GCA_035702805.1 of Thermomicrobiaceae bacterium. Classification (GTDB taxonomy): domain Bacteria; phylum Chloroflexota; class Chloroflexia; order Thermomicrobiales; family Thermomicrobiaceae; genus DASSZN01. Next base: position 1,092 of record DASSZN010000117.1, on the reverse strand, counting down.
GACCCGTGCGACGCGCGGGGCGAGCGGACGCGCCACGAAGCCGGTGCCGCAGCCCAGGTCGAGGACGGCACGCGGCGCGTCGACGACCAGGCCGGCGAGGATGTCGAAGATCGCGGGCGGGTAGGTCGGACGCCGCGCGTAAGCGGCCGCCGTCGCGGCGTCCTCCCAGACCGCGGCCACGTCGGGCCGGAGAAATCCCGGCGGCTCGCTCATCCGGCCCGTCCCATCCTCGCGCCTCGCGCTACAGCCGGCACGCTACGGCGCCCAGATGTTGTTCCAGGCCTCCAGCCAGTCGCGGCCGCGGCTGATCACCTTCATGTCGTTCTCGACGATCTCGACGTTGGGCCGGTTGCGGAAGGGCTGCGCCGTGTCGGCGGTCGAGAGGTCGATCGTGATCGTGGTGGGCTGGGCCGGCACGTACGGCGTGACCGCGCCGAGGTCGCGGAGCGCCTGTCGCGCGCCCTCCTCGATCAGCTGCCGCGCCTTCACCGGCGCGACCTGGCGGGCCGAATAGCGGGACAGGCCGCGCTTGACTGCCACCGTGGTCAGCCCCGGCCCCAGCAGGTCCGTGACCTCGCGGCAGGTGGCGGTGTCGCCGGTGACGAGGAGGATCGGCGTGCCGTAGTGGCCGCAGAGCGCCGCGTTGATGCCGGACTCGCCGACGAGGTCGTCGTTGAACCACAGGTTGCGCCAGGTGGTCGTCGAGATGGTGTGGCAGAGCACGCCGTCGGGCGTGTTGGCGCGGGCGTGCATGCCGACGAGGAGGCAGGCGTCGCAGCCCTGCTCCAGCAGTTCGACGTAGCGCGACCAGGTGTGATGCGCCACCCACTCGACGTCCGGGTCGAGCAGCTCGGGGACGTAGGAGTTGAACGACCAGTCGCCGCCCGCGCCGTGGCAGTCGACGGCAACGATCTCGGTGGCCCCAGCGGCCTTCGCGCCGCGCACGGCGGCGTTGATCTCTTCCGTGTAGAGGCGGCGCCCCTCCTCGTACATGGGCGCCCCGCCGTTGACCTGGCTCCAGGTGACGATCCCGCTGACCCCCTCCATGTCGGACATGATCAGGACGCGCATGCTTTCTCCCTCCCGTTCCCG
>DASSZN010000025.1:0-9196 GCA_035702805.1 Thermomicrobiaceae bacterium | reverse complement strand
GACGCCGATCACCCTCCTGCGCGAGCTGATCACGCTCATCGGGGGCATCGGCCTGATGGTCGCCATGAACTGGCGGCTGAGCCTGCTGATCCTGGTGGTCGTGCCGCCGATCGTCGTGGCCGGCGCGTTCTTCGGCCGGCGTCTGCAGCGGCTGTCGATCGACGTCCAGGACCACCTGGCCGACTCGACCGTCTCCCTTGAGGAGATGCTCTCCGGTATCCGCATCGTCAAGTCGTTCACGCGCGAGCCCTGGGAGCGCGCCCGCTTCGCCCGCGCGGTCGACCAGTCGCTCGTGGCCGCGCTGCGCCGGGCGCGGCTGCAGGCCGTCTTCATCCCGACGGTGAACCTGCTCGGCTCCGGGGCGGTGACGCTCCTCATCTGGTACGGCGGGCGCCTGGTCATCCGCGGCGCGCTGACGCCGGGCGACCTGATCGCCTTCCTCGTCCTGATGGTCATGGTCGCCCAGCCGCTCGGCGACATGGCCGGGCAGTACGGGCGCCTGCGCCAGGGGCTCGGCTCGGCGCACCGCGTCTTCCGGCTGCTCGACGTCGCGACGGAGCCGCTCGACGTGCCGGGCGCGCTGTTGCCCGGGCGGCTGCGGGGCAGCGTCCGCTTCGCCGGGGTGAGCTTCGCCTACGACGGCCTGAACCCGATCCTGCACGACGTCTCGCTCGACGTGGCGCCGGGGGAGGTCGTGGCGCTGGTGGGGCCGAGCGGCGCCGGCAAGTCGACGCTGGTCAACCTCATCCCGCGCTTCCACGACGCCACGCGCGGCGTGGTGGAGATCGACGGGGAGGACGCGCGCCGGCTGGACCTGCGGGACCTGCGCGAGCAGATCGGTCTCGTCCCGCAGGAGACGTTCCTCTTCGGCGGCACCGTCCGCGAGAACATCGCCTACGGACGGCCGCGTGCGAGCGACGAGGAGATCCGCGCGGCCGCCCGCGACGCCAACGCCGACGCGTTCGTGCGGGACCTGCCCGAGGGCTACGACACGGTGGTGGGGGAGAAGGGGGTGCGCCTCTCGGCCGGCCAGCGGCAGCGCATCGCCATCGCCCGGGTGCTCCTCAAGGACCCGCGCCTGCTGATCCTGGACGAGGCCACCTCGTCGCTCGACACGGTCGCGGAGCGGCAGGTGCAGGAGGCGCTCGAGCGCGTCATGGCCGGGCGGACGACCTTCGTCATCGCCCACCGCCTGACCACGGTGCTGCGGGCCGACCGGATCCTGGTGCTGGAGGGGGGCCGGATCGTCGAGGAGGGCACGCACGCGGCGCTGCTGGCGCGCGGCGGCCTCTACCGCCGTCTCTGGTCGCTGCAGTTCCGCGAGGCGGACGACGCCGCGGCCACCGAGCCGGTGCCCGGGTCCCCGGTCGAGCGCCCGTAGCGCCGGCTTGCGGGACGCCGCTCGGCGCTCGTGGCCGGGGCCGGCCGACGCCCCGGGTCAGCCGGCGCGGGCGTCGCTCGCCAGGCGCGCCCGGATCGCCGCCCAGTCGTCGCGGGCCCGGGCGACGTCCTCGGCGCTCTCGACCTCGCCGTAGCGCGCCGCCAGGTAGCGGGCCGTCAGGTCGTCCAGCGGGTCGTCGACCGCCGGCCAGGCAGCCTCCAGCCGGGCCGCGTAGTCTACCGGCGACTCCGCCGCCCGGCGCGCCCGCTCCCGCCGCTCCGCCAGCACCAGCAGGTGCCGGTAGGCGTCGCGCACGCTGGCCGGCGCGGCGTTGAGGTCGACGCTCGCCCGGCGCCGCCCGCCACGGTGGGGCCCGAGCCCACGCAGCCAGCCGCGCAGCTGCGCCAGAGCCAGGTCGCTCGACCAGACGCTCTCGCGTACCTCGTCGACCGGCCGCTCCTCGACCTGCTGGCGGAAGCGCCGCAGCGAGCGCAGCACCAGCCAGACGACGACCGCCGCGACCACCACGAACAGCCCGACCTGGAGCAGGTGGATCAGCGTCGGCGAGAGCCCCTGGTGCGCCTGCTGCTGGAACTTCGACAGGGGGGGCGGCGCGGCCTGCTGGATCTTCTGCGCCGGCTGGTTGCTGCCGATCGCGCGGTGGGCGAGCCAGAGGAGGGGCGTCGCCAGCAGGAAGAACAGGTAGGCGATCGCGATCAGCAGCCAGTAGATGCCGGCGCCGACCAGGCCCACCAGCGCGCCGAGCGGCCCGGCCACCTCGGCCCAGACGCTCCGCCCGGCCACCCCGGCGACGAGCAGCGCGACCAGCACGATCCCCAGCGCGATGCCGGCCGATGCCCCCAGCCAGCCGAGCCCGCTCCGGTCGCCCGCCGTGCGCACGCGCCGCCGCGACAGCCGCACCTGCACCCCGGCCGCCGCGACCAGCCCGCCGATCAGCACCACCGGCAGCGCGACCGCCCCGGCGTCGAGGGCGGCCCGGCCGGCCGGACCCCCGGCGATCGCGGCGAGCACCAGCCCCAGTCCGAGCACCACCACGCCGCGCAGCACCAGCCCGCGCACGAAGTCGCCGTTGAAGGACTCCGGCTCCGACCCGAGCGCGAGCCCCCGCCACCAGGCGAGCGCCGAGACGGCCAGGATTGCGAGCAGGCTCCCGCGCAGCGAGAACAGGCCGTCGACGACGCGCAGCGGTGCGGCGATACCCGCTCCGGCCAGCCCGTACCAGACGACGACCAGCACCAGCCAGAGGCCGACGCTCGCGGCGCGGGCGGCGGTCACGTCCCAGCCGCCCAGGAGCAGGCCCCGCGCCATCCAGAAGGAGGCCAGCCCGACCACGGCGATGCCAACCGGCCAGGGGACCGCCGCGCCGGGGTGGCCGACGAACCCGGCGATCAGGTGCAGCCAGGGCGCCAGCACCGCCGCCTCGACGGCCGCGACCAGCACCGAGATGACCAGGTCAGGCCAGTCGGATCTCAGCCAGGTCGCCAAGCGCCCCCTCCTCCGCGAGCCCCCCGAGCCAGTAGACGGTGAAGCCGGCCCGCGCCGGCAGCTCCGGCTCCTGCCCGCCGAAGGCGAGCAGGGTGATGGCGTGCCCGGCCCGGTAGAGCCCGGCCAGCGTGTCCTCCAGCCCCGGCGTCACGTAGCCGGTCACCACGACGAGCGTCGCGCCCCAGGGCAGGTGGCGCGCCTCGCCCGCGATGAGCGTCTCGAGCCGGTGGCCGGTGTAGGGCACCAGCAGTGCCAGCGCCTCGAGGATGCGCCCCAGCTGCGCCGGGTGGCGGCTCGGCGGCAGCCGGACGAAGCGCTCCCCGCCGGCCAGCGGGGCGTTGACGTAGAGCCCGACCTGCCGCCGCTCCTCCAGGCCGTGGGCCGCGAGCGAGCCCGCCGCCGAGATCGCCAGCTCGAGCCGCTCCGGGTCGAGCCCCTCCCAGAAGTGCTCGAAGGTGTTGACGTCGAGGAAGATCGCCAGCGTCGGCGTCGCCGTCGGCTCGTACTGCTTCGACTGCAGCTCCGTCGAGCGGGCGCTGGCGCGCCAGTGGATGCGGCGCGGGTTGTCGCCCGGCGCGTAGGGGCGCACCCCGCTGAAGCGCAGCGGGTCCTCCAGCAGCGGCTTGACCGGCTTCTCGTCGCCGAACGGCTGCTTGGCCGGCAACCCGAGCGCCGTCACCGGCAGCAGCCGCGGGTAGACCGTCAGGTAGGCGGTCCCCTCCAGCTCCTCGGTACGGGTGGCGAAGCCGAAGACGTCCCCGGTGCGCACCGTCGCCGGGCCGAAGCGGTGGTAGCCGCGGGCGCGGCAGATCACCCGGTAGCGGCGGCGCACCCGCTCGTAGGGCCGGGCCGAGAAGACGGTGCGGAAGACGCCGACCTTCGGCTTCGGCGAGGGGTCGAGCGTGATGTCGGGAAACGCCAGGGTACTCGGGAAGTCGTCCTCGACCTCGAGCCAGGGCAGCGGCAGCAGCTTGGCGTTCTCGACGGTGATCTCGAGGAAGACCTCCTCGCCGGGGAAGGCGCGGGGGCGGGAGAAGGTGCGCCGGTAGTGGACCTGGCGCAGCCCGTAGTGCCGCCAGAGGAGGGCGACCCCGAGCGCCAGCGCCACCGCCAGCGCCAGCAGCACCAGCAGCGGCTGGCGCAGCAGGGCGGCAACCAGCGCGAAGATTCCGGCGCCGACGATCAGCCGTCGCGCCCGGTCGCCTCGGCCCAGCCAGCCGCCGCCCTCGCCCACCTCAGGCCCCGCGCTCGACCGGCTCGACGTCGGCCTCGACCGGCACCGGCACGCTCGCCACCAGTTCCGCCAGGATGGCCGCCTTGGTCCGCCCGCGCAGCTCGACCCGCGCCGAGGGGATGATGCGGTGCGCCAGCACCGGCATTGCCATCGCCCGCACGTCGTCCGGGATGACGAAGCCGCGCCCCGCCAGCACCGCGCTCCCCTGGGCCGCCCGCGCCAGGGCCAGCGCCGCCCGTGGGCTCGCCCCCAACTCGACCTCCTCGTGCTCGCGCGTGCCCCGCACCAGGTCGAGCAGGTAGTCCTCGACCGCCTCCCCGATGTAGATGCCGCGCACCAGCCCGATCAGCCCGGCCACCTCCTGGGGCGTGGTCACCGCTTCCAGGCGCGTCAGCGGGTCGTCGCCGCGGAAGCGGCGCAGGATGTCCCGCTCGTCGTCCCGCTCCGGGTAGCCGACGGCCGTGCTCAGGAGGAAGCGGTCGAGCTGGGCCTCGGGCAGGGGGAAGGTCCCCTCGAGCTCGACCGGGTTCTGGGTGGCGATGACCAGGAAGGGGCGCGGCAGCGGGTAGGTCTCCCGCTCGACGCTGACCTGGCGCTCCTCCATGGCCTCGAGGAGGGCCGCCTGGGTACGGGGGCCGGCCCGGTTGATCTCGTCGGCCAGCACCACGTTGGCGAAGACCGGGCCAGGATGGTAGGTGAAGCTGGCCGTGCGCTGGTCGAAGACGAGGGAGCCGGTCACGTCGGAGGGCAGGAGGTCGGGCGTGAACTGGATGCGATGGAAGTCGCCGCCGAGGGCCAGGCTGAGAGAGCGGGCAAGCTTGGTCTTGCCGATGCCGGGGACGTCCTCGATCAGGACGTGGCCCTCGGCGAGCATGGCGATGAGGAGGCGGTCGATCACCTCCCGCTTGCCGACGATGACCCGCTCGACCTCGCCGCGCAGCCGCCCCAGCGTCTCCCGCGCCCGGGCGATGGCGGCGTCGTCGGGACGCGCCCCGGTGGCGTCCGCCGGCGGCCGTGGCCGCGTGGCCGGCGCTCCCGGCGCCCCCTGAGAATCCTGCGTACTCTGCATGTCCTGCCCGCCCTCCGTCGCCGGCTCCACCGTGGCCCACCGCCCGCGCCACCCGGACGATGGTTCGACCGTCTAAACATCACCCGTTTTCCGCGAGGGTACCATGCCGGGCAAGGGTTCGGGGGCCGCCCGTGATGGCGCTCGGTCCGGCGCGGTAGACTCTGGGCGGACGTGGCGGGACCGGCGCGGGGGGCCACGCTCCACCCGGGTGGGCCGGGCGTTCGGACGGCGCGACCGTACAGGTGAACCGAGCGATCGAGCGGGATCGGCGGCGCGGGGTGAAACCGCGCGGCCCGCTCATGCGTTCTTGACATAGCAACCACGGATGTGGTAAACTACCAAAGTTTTCGGACCTGACGGCATTCCGGGGTCCGGGGACGCGGAGCGGACGCAATCGATAGTCGGAATCAAGGAGTCACATGACGGAGCGAGCGATCCAGGACACCTACGAACTGGAGCGACTGGCCGCCGAGGCCGAAGTCGAGGGCGTCATTGACGAGTCGGCCGATCTGATCGATCAGGCGACGAGCGACGCCGTCTATCGCTACTTCCGCGACGTTGGTGGGCACCGACTCCTGTCGCACGAAGAGGAGATCGAGTACTCCCGGCTGGTCCGGGCCGGTCTCGAGGCGCGCAAGCACGTCGAGGCGGGTGAGGACAGCCCCGAGCTCCGCCTGACCCTGGAGCGCGCCAAGGCCGCCCGCGAGAAGCTGATCCGCCACAACCTGCGCCTGGTCGTCTCCATCGCCAAGAAGTACCGCGCCAGCGGGCTGCCCCTGATCGACCTGATCCAGGAGGGCAACATCGGCCTGATGACCGCGGTCGAGCGGTACGATCCCGAGCTGGGCTATCGCTTCAGCACCTACGCCACCTTCTGGATTCGCCAGGCCATCGGGCGCGCGGTCGCCAACCTGAGCCGCACCATCCGCGTGCCGGTGCACATGCACGACCTGATCTCCAAGGTGCGCCGGACCGAGGCGCAGCTGGAGCAGGTGCACGGCCGGCCGGCGACGGACCAGGAACTGGCGGCGGCGCTCGACCTCGACGTGGAGCGCATCGAGCAGGCGCGCTCGGCCATCCCGCGCACGTCGTCGCTCGACAAGCCGATCGGCGAGGACGGCGAGAGCACCATCGGCGACCTGCTGCCGGACCCGCAGAGCGACGAGGTCGTGGACCAGGCGGTCACCAGCGCGATCCGGGACCAGATCCGGCGGAGCCTGGAGAACCTGACCGAGCGGGAGCGTGGCGTGCTGATGCTGCGCTTCGGCCTGGGCGGGCAGCAGCCGCAGACGCTGGCGGAGATCGCCGAGCACTACGGCATCAGCCGTGAGCGGGTGCGCCAGATCGAGAAGGAAGCCCTCTCCAAGCTGCGGAAGTCGGACCTCATCCAGCTCGCCAACGCGGCGTAGCGACCGAATCCCCAGTTCGAGCACGACGCACCCCGACGGGATTCCCCGTCGGGGTGCGTACTTGTGTGGCCAGCGCGCCGGTCCCGGTGGTACGCAGTGCCGACTCATGCACCGCTGACCAGCGCTCATCACGGCACCGTCGGAGCGATCCTCGGAGTCGCCGACGACGTTGGCGAGATCGGCGTCATCGCGTCCGCGAGGTGGAGCAGTTCGGCTGACGTGAGACCGACGCTCCACAGGAAGTACGGGACGCTCGCCTGCGCCGGGCCCCCCTTCGGCGACGGCTCGAAATGCCCCGGCTCCCACCACCACAGCCGCAGGCCCGCCACCCCACGTGCCGTCCGCACGATCTGCAGCGTCCCCAGCTGGCCGCGCACCGTGATCTGCTCGACCTCGGTCAGCCGCTCCGGCGCCGGGTGGTACGTGCTGCCGACGAAGATCATCAGCTCCTTGCCGGGCCCCGCATAGTCGATGGTGAAGAGGCCGGGCTGCGTGTTGTCGCCGGGGTCGCCGACGCTGGTGAACCCGGCGGGCAGGGCGCTGGGAGCCAGGATCGGGCGGATGGCGGCGTGGTTGATCGCGACGACCCGGCGCCACTCGGCAGCAGCGGCACTGAGCGGCTGGGTCGCCGGCCAGGTCGGCTGCGGCGTGGGCAGCGGAGCCGTCGAGCTGTAGGACGCACCCCATACGATGACGCGGTCCTGGGCATCGACGGCGTAGACATCGTGGTCGGTGACCGGCGGGGGTGTGCAGCGGTAGCAGATGGACGGGACCGGGCCGGGCACGTTGCCGTAGTCGAGCAGCCAGACGAGCCGGTTATCGACGTGGTCGAGCACGCCACCGTTGGGCAAGGAGATGTGGATGCTCAGATCCCAGACCATAGCCGTCGGCTCGCCGATGGTGGCGTAGCCGTACCAGGCCCGAACGGTAATCGGCTTGCCCTGAGAGGTCCCGCCGGCCGGCATAGGCACCTTCGCGGCCACGATCTGCATCGCCTGCGCCTGCGAGATCAAGGGCGGTGCGCCCGTGGCAACGAGGCTGACCTGAAACCGTCCCCCAATGAGGGCGATCTGCGGCGGCAGGGCGACAAAGCGCAGCGCTGGCGTCGCCGCTGGGCTGGCTAGCTGGGAAGTTGTGGGAGTCGCGTCGGTGCTCTGGGGAGCAAGTGAGCCTGCAGCCGACGCCCCCGGCCCGCCGACGGTGGGCGGGGTAGCCTGCCCGCATCCGGTACCAGTGATCAGGACCAATACCATCCATACGAGGGTTCTCTGCCAGCGCCGCATCGCCGTCGTCCTCTCGCCACTCACCGGCTTCTACTACGTTGACGCCGCCGCAGTGTGAAGGGTTCCCACGTCACCACGCATGCCGGGGCTATCCTGTTGGCGCGGACGTCATAACGCCGACAGACCTGTGCTCAGCGCTCACCCGCGCCCGGTGACACGCGGCCGCAGCACGCGGTTCCTACCAGTGCTCCGTGCCAACTACCAGCCCCTCGCCACGATGAGATCAGCTCCGAGTCGGCGCAGCTCGACCCGGTAGGGCGCGGGGTTGTTCGGGTGGTACTCGAAGACCGCCCGCTCGAAGTACTGCGTCACCAGCCCGGTCGCCGGGTCGACGAACTCCTCCGAGGTTGGGTAACCGAAGAGCGCCAGCGACCGCTGGTAGGCCGTGCTGCCCGGCCCGAGATCCAGCCCGTGCTCCTGCCAGTAGGCGCGGAAGCCGAAGCAGACGCGATGACCCGTCTCCTTGAAGGAGGTGCAGTTCGTGTTGGACCCGGTGGTCGCGGGCAGCGGCTGGAAGGGGGCGGTGGTCGTGAGGTGGCGCGCGGCGGCGTCCTCCGCGCCCAGCCGGCCCAGCTCGACCGCGTAGGGCGTGCCGGCCAGCTCCGGGTGGTACTCGAAGCGCTGCCGCTCGGTGTACTGGACGGTGAGCAGCTTGCCCTGGTCCGGGTTGAGCTCGGAGAACTCCTCGGTCATCGGGTAGCCGAAGACCGGCAGGCCGCCGTTGGCGAGCCAGAAGTCCTTGAAGCCGAAGCTCAGGTAGTGGTGGGTCTCCGGGAAGTAGAGCCAGTCCGGGATGGTGGCGCCAGGATCAGGTTGGGGCGCCGACGGGAGGACGTCGCCGAAGATGGTGGCGTGGATCTCGGCATTCGGCAACTCGCCGTGCATCCAGGCGACCAGATCCCCGCCGGTTGCCGGGGCCGCGTTATACCCGGCGTCCTGCGCCACGCTGAACTCGCTACCGGACTGGAGGTCGTAGCCCACGATGTCCTGGCGCTGGCCAGTCGGGTTCGTCCCCGGCCCGAAGGTGCCGCGGCTCCAGAAGACGTAGCGCCCATTCGTGGTGACGCCCTGGTCGTAGGGGTTGGCCGGAATGCGTGTGAGCGTTCCGGTCGCGACGTCGTCGGCCACGATGCTCGTCGGCCCCTGGACGTAGACGAGCTCGTCGCCGGCCAGTCCAATCCCACCGAAGCCCATCGTCGTACCCTCGCCGACCTGCGTGGGTGCCTGCCCGACGCGCGTCGTCATGATCCGCCAGGTGGTGACTCCCTGCGTCTCGGCCCAGGCGATGCGGTCCCCGGAGATGCGCGGATCCAC
>DASSZN010000346.1:0-3792 GCA_035702805.1 Thermomicrobiaceae bacterium | reverse complement strand
CTCGGTCTTCTGGAGCTTCATGAACAGTTCCGGACCGGTCTACCAGGGAGGCGGGTTCATCCAGGACAAGCTGTTCCAGAATCCGTACTACGCCACGGGCTACCCGATCACCGAAGCGTACTGGACCACCGTCAAGGTCGGCGGGGTCGCGAAGCGCGTGTTGGTGCAGGTGTTCGAGCGCCGGGTACTGACGTACACACCCTCGAACCCGGCCGGATGGCAGGTCGAGTCGGGCAACGTCGGGCTGCAGTACCATCAGTGGCGCTACGGGAACTGATCCGCATGAGCGGCGACTGATCGGTGAATCGGTGGAGCCGGGGTGCATGCCCGGCTCCACGCACTGCTGAGCCACGTCCCATCTGTCGGCGGTCCGGGTACAACCAGGCAGTGTTCCGATTTCGCGATGGTAACCACCGTGGGCCTCGTTTACGGTCCGTGACTTCGTCCGCGTTCGGACCTGTCCAGTCGCAATCCACCCGGCCCTCGGTGTCCCTGCCGCCCGTCCCGCCTCTGGCGTTCCCCGCCCCCGTCGTGGACAATCTGGCCCATCCGGTCGCGCGACCGCGCCACGCTCCACTCGCGCCCGCCGCAATCGCCGTCGCGTCGCCATCGGCCGGTCCGGCCACGAGCCGCCGAGCTACCGAGTCTCCGTCCACTGAGAAGGGGAGCGCACCATGAACGCACCGGGGCAGCCGGGAATCCCGCCGACCTGGACCTCCAGCGCCAAGGACGCCGTCTCGACCGCTCTCGCCGCCTCCCGCGTCTGGCTCACTCTCGGCCACGGCATCCTCAACGAGGTCTACTGGCCCCGCGTCGACTCCCCCCAGATCCGCGACCTCGGCTTCATCGTCGCCGACGACCAGGGCTTCTGGACCGAGGTCAAGCGCCTCGACCAGTACGAGCTGACCACCCCCGCGCCCGGCGTCCCCGCCTACACCGTCACCCACCGGCACCACCGCTTCACCTTCACCCTCGACGTCATCCCCGACCCCGACCGCGACGTGGTCCTCCTCCACGCCCGCCTCGACGGCGACGAGGGGCTGCGCCTCTACCCGCTGCTCGCCCCCCACCTGGGCAACACCGGCGGCGGCAACACCGCCTGGGTCGACGCCCACGACGGCTGGCTCGGCCTCTTCGCCCAGCGCGACGACGCCTGCCTGGCCCTCTGCGCCGCCGACCTCGCCCACCGCGGCGCCCTCGTCCGCGGCAGCGCCGGCTTCGTCGGCGCCTCCGACGGCTGGCAGGACTTCAACCAGCACGGACGCATGACCTGGGGGTACGACCGGGCCGAGAGCGGCAATGTCGCACTGATGGGCGAGGCCGTCGCCCGCGAGGTCGTCTTCGGCCTCGGCTTCGGCGACACGCCGGACATGGCGGTGACGCTGGCCGTCTCCAGCCTGCAGTCCCCCTTCGCCGGCCCCTGGCGCAAGCAGGTCGCGGCCTGGACCGCCTGGCAGGCGAGCTGCCGGCTGCCTCAGGAGCTGCCGGCGGACCTGCTGCGCGAGGCACGCATCTCGGCAACCGTGCTCAAGGTGCACGAGGACCGCACCGCGCCCGGCGCCATGGTCGCCAGCCTCAGCGTCCCCTGGGGCCAGAGCCGCGACGACACCGGCGGCTACCACCTAGTCTGGGCGCGCGACCTGGTCGAGTCGGCCGGCGGGTTGCTCGCCTTCGGCGCCACCTCCGACGCGCGCCGCGTGCTCGACTACCTGATCGCCACCCAGCACCTCTCCGGCAACTGGACGCAGAACCAGTGGCTCGACGGCCGCCCCTTCTGGTCCGGCGTCCAGCTCGACGAGACCGGCTTTCCCATCCTGCTGGCGACGCGCCTGCGCGACGCGGGCGAGCTGCACGGCATCGAGATCGGCGAGATGGTGCGCCGCGCCGCGACCTACCTGGCCACCAACGGGCCGGTCACCGGACAGGACCGCTGGGAGGAGGACGCCGGCCTCAGCCCCTTCACTCTGGCGGTCGAGGTCGCGGCGCTGGTCTGCGCGGCCGAGGTCCTGGACGAGCCGGCGCGGAGCTACGCGCTGGAGCTGGCCGACACCTGGAACAGCCGGATCGAGGACTGGACCTACGTGGCCGACACCGACCTGGCTCGCGAGCACGGGGTCGAGGGCTACTACGTGCGGATCGCGCCGCCGGAGGTGGCGGCGGGCACCAGCGTGATGAACGGGTTCGTCCCGATCAAGAACCGCCCGCTGGCCGACGCCAGGGTGTCGGCCGACCACATCGTGAGCCTGGAGTTCCTCGAGCTGGTGCGCCTGGGGCTGCGCCGCGCCGACGACCCGAAGATGCGCGACAGCGTGCGCCTGGCCGACGCGCTGCTGGCGGTCGACACCCCCTCCGGCCGGGTCTGGCACCGCTACAACGACGACGGCTACGGCGAGCAGGCCGACGGCAGCCCGTTCAACGGCGTGGGCATCGGCCGGGCCTGGCCGCTGCTGGCGGGGGAGCGCGGCCACTACGCGCTGGACGCCGGGCAGGACGTGCGCCCCTACCTGGAGACGATGACGCGCACCAGCAGCATGGGGGGCATGATCCCGGAGCAGGTGTGGGACACCGCCGACCTGCCGGAGGAGCACCTGCTCGACGGGCGCCCCAGCGGCTCGGCGATGCCGCTCGTCTGGGCGCACGCCGAGTTCCTGAAGCTGTGCGCCAGCGTGGAGCTCGGCCACGCGATCGACCGGCCGGGGCCGGTCTGGAACCGCTACCACGGTGAGCGGCCGAGCGTCCCCTGGACGACCTGGCGCTTCAACCAGCGCGCCCGCGCCCTCTCGGCCGGGCGCATCCTGCGCGTGGAGCTGACGGCTCCGGCGCGCGTCCACTGGTCGACCGACGGCTGGCAGACGGTGGCGGACACCGACACGCGCGACACCGGCCTCGGCATCCACCTGGTCGACCTGCCGACCGGCGAGGTGCCGGTCGGCGGCGAGGTGGTCTTCACGATCTACTGGACGGCCGAGGACCGCTGGTTGGGGGAGAACGTGATGGTGCCGGTCGAGGCGGCGGGCGCCGAGTCGCGGGTCGAGCCCGCTCCCGCGGCGGAGCACGCGCCCGCCGACGAGTGAGCCGGCGTCCGGGAGCTCAGCGCGCGAAGGGGAACGCGGCCGCGCCGTCACCGCGATCGGCGCCGCCGGTCGCAACGCGCTGGTGCGCCGCCCAGGCCGCGCAGGCGCGGATGGTCGCCGGATCGGCCGGGAAGTAGTAGATGACGCGGAAGCGCGCATCCCGGGCAAGGGGCTCCGACGAGAGGTGGAACTGGAGCCGGCCGGCACCGGGCACGTCGAGCCGGACCGGGACGAGCGCGCGAGCGGCGCTGGGCGCGGCGGGCTCCCGGTCCACCTCTTCCCAGCGGGCACGGAACCCCGGCAGCGACCGGAGGTCGTCGAGCATCCCGGCGGCCCAGGCCTCGCCCTCGTACTGCCGCAGCTCATAGCGAAGCGCCCGGATCAGCGCCGGCAGGAACGCATCGGGGTCGGCGACGAGCCTGGCGAGCGGCGAGGCCGGGGCAAACCAGGCGGCGAGCACCGAGCGCCCGAGCAGGCCGCGTAGCGTCGGGTCTCCGGAGGTGGCGCCGACGAGCCGTGCGGTCAGGCCGTTCCAGGCGACCAGCCGCGTGGCGCAGTCAAGGGCGTAGGCCGGGAAGGGTGCGCGCAGGAGTTGTCAGGGGTGCCTCCTTCGGGACGGTCGCGTAGGCTGGGCGTACCAAGCAACCGGCCGGGCGACGGGAACCCGAAGGAGGGCGGGATGGAGCCTACCATGCAGCCGGACACCCCGGAGACGTTG
>DASSZN010000372.1:0-2123 GCA_035702805.1 Thermomicrobiaceae bacterium | reverse complement strand
GAGGACGCCGACGGCGAAGGTGATCGCGAGCCAGCCGCGTGGACCGCCGTGACCGGCGTGGTCCGGCCAGACCAGCAGCACGAGGAAGGCGACCCACCACAGCGCGGTCCCGACCGTCACGACCGCGACCCCGTCGGCGTCCAGCGGCAGCAGATGGGGGTCGCCTGCCGTCTCCGCGGCGGGCGGTGACGCGGACGTGTCGTCCGCACCGTCCGGTCCCTGGGTCACGTCAGGACCCTAACCGGAGCGCGCCGCGGACCCCGCGGCCTGCCGCGCCGATCTTGGCCAACCCGTCGGGAAGACAGGAATCGTTAGCACGACTAATGAGTTATGCTAACGACATGCCGACGATGACGCGTACCGCCGCCTCCGCGAGCGAGCTGCGCATCTCGGTGACGCGCCTGGCCCGCCGGCTACGGCAGCAGCGCGCGGACCTCGGCCTCGGCCTGACGCAGGTCGCGACGCTCGCGACGCTCGACCGGCACGGCCCGATGACGCCGAGCGCGCTGGCCGACCACGAGCGGATCCAGCCGCCGTCGATGACCCGGATCCTCGCCAAGCTCGAGGCCGCGGGCTACGTCGTGCGCACCGCCCACCCGAGCGACGGCCGCCAGCACATCGTCGCGATCACCGACACCGCGCAGCAGCTGCTGCGCGAGGACCGGCGGCGCAAGGACGCCTGGCTGGCCCAGCGGATGCACGAGCTCACCCCCGAAGAGCGGGCCGTCCTAGCGCAGGCCGCGCCGATCCTGGAGAGGCTGGCGCAGGCGTGAGCCCCACCTTCTCCAGCCTGCGCAACCGCAACTACCGGCTCTACGCGAGCGGGATGCTCGTCTCCAACGTCGGCACCTGGATGCAGCGCGTCGCCCAGGACTGGCTGGTCCTGCAGCTGACCCACGGCTCCGGCCTGGCGCTCGGCATCACGACCGGCCTCCAGTTCCTGCCGATGCTGGTCTTCGGGCTCTGGGGCGGGATGCTGGCCGACCGCTACCCGAAGCGCACGATCCTCACGCTGACCCAGACGTTCATGGGCGTCTGTGCGCTGGTGCTCGGCGTGCTCGTGCTGACCGACTCCGTCGCCGTCTGGCAGGTCTACTTGCTCGCCGCGCTGCTCGGCCTCGGCACCGCCGTCGACAACCCGGCCCGGCAGTCCTTCGTCATCGAGATGGTCGGACCGGACGACCTGACCAACGCGGTCGGGCTCAACAGCGCGTCGTTCAACATGGGCCGCGTCCTCGGCCCGGCCACCGCCGGCATCCTCATCGACCTCTGGGGCACCGGTCCGGTCTTCGTCATCAACGCGGTGTCCTTCCTCGCGGTGCTCGTCGCGCTGCGACAGATGCGCGAGTCCGAGCTGCTCCGCACGCCTCTCTCGGGTCGCGGTCGCGGGCAGGTGCGCGCGGGGATCGAGTACGTCCGCGGGCGCCCCGACCTGATGGTGCTGCTGTTCGTCGTCTTCTTCGTCGGGACGTTCGGGCTCAACTTCCAGCTGACGACCGCGCTCATGGCCACGCAGGTGTTCGGCAAGGGCGCCGGCCAGTACGGCCTGCTGGGCTCGGTCATGGCGATCGGCTCGCTGACCGGTGCGCTGCTCGCCGCGCGGCGCGGGCGCCCGCGGCTGCGGCTGATGCTCCTCGCCGCCGCGATCTTCGGCGCGCTGGAGATGGCGGCCGGCACCATGCCGACCTACTGGCTCTTCGCGCTATCCCTCATCCCCGTCGGCATCAGCTCGATGACGTTCATCACCGCGGCGAACTCCACCATGCAGCTGGCCGTCGACCCGGTGATGCGCGGGCGGGTGATGGCGCTCTACATGGCCGTCTTCATGGGCGGGACGCCCTTCGGCGCGCCCATCGTCGGCGGCATCGCGGAGGCCCTCGGCGCCCGGTGGAGCCTCTGGCTCGGCGGTGGCATCACGCTGGCGGCGACCGTCGTCGGAGCCCTGCTGATGGCCCGGGTACGTGGCCTCGTGCTGCGCGCGAGCTGGTCGCCGCTCCCGGCCCTGCGCCTGGTCGAGACGCCGGACCTCGAGTCGGTGCGCTGACTCGACTCCCCCGAGCGGTGCCGCCGGCGAGCGTGGCCAACCTGCTGGCGACCCGGGCGGCCCGCCGACCATGATGTCG
>DASSZN010000365.1:0-2349 GCA_035702805.1 Thermomicrobiaceae bacterium | reverse complement strand
CCGCCTCCCCGAGCTCCCCCCCGGCTCTTTAAGAATCCCTAACATCCCATTCACGGGGTCCAAATATTCTTACCGCCTGCCGATGGGAGACTGAGAGCGTCCGGCGAGGGCGCTCGCCCTGCCCGGCCGAGGCGGACGCCGACGGCACCGGAGAAGGAGCGCGAGTTCGATGGTTGCGGCCCAGGTCGATCGGGCGGACTGGCACGTGGTCCCGGGCGCACGTTCCGCGACGATGAGCGCTCCGGCGACACGGCGCGCGGCGGACCTCCGGCTGCTGGCGGCGGCGAACAGTGCCGCTCCCACGCCGGCACCGTACCGCGGCGCCGCCGACCCGTTCGAGCGGGCCGGCCTGCGTGTCGGCCGGGCCATTGGCCGGCTCGGTCGCCGCCGTCCGGCAGCGGCGGCGAGCGCCACCATCCGCGCCGACCGGACCGACAGTGCCGCCGCCCCGGCTTCGAGCGCGGCGCGGCTCGACTGGGGGCAGGTCAAGCAGACGCTGGACGTGGTGGACAGCCTGCCGCCGCTGCGCGCGCTCGCCGAGTCGCTGCTCGGCCCCTGGGGCCTGGACCTGGTCGTGGTCGCCGGCGTCGCGCTCGGCCTCCTCTACCCGGGCAACCCGCTCGGGATCGCCGCCGGCCACGGCGAGCTGTTCGACCTGGCGATGCCGCTCCTCAAGGTTGCCCTCGCCGCCGTCCTCTCGCCGCTGGCGGTCGATCTGGCCCTCGCGTTGCTCGGCCTGGGGCGTCTCGTCTGGTCGCGCCACGCTCCGGCGGCCCGCCCCGCCCTCGCCGGCTGAGCCCGGCTCAGCCGCGTCCAGCCGCGGCCGCGATGGCCTCCCGCTCGACCCCCTCCCGCACGTGGAACCGCACGCACTCGATCACCGCCGTCATGAGCACTCCCTCCCGCGTCATCGCATGGACCGCGAACTCGCTCCATCGTCTGGCCGGATGGGCAGGTTGACAACCGGGCACTCATCCTAGAATATGTGTTCTACGTGTCCGGACACTCGAGGTGTCGCGGCCGGTGGCGCCGGGTAGCGCGGCGGCCGAGGAAGAGGAGATCACGCATGGGGAACCCGGTGGTGCACTGGGAGATCAGCGGGCCGAACGCGGGCGCGCTGCAGCCCTTCTACGCCGAGCTCTTCGGCTGGAAGATCGACGCGGACAACCCCTACCAGTACGGTCAGGTCGACACCCAGGCCGGCGCGGGGATCAACGGCGGCATCGGGTCGGGCGACGGCCCGAACCGGGTGACCGTCTACGTGGCCGTCCCCGACCTGCAGGCGGCGCTCGATCGGGCCGAGGCGCTCGGCGGCAAGACGGTCATGGGGCCGACCGAGATCCCTGGCGCGGTGACGATGGCGATGTTCACCGACCCCGAGGGAAACCTGATGGGACTGCTCCAGCGGTGAGGGGCCGCGTCGCTCGCACGAGCCCGGGGCCGGCCGCATGGTGAGCGAGGCGCGCGGCCACTACGACGCGATCGCCGCGGATCTCACCGCGGCGGGCGCGGCGACCGCCGGGCAGATGTTCGGCGTTCCGACGCTGAAAGCGCGGGGCAAGGCCTTCGCCAGCCTCTACCGCGAGGCGATGGTCTTCAAGCTGGACGCCGTGGCGCGCGAGCGCGCGCTCGGCCTGGCCGGCGCGCACCGGTTCGATCCGATGGGCGGCCGGCCGATGCGGGAGTGGGTCGTGGTGCCGGTCGAGCACGCCGTGACCTGGAGCGAACTGGCCGACGCCGCGCTGGCGTTTGTCATCGGCGCGGCGTGAGCGTCATCAGCAGAGGGGAGCAGACGTGATCGACTACGTTCACTCGGCGACGATCCTGGTCCGCGACCAGGACGCCGCGGTCGACTTCTACGTGAACAAGCTCGGCTTTGAGAAGCGCATGGACAGCCCGTTCGGCGAGCAGTCGCGCTGGATCGTGGTCGGACCGCCGGGTGGGCAGGCGGGGCTGGCGCTCCTCAAGCCGGAGGACTACGGCCGGGACGCCGATAGCGTGGGGGGACCGACCGGAATCTCCTTCATCACGGGTGACGTTCAGGCAACCTACGACCAGCTGGTGGCGCGCGGCGTAACCTTCACCAGCCCGCCCCAGCAGATGCCCTGGGGCGCCGTTGCCACCTGGTTCGACGACCCCGACGGCAACAACTACTTCCTCACCGACGGCACGGTCTGGTAGGCCGAGCGACCGGCCGGGCCGGCGCGCGCCCCGGCGTCGCGTCATCGCCCGGCCGGCGACCCGAGCGCCGTCGACGGCTACTCCATCGCCTGCCGCAGCTTCGCGTCGGCCTGCCGCACGTACCCGTTGATCGCGCCAGCCGCGGGCGCCGACGTCGATAGGTAGGCG
>DASSZN010000210.1:0-5473 GCA_035702805.1 Thermomicrobiaceae bacterium | reverse complement strand
GGCACGCGATGGCAGGGGATCCGGACCGAACCCCGCCAGGTGATGGTGGGCCTTGCCACCTTTCGATGATCCGGTTTCGGCGTTTCGTGGGCGGCAGCGCGCACTGGTGGCTGTCGTCGACGACCGCGCTACGGTGGACATCGGGCAAGGCGAATCCATCCGAACAGGGCGCAGTACGGGGGCTTGCATATCTGACGGGCAAGCTAACACAGACGCTACCGCGTAAACCTCGCTGCAACGCTACCGGAAGTTGCGGTTATCGTGGAGGTGCGTTGGAAGCTGGCCGACCGCCGTGGGAGTCTACCCTCGAGCATGCGCCCACACCCACTCGACCCTTCGCGTGGGACGTGACGGCGTGCCCTCGTCGGTGCAACGCCGTGTCTGCCGCGCGCGACCACGGCTCCCGACGCCGGGCAAGGCGGACGATTGCCACCATCCCCAACTTGCCCGCTGGATTCCGGTGATCGATGCGCGGCGATCGGCAGACCGGACCATCGCTGATGTCCCGGTGGTTTTCGGAGAACCGGCCGGACTCGCCGGAGTACGCGAGCCGCGCACTGGCCGTTCGGTGCGCCCGACCCGTCGAGCCGCGTCGTCGAACGTGGCACCGACTGTCCCGGCAGGAGGCGCAGTCTCGGGATTGGCTGCCGCTGCTGCTCAGACCGCGCGCACTTCGGCGAGCCACTGGACGGCTTGCGCGTCGTCCCAGCAGACGGCGGCTCCCCACGCGGCTGCCGCTTGCGCGGCGACGTCGTGCGCCGCCTCGTCGAGACCGGCCGCGTTGTGGGGCAGCACCAGGTCGAGGTCGGGGACGTCGACGTGCGCCTCGTCCCAGTCGATCAACGCGACCCGCTCGGCGGTCAGGCGGATGTTGCGCGAGTTGGGGTCGCCGTGGACGACGCAGGTCGGACGTCCGACGAGCCGCGCCCACGCCGCTCGGCAGCGCGCCACGCCCTCAGGTGGCATCGCGCCGAGGTCGATCTTCGTCCCGGTATCGGCGTGCAGGAGGTCCGTCGACGACCGCCAGCCCGGGCGCTGCGGCCACCCCGGCGTCAACCGATGCAGCTGGCGGAGCGTGGCGGCCACGCGCCGCCAGTCGGCCGCCGTCTCGGGCGGCCCACCCTCGACGTAGGTCATCACCACCAGCCCGTCGGCGAACAGCCGCCCGTCCGTCGTCGGGATCGGCACCGGCACGGCCAGCCCTTCACGGTCGAGGCGCTGGAGGAGCGCGGTCTCCCACGCGAGATCGGCGTCGCTCCTGGCCCCGAGACGACCGACCGCGCGGTGCCCGTTGACGCGCACGCTCCACACGTCGTTGGCCACGCCGCCCGCGAGCGGTGCGATGCGCGCGACGTCGTCACCCCACTGCGCGAGTGCCTCCCATCCCATAGGCCCCTCCTCCCCGTCACGCAGCGCAAGCTCAGCCCTCGCCAGGAGCGCGCGGCGCTCGCCGCCTTTCGGTGACTGGTCTTCAGACGGCGCAGAGCCTACGCTGCCACAAGAGCCGCAAGCGATCGCAGCCCGCGCGCCTTCGGGCGCACCGACGTGCCGGGGTGGTGCTTGACGAGCAGGGAGAGCACGCCGTGCCGGGACTGGAGCAGCGAGACGACAAGCCCGGCCGGACCGCCCCCGACGATCAGGACGGGGACATCAAGCTCTCGCGTGCGGCGCCTCCGGCAACCGCTCGCGTCACCGTCCCTGCCAGGTGGGCGCGCGCTTCTCGAGGAAGGCGCACATCCCCTCCTGGGCGTCGGCAGCCATGGCGTTGAGCGACATGACCTCCTTGGTGTAGGCATAGGCCTGCTGCTGCGACATCTCGCGCTGGCGGTAGAAGACCCCCTTGCCGATCCCCACCACGAAGGGGCTCGCGGCGGCGATCTTCCCGGCCAGCGCCCGCGTCTCGGCCTCCAGTGCCTCCGGTGCCACGACCCGGTTGACCAGACCCGCCAGCCGTGCCTCCTCGGCCGAGATCGGCTCGCCCGTCAGGAGCATCTCCATCGCCTTCTTCTGGCCGATGGCACGGCTGAGGGCAACCATCGGCGTCGAGCAGAAGAGGCCGATCTTGACGCCCGGCGTGGCGAAGCGCGCCTGCTCGCTGGCCACCACCAGGTCGCAGGTCGCCGCGAGCTGGCAGCCGGCCGCGGTGGCGATGCCGTGGACCCGCGCGATCACCGGCTGCGGGATGGCCTGGATCGCCTCCATCAGCTCGGTGCAGACGTCGAAGACGTGCCGGTAGTAGGCCGGGTCGCCTCCCACCATCTCGCTGAGGTCGTGGCCCGCCGAGAAGGCCGGGCCGTTGGCCGCCAGGATCACGGCCGAGACGTCGCGGTCGGCGCCGACCTCCTTGAAGCACGCCGTCAGCTCCAGCATGTGCTCGAGCGACAGCGCGTTGCGGCGCTCCGGCCGGTTCATGGTGACGGTCGCGATCGGTCCGTCGACGTCGAACAGGATGGTGCGGTAGGTCCGCTCGGTCGTGCTGGCCATGTCGCTGCTCCGTTCCCGGGCCGGGTCGTCCAGCCCGCTGCATCGGTGGTATCAGTGAATTCGCCGGTCGTAGCCGGACCACTCACGCTCGCGCAGGACGAACTTCTGCACCTTGCCGGTGGAGGTCTTGGGCAGCTCACCGAAGGTGACGGCGTCGGGGCACTTGAAGTGGGCGAGCCGCTCGCGGCAGAAGGCGATCAACTCCGCCTCCGTCGCCTGCGCGCCGGGCTTGAGGGTCACAAACGCCTTGGGTCGCTCTCCCCACAGGTCGTGTGGCACCGACACGACCGCCGCCTCGAGCACCGCCGGGTGCCGCGCCAGCGCCTGCTCGACCTCGATGGTCGAGATGTTCTCGCCGCCCGAGATGATGACATCCTTGGCGCGGTCGCGCAGCTCGACGTAGCCGTCCGGGTGCCAGACTCCCAGGTCGCCCGAGTGGAACCAGCCGCCCCGGAAGGCCTGCTCGGTGGACTCCGGCTGCTCGAAGTAGCCGAGCATGACATCGTTGCCGCGCAGCACGACCTCGCCCATCGTCCGGCCGTCCCGCGGCACGTCCTCCATGTCGTCATCCACCACCCGCACCAGGTCGGCGGTGACGTAGCCCTGGCCCTGGCGCGCCATCAGCCGGGCTCGCTCGTCGGCGTCCCGCGCGTCCCACTCGGGGTGCCACTCGCAGACGGTGATCGGGCCGTAGCTCTCGGTCAGGCCGTAGAGGTGGATCGGGTGCAGGTTGAGCGCGTCCATCTGGGCGATGAGGGTGGGCGACGGCGGGGCGCCGCCGACCATCACGGTGACGCGGCGCGGTAGAGGGCGGGCGGCCGGGTGATTGACCAGCGAGATCTGCACCGTCGGCGCGCCGCAGTAGTGGGTGACGTCCTCGCCCGCGAGGAGCTCCCAGATACGGGCTGGCTCGACCCGGCGCAGGCAGACGTGGGTGCCGCCGACGGCGGTCACGCCCCAGGGGAAGCCCCAGCCGGTGCAGTGGAACATCGGCAGCACCCAGAGGTAGACGCTGTCCGGGCGCAGGCCGGCCTCGATCACCTCTCCCAGCCCGTTGAGGTAGGCGCCGCGGTGGCTGTAGAGGACCCCTTTTGGCTGGCCGGTCGTGCCCGAGGTGTAGCTGAGGGAGAAGGGCTCCTCCTCGTCGACCAGCCAGCTCTCCGGAGACTCCGATCGACCCTCGGCCAGGAACTGCTCGTAGGGGTCGTCCGTTCGACCGGTGTCGTCGATGCGCACGACCCGCAGCCCCGACAGGTCGAGCGGGGTGACGACAGGCAGCAACTCGGCGTCGACGAAGAGAAAGCGGGCGCCCGAGTGGCGGAGGATGTAGCCGACCTCGTCGGTGGCCAGGCGCGTGTTGATCGGCACGGTGATACCGCCGGCCGCCGGCACGGCGAAGAGCCCTTCGAGCATGGCCGGCGTGTTGGGCGCGAGGAAGGCGACCCGGTCGTGCTTGCCGAGGCCGGCGTCGCGCAGCGCTGAGGCGAGCCGGTTCACCCGCTCTTCGAACTGGCGGTAGGTGTGGCGGCGCGCGCCGTGGACCACGGCCACGCGCACGGGGAAGACGGCGGCGCTGCGCCGGAGGAAGCTGACCGGCGTGAGCTCCGTGCGGTAGACCTTCATCTCGCCAGCTCCTCTGGAATCGGCGGAATCCGCGCGGGCGATCCGAATGCGCATGGGTCGCGGGGTGTACTGCGGTTATCGTAGCACCCGCGCCGCGACGCTGACACGGCGGTAGTCCGGACGGGTGCTCGTGCCGAGCGCGCGGTCCGCGTGGGCCGCGGCGGCGCAACCGCGCGCCTTGGCAGGCGTTCCCCTGACGTGATATGACAGGTCATTCAGGTGAACGTACGCGACAGACGTGTTCGGGGGACCCGGGGACACGCGCGTGAGCGGCGTGGGGAACACGTCCGGAGAAGGGAAGGAGAGGCCTGTGGGGAGGGGAAGGACAGCGGCCACCCGGCTGCTCGTCGCCCTCGTCGTCCTCGTCGGCGGCGCCGCCGTGGGAGCGGTCGCGACGCCCGGGCGGGTGTCCGCCGCGCCGGTCAGCTACACCGCGACCTTCCGCGTCTTCGCCACCGACGAGGGGCTGGTCGGCGGCACGACCGCCAACGGCCACGTGATCCAGCCCAACGACCACTTCGTCGCGCTCCCGTGCTCCTGCGCGCTCTCGAGCGACGGCGGCAACCAGTTCCAGGTGAAGATCAACTACAACGGCAAGAGCACGATCGCCCCGGTCTGGGACACCGGCCCCTGGAACACCAACGACGACTACTGGGACCCGCCCGCGATGCGCACCTGGAGCGGTATCCCCCAGGGCGTGCCCGAGGCGGCAGCGGCGTACTACAACCACTACAACAACGGTGAGGACGGCAGCGGGCGCAAGGTGCAGATCCCGGCCGGGATCGACCTGGCCGACGGCACCTTCAACGACCTGGGACTGACGCAGTCGGACTGGGTGACGGTGACCTTCCTCTGGGTGACGCCACCCCCGGCGGCTCTGCCGCCGCTACCAGCCGGCTACCAGAACGTGCAGACCATCTACTTCGGCCAGCGGCCGCCGCTCGATCCGGTCCCGAAGTCGTCTGACCCGTCCTACACCTACTTCCCGGAGACGGGCCACAACGTGCCACAGCCGATCATGGACTACTACAACGCCAACGGCGGGTGGCGGAACATCGGCCTGCCGTTGACCGAACTCTTCCGCGAGGTGCAGCCGGACGGAACGGTGCGCCTGGTCCAGTACTTCGAGCGCCAGGTCCTGCAGCTCAACCCGCCGCCGAGCAGACTTCCGCTGGTCGAGTCGGACCTGATCGGCTACTCGGCCCCGGCGCCGCCCTCGTCGCGGGCGCCGATCGCACCCTTCCCCAACGACGCCCAGCACGTTTACTTCCCGCAGACCCAGCACTCGCTGAGCTACGGCTTCCTCAGCGAGTGGGAGAAGTACGGCGGGCTGCAGGCGTTCGGCTACCCGATCACGGAGGAGTTC
>DASSZN010000036.1:0-6565 GCA_035702805.1 Thermomicrobiaceae bacterium | reverse complement strand
GACGGCGACACCCGAGCACGGGATGCCGGCGGCGCACGGCATCGACGGGGTCGAGGTGCTGAGCCTGTCCGAGGAGCACGCCAAGCTGCGCCTGGGCGGCGACGCGCGCGATCTGCGCAGCGGCGACAAGCTGCGCTTCCTGCCTGGCCACGTCTGCACCACGGTCAACCTGCACGATGAGTACGTGGTGGTGCGCGGCGACACGGTCGAGGCGGTCTGGCCGGTCGCCGCGCGCGGGCGCTCGATGTAGCGACGCGTGCGCTCCCGGACCCGTCGCCCGATCGCGAGGGCGGCGGCGCGGAGCACACCGGGGTGATGCCTGCCGGAGAGGAAGGGGAGCGATGCCGGTCGACTGGGAGCGCGATCGCCGCCCGTACGACAGCGTGCTCGATGTCTCGGGTCGCACGCCGCTGGTCCGGCTGCGGCGGGTGACCGATGGTCGGCCGGCCGCGATCCTCGCCAAGCTCGAGATGCTCAATCCGTCCGGCAGCGTCAAGGACCGCATCCTGCCGGCGATGGTGCGTGCCGCCGAGGAGCGCGGCGAGCTACGCCCCGGCATGACGATCATCGAGGGCACCACCGGCAACACCGGCATCGCCACGGCCATGACTGGCGCGGCGCTGGGCTACCCCGTCGTCATCGTCATGCCGGCCGGCATGAGCGTCGAGCGCCAGAAGACGATCGCCGCCTACGGCGCCGAGCTGGTGCTGACGCCCGGTGGCGAGAGCGACGTCGACCTGGTGCTGCAGAAGGTCGCGGCGCTGAGGGCGGCCGAGCCGGGCCGCTACTGGGAGGTCCGCCAGTTCAGCAACGCCGACAACGTCGCCGCGCACGAGCGCACGACCGGGCCGGAGATCTGGGAGCAGACGGGCGGCCGGCTCGACGCGGTCGTGGCCGCGGCGGGCACCGGAGGGACGCTGACCGGGATCGCCCGCCACCTCCGCGCGGTGGGCAGTGGCGCCCGCGCCTACGTGGTCGAGCCTGCCGAGTGCCCCATCATCTCGGGCGGCGAGTGGGGCGCCCACGGCATCGAGGGCATCGGCGACGGTTTCGTACCCGACGTGCTCGACCTCGACTCCATCGACGGCGTGGTGACGGTCACGACCGCCGAGGCCGTGGCGATGGCGCGGCGGCTGGCGCGCGAGGAGGGGATCTTCTGCGGCATCTCCTCCGGCTGCAATGTCGCGGCGGCGCTGAAGGTGGCCGACCGACACCCCGAGATGCGCGCGATCGTCACCCTGCTGTCGGACAACGGGCTGCGCTACCTCTCGACCGAGTTGACCGGTGAGGGGGCGACGCTCGAGGTGCCGGAGCGGGCGCACGAGCTCGATGCCGCCAGCCGGGAGCGACTGGCCGGCCGGCGCTTCGAGGTCATCGCCTGAGCGGCAGCCGGCTCGCCCCGTCTGCTATGCTCGGGGGCGGTTCGACGGGGCAGATCCGGGACGGACGGAGTGCGGCGATGACGGGCTTGCTGCGGGAGCTGACCCGCGTGCGGGAACTGGGGCGCGTCCGCGGGGTGTACCGCACACCCGACGGGCGGCGAGCCGCGCGCTACGCGAGCTTCGCCCAGCGCTTCGGCGCCAGCTTCATCGACTGGGCGGTCTGCGGCTTCGTCCCCTTCATTCTCACCGGCGTGCTCTCCAGCTACGTATGGAACATCAACCAGCACCAGAGCGCGGGCTCGGTCGACCTGCTCGGCAGCCTGTGGCTGGCTGCGGTGGCGGTGTGCATCGTCACCTACTTCACCGTGCTGGTCTCGCGCGGGGCAACCTTCGGCATGTGGATCCTGGGCCTGCGCGTCCTCGACCGGCGCACCGGACGACCGCCGGGGGTGCCGCGGTCGCTGGTCCGGGCGCTGATGGCGCTGGCGTTCGGCTTCGCGTTCTACGTGATGCTGAACTCGGCCTTCAGCGACCCCTCGGTCGGCGTCAACCCGGCGCTGGGGCGCGCGGTGGCTTTCGGCGCGCTGGCCGTCTTCACGGTCGGCTTCTGGGCGCGCATCTGGATGCTCTTCGACCACCACTCGCAGACGGCCCAGGACCACCTCGCCGGCGTGGTCGTGCTGGACGAGATGATCGACGTGCCGGCCAACCTCGAACGCTACCGCGCGGCGCTGGACGGCGAGGGCACACCGGCGCTGGCCGGCGCCGGCACGGCGGGCCTCCGCGCCAGCCGGGGCCCGCGACAGAGCACCGTGGTGGACATCCCCAACCCGCGAGCGCCCCGCGCGCGGACACGCAAGCGGAAGCACTGACCGCCGCGTCGATCGGCCCGCGCATGTGGCTCAGTCGGGGTCGAGGTCGAAGAGGGCAACCAGGGCGCGGGCGTAGTCCTCGGAGGCGTCGGGCGACTTGAGCCGCGTCACCGGCTGGTGGAGGAACTTGTTCGCCAGGCCGTGACCCAGCGCCTGGACGATCTCGCGGTCGCGCGCGTCGAGGTGGCCGAGCCGGCGCAGCGCCTTCTCGACCTCCTGCTCCCGGATCGTCTCCACCCGATCGCGCAGCCCCCGGATGACCGGCAGGACCGCCCGGGTCCGGCACCAGGCACCGAACTCCGCGAGCTGCTCCGCCACGATCGCCTCGACCGCGGGGACGGCCTCCTCGCGCGCGCGCAGCCCGGCACCGCGCAGGGACTGGAGCGCGTCGACGTCGCGCAGGACCAGGCCCGGAAGGTCCGACGCTTGCGGGTCCACGTCGCGCGGGACGGCGATGTCGATGACGAGCAGGGGCGCGCCGCCGCGCGCGGCCACGACGGCGGCCAGCCGCTCGCGGTCCAGGACGACGCCGGGAGCGCCGGTAGCGGTGATGGCGATGTCGACCGCGGCGAGCGCGTCGTCGAGGTCCTCCCAGCGTACGACCCGCCCGCCGAGGGCCTCGGCCACGCTGCGTGAGCGGATCTCGGTCCGGTTGCAGACGGCGAGGGAGCCGACGCCGTGTGCCGCGAGGTTGCGCGCCACGAGCTGGCCCATCTCGCCCAGCCCGACGACGAGCGCCGCGCGCCGCGGCAAGTGCCCCAGGACGGACCCGGCCAGCTCCACCGCGGCCTGGCTGACCGAGCCGGCGCCGCGGCTGATGCCCGTCTCGCTCCGCGCACGCTTCCCGGCGACGACGGCGTGGTTGAAGAGCCGGCCGAGCACCGGCCCGAGCGCCCCGGCCCGCTGCGCCTCGGCCGCCGCGTCGCGCACCTGTCCCAGGATCTGCGGCTCCCCGACCACCATCGAGTCGAGGCCGGCGGCGACCCGGAAGAGGTGCCGGGCGGCATCCGCCCCGAGGTGGCGCTCGACGTGCTGGTCGAGCTCCGGCGCGGCCAGACCCGCGTGGGCGGCGAGGACGGCCAGCGCACGGTCGGGCGTGCGCTCGTCGCGGGCGAGGCCGTACACCTCGGTGCGGTTACAGGTCACCAGCGCGACCAGCTCCGACGCCAGCCCCGACAGGTCGTCGAGCAGGGCACGGCGCCCCGGGGCATCCAGGGCCAGCCGCTCCCGGACGGTGAGCGGCGCCGTGCGATGGTTGACGCTGAGGAGGAACAGGCTGGTCGGAATCACGGTGCGATCCGATCGAGCTGCGCGTCCCCGCGGCCGCGATCCGGCGCCGGCATCACGCCGCCGCGCCCGTTCCGGCCACCAGCCGCAGGGCCTCGACGGCTGCCGCGGCGGTGCGATCGACGTCGGCGTCGGTGTGCGCCAGCGAGACGAAGGTGGCCTCGAACTGCGACGGCGCCAGGTAGACGCCGCGCTCGAGCATGGCCCGGTGGTACGTGGCGTACCGCTCGGTGCTGGCGCGCGTCGCCGTGTCGTAGTCCGTCACCGGCCGGTCGGTGAAGAATCCGGCGAGCATCGAGCCCACCCGGTTGACGGTTACCGGCACGCCTGCCTGCTCGGCCGCTCGGGTCAGCCCGGCGGCCAGGCGCTCGCCGAGCCGCTCCAGCCGGTCGTAGCTGCCGGGCTCGCGCAGCACCTCGAGGGTCGCGATGCCGGCCGCCATGGCCAGCGGGTTGCCCGCGAGCGTGCCGGCCTGGTAGACCGGCCCGACGGGCGCCATCTGCTCCATCAGGTCGCGCCGCCCACCGTAGGCCCCGACGGGCAGCCCGCCGCCGACGATCTTGCCGAGGCAGGTCAGGTCCGGCAGCACGCCGTAGCGCTGCTGGGCGCCGCCCGGCGCGACCCGGAAGCCGGTGATCACCTCGTCGAAGATCAGCAGGGCGCCGTAGCGTGCGGTGATCTCGCGCAGCCCGGCGAGGAAGCCGTCGCCGGGTGGGATGACCCCCATGTTGCCGGCCACCGGCTCGACGATGACCGCGGCGATCTGCTCGCCGAGCCGCGCGAAGACCTCGCGGACCGACTCGAGCGCGTTGTAGGGCAGCGAGATGGTGTCGGCGGCCGTGCCGGCGGTCACGCCCGGGCTGCTTGGAATGCCGAGCGTCAGCACGCCGGAGCCGGCGGTCGCCAGCAGCGCGTCGACGTGGCCGTGGTAGCAGCCGACGAACTTGACGACCTTGTCTCGCCCGGTGACGCCGCGCGCCAGCCGAACGGCCGACATGGTCGCCTCGGTCCCCGAGTTGACGAAGCGGAGCATCTCGATCGAGGGGACCATCTCCACGACCAGTTGCGCCAGCGCCGTCTCGGCCTCGGTCGGGGCACCGTAGCTGGTGCCGCCCTCGACCGCCGCGCGGAGCCGCTCGACGACGTGCGGGTGCGCGTGGCCAGCGACCAGCGGACCCCACGAGCCGACGTAGTCGAGGTACGCGTTGCCGTCGACGTCGAACAGGGTGGCACCGGCGCCGCGCGCGATAAAGGGCGGGGTGCCGCCCACGGCGCGGAAGGCGCGCACCGGGCTATCGACACCGCCCGGCAGGACGCGCCTGGCCTCCGCGAAGTCCCGCTCCGAGCGCGTCAGGTCGAGCGCGCGCTCGTCGCTCCTCGAGACCATCTCCGTCACATTCCCTCCCAGGGCGCCGCCGGTCGCGGCACCCGGTCCGCTCCACCGGAAACCGCTCAGCGATTGGCCGAGTGTGTCAGCTCCGCCGCCACATAGCCGGCCTCCTCGGCGAGCCAGCGGGCGGCCTCCTTCGCGTGGTAGGTGATGATCATGTCCGCGCCCGCCCGCTTGATCGACGTGAGCGCCTCCATCACGACGCGGCGCTCGTCGATCCAGCCGCGCTCGGCGGCGGCCTTGACCATGGCGTACTCGCCGCTCACGTTGTAGGCGGCGATCGGGACGTCGAAGCGCTCGCGGGCTCCGGCGACGACGTCGAGGTAGGGGAGCGCCGGCTTGACGATGATCGCGTCGGCCCCCTCGTCGAGGTCAGCCGCGATCTCGAGGAACGCCTCACGCCGGTTGCCCGGGTCCAGCTGGTGCGAGCGCCGGTCGCCGAACTGCGGCGTCGACTCGGCCGCCTCGCGGAACGGGCCGTAGAAGCCCGAGGCGTACTTCGCGGCATAGGAGAGAATTGGTGTCTGGGTGAAGCCGGCGGCGTCGAGCGCGCGACGGATCGCCAGCACCCGGCCATCCATCATATCGGACGGGGCGACGACGTCGGCGCCGGCCGCGGCGTGGGAGACGGCGGTGCGGGCGAGCAGCTCGAGCGTCGGGTCGTTGGCGACGTCGCCGTCGATCAGGATGCCGCAGTGGCCGTGCGAGGTGTACTCGCAGTTGCAGACGTCGGTGATGACGACGAACTCCGGGTCGGCGGCCTTGATCGCCCGCACGGCCTGCTGGACGACGCCGTCCTCCGCGTAGGCGCCGGTGGCGAACTCGTCCTTCTCCTCGGGCACGCCGAAGAGGAGGGTGGCGCCGATCCCCAGCCCGCGCAGCTCGGCGATCGCCTCCGGCAGCCGGTCCACGCTGAGCTGAGCCACGCCGGGCATCGACGAGATTTCGTGGCGAACGCCCACGCCGAAGGTGACGAAGAGCGGGTACACGAAGTCGTCCACCGACACCGTCGTCTCGCGGACAAGCCGGCGCAGCCCGGCGGTCCGGCGCAGCCGGCGGAAGCGGCGGAACGACAGGCCATCAGCTCCGGGGACGCTCACGGGCGGCTCCTTTGCGCGTGCTCGCGCGTGCGCACGAGATCGATGATGGCGTCGACGACGCCCGGGATGGAGTAGTCCCCCGCGACCGCGTCGACGCGCAGCCCGATCTCGCGCGCGGTGTCGGCCGTGACCGGGCCGATGCAGACGACGCGAGCCCGGGCGATGGCCGCCAGGTCGTCGCCGAGCAGCGCGACGAGGTTCCGGGCGGTGGACGAACTGGTCAGGGTAACCACGTCGACCTCGCCGGACCGCACGCGGGCCAGCGCGTCGGGATCGGGCCTCCCCGGCACGGTCCGGTAGGCAACCACAACGTCGACGTTGGCGCCGGCGGCGCGCAGCCCCTCGGGCAGGACATCCCGGGCGCGCTCGGCGCGGGCCAGCAGGACGCGCCGGCCGGCGACGCCGCGCGCCAGCATGCCGGCCAGGACCTCCTCGGCGACGAAGCGCTCCGGCACGAGCGCCGGCTCCAGGCCAACCGCGCGGAGCCGCCTGGCGGTCGCGGGTCCGATCGCGGCGATGAGTGGGCCGGCCAGC
>DASSZN010000004.1:0-16176 GCA_035702805.1 Thermomicrobiaceae bacterium | reverse complement strand
AAGCCGCAGCTGGTGGCCGTCAACAAGATCGACCTGCCGGAGACACGGGCCAACCTGCCGCGCCTCACCGCCGATCTGGACGCGCGCGGCATCGAGGTCTTCCCGATCTCCGGTGTGACCGGCTCGGGCGTGCGCGAGCTGATGGAGCGGCTCGCCGAGCGCCTGCGCGAGCTCCCCCAGGCGGAGCAGGTCCCCGTCGAGGAGCGCCGGGTGTACACCCTGCCGACCGAGCAGGAAGGTGCCTGGGAGGCGGAGCGCCGCTCGCGGCACCACTTCGCGGTGACGGGGGCGCGGATCGAGCGGCTCACCTACATGACCGACTTCGGCAACGAGGAGGCCGCCACCCGCTACCAGCGAGTACTCGAGGCGAGCGGCATCTCGCGCAGGCTCGAAGAGCTTGGGATCGAACCGGGGGACGTGGTTCAGGTCGCCGACCAGGAGTTGATCTGGGACGAGGCGACGCTCGAGGCGGAGGCGCGCGAGGCGGCGCGGATGCGTCGCCGCAAGACCCACCGGCAGCGCATCGAGGATCGCTTCGGTGCGACCGAGGACGAGCCCTGATCCGTCAGGCGGGCTGCCCTGTCGCCGCGAGCAGGCGTTCGACGGCGTCTCGCGTCGGCATCGCGTCCATCGCGCCGGTGACGGTGGTGGCCAGCGCCCCCGCGGCGGCCGCGAACGCGACGTCGTCACGCGTGTAATCGAAGCCGCTCGCGACGCCGCGCGCGATCAATGCGGCCATGAAGGCGTCCCCCGCGCCGACCTCGTCGCGACTCCGGACGACCGCCGGCGGCACGAACTCCCATGCACCGTTCACCCGAAACTCGCAGCCGCGGTCTCCGTCGGTGACCACGACGATGCGTGCGTCCGGCGCGAGCGCGGGCACGCCGTCGCGGTCCACGCCCAGGATGGCGAGGTCCTGGCGGCTGAGCTTCAGCACCGTGGACTGGCGCGCGACCTCGACCAGCGCCGCGCGTGCCGGTTCGCCCCGTGCAAACTGCGGCCCACGCGGGTTCGGGTCGAAGCAGATCGGGACGTCTAGCGCGGTGGCGGCCTCGGCGGCGGCGCGGAGCGCGGAGCGTGACGGCTCGCCGGTGAGCGGCAGTGACCCCAGGTACACCGCCGCGAGACCGCGGGAGACGGCGTCGCGCGCGTTCCCCGGGGCAAGCAGCCGGTCGGCCGGCGGGTAGCCATAGAAGGTGAAGCCCCGCGAGCCGGGCTCACCCACGACGACACCCAGCCGTGTCTGCGCCCCGTGTGCCGGCACGACCCCGTCGACGTCCACGCCTTCCGTCGCCAGGCGCCGCAGGGCCAGTCCGGCGAAGGCGTCGTCCGCGACCGCGCCGACGAATCGAGCGGCTACCCCGAGGCGTGTCAGTCCGACGGCGACGTTGGCCGGCGCGCCACCGACGCGGGGCGCGAACGACGCGGTCGCCTCGATCGGGCCGGGCGGCTCGCCGATCAGATCGATGACGATCTCACCGAGGCAGAGGACGGCGCGGGGAACCACCGGGCGATCAGCCCGGCGGCCGGACGTGGGCCGGTTTCTGGCCGGGCGTCGAGGCGTCGCGGCGCACATCGTAGACGTCGCGCACCGCCTCGAGCTTCTGGAGGACGCGGCTCAACTGCTGCACCCCCTCGACCTCGAGCGTCATGAGGACGGTGACCGTGCGGTCGTCGTGGACGCTGGTCAGGACCGAGAGCATGTTCACCTTCTCGTCGGCCACGAGCGTGGTGATGTCGCGCAGCAGCCCGACGCGGTCCCAGGCCTCCAGTCGAGCGTTGACCGGGTAGAGCTGACGGTGGTCGGTGCCCCAGCTCACCGGGACCAGCCGCGCCGGCTCGTCCACGTGCGCCATGTTGTAGCAGTCGGCGCGGTGAACCGTGATGCCCCGACCCCGCGTCACGTAACCGATGATGGCGTCGCCGTAGACCGGCTTGCAGCAGTTGGCGAGCCGGGTATAGAGGTCGCCGACGCCGGTCACGCGCAGACCGGCCGGCGTGGTGGGCGCCGTCGGGGCGGTTGGGGTCGTCAGCACCTCGCGCTCGGCGGTCTCGGCGAGCCGGCTCGAGATCTGCTGCGGGCTGATCGCCCCGTAGCCAACCGCGGCCAGGAAGTCCTCGGGCTTGGCGTAGCGCGGGAAGTGCTTGGCGATCTCGTCCAGCTTCGCGTCAACGCCCAGCCGCCGCAGCTCACGCTCCAGGATCTCACGCCCCTGCGAGACGTTCTCCTCGCGCTCCTGGCGGCGGAACCACTGGCGCACCTTCTCGCGCGCGGACGCCGTGGTGATGTAGCCGCTGCTCGACATCAGCCAGTCCCGGCTCGGTCCGACCTTGGTCTTCGAGGTCATGATCTGGACGACCTGGCCGTTCTGGAGCCGGTAGTTGAGCGGCACGAGCTGGTTGTTGATCTTGGCGCCGACGCACTGGTGGCCGACCTCGGTGTGGATGCGGTAGGCGAAGTCGACCGGCGTCGCCCCGGCGGGCAGCTCGATGATGTCGCCGCGCGGGGTGAAGACGTAGATCATCTCCTGGAACACGTCGGACTTGAGGGACTCGACGAACTCCTGGGCGTCGACGACCTCGTCGCGCCAGTCCATCAGCTGGCGCAGCCAGGCGATCTTGGCCTCAACGTTGGGGTCGGCGCGCCCGCCCTCCTTGTAGCGCCAGTGGGCGGCAATGCCGTACTCCGCGGCCTGGTGCATGTCGTGGGTGCGGATCTGGATCTCGAGCGGGTGCCCCTCGGGCCCGAGCACCGCCGTGTGGATCGACTGATACATGCTCTCTTTGGGGGTCGCGACGTAGTCGTCGAACTCGCCCGGGATCGGGTGCCACATGGAGTGGATCACGCCGAGCGCACCGTAGCAGTCCTTCTTCTCGTCGACGATCACGCGCACGCCGAGCACGTCGTAGATCTCGTCGAAGCTGCGGTCCTTGCGCTCCATCTTGCGCACGATCGAGGTGATGTGCTTCTCGCGCCCGGAGATCTCGGCGCGGATACCCGCCTCCTCCAGCGCGCGCGCCAGTTCCTCGGTGACGCGGGCCAGGTAGCGCTCGCGGTCGTGCCCGCGGCGCTCGAGCGCGCGCTCGATCGAGAAGTAGGTCTGCGGGTCGAGGTAGCGCAGCGCCAGGTCCTCGAGCTCGGACTTGAACTGCCAGATGCCGAGCCGGTTCGCCAGCGGGGCGTAGATCTCCATCGTCTCCTGCGCGCTCCGCAGCTGCTTGGCGCGCGGCATGTGCTCGAGCGTGCGCATATTGTGCAGGCGGTCGGCCAGCTTGATCAGGACGACGCGCACGTCGTCCACCATGGCCAGGAACATCTTGCGCAGGCTCTCGGCCTGGCGCTCCTTCTCCCGCGAGGCCTGCTCCTCCTCGGTCGTCCAGCGGATGCGGCCCAGCTTGGTGACACCGTCCACCAGCCGCGCGATCCGCTCGCCGAACACGGAGGTCAGCTCCTCGACGGTGACGTCGGTATCCTCGATGACGTCGTGGAGGAGGGCGGCGGCCAGCGTCTCCTGGTCGAGTTGCACCTCGGCCAGGATGATGGCGACCTCGACGGGATGGGTAATGTAGGGTTCGCCGGAGCGGCGCCGTTTGCCCTCGTGGGCCTCCGACGCGAAGTCGTAGGCGCGGCGGATCACCTCGGTGTCCATGCCCGGCAGGTGCTGCTGGACGACGGCAGCCAGTGCCGCCCAGCCCGTGCCGTCCGCGGCAGGGTGCGGGGCGACTACCGCCGCTTGTGGCTCTGGCAGGCCGTCGAATTTCGGTGCCGACATGTCCTCGGAGTCCGTCAATGGCTGAAGCAGCGGGACGCTGTACGTAAACTATACGCGGCCGCTTGCCGACTGTCAAAACGGCTTGAATGGCGAACCAGCGACGGCCCCTGAGTCCTCCGCGAACGCTCCCCCCGGTCCGGGCGCGGGCACCCGCGCGCGGTGCTATCATGGCGGCCGATTCACCGACTGCCCGTGAGGAGGCGTTCGCGATGCCGGCTGGTGACCGCATGATCCCACCCGCCGAGGCGCTCGAGATCATCCTCGGCAGGGTCAAACCGCTGCCGGTCGAGACGGTCGACCTCGCCGAGGCGGCCGGGCGCGTCCTGGCCGAGCCGTTTCACGCCCACCAGGACCTGCCGGTCTTCCCGGCCGCGACGATGGACGGCTTCGCCGTGATCGCCGACGACGTCTCCCCCTGGCGCGAGATCGTCGGGGAGCAGTACGCGGGCACCGTGGAGGGGTTCGAAGTCACGGAAGGCACGGCCGCGCGCATCATGACCGGCGCGCCGCTGCCGCGCGGCGCCGACGCCGTTGTCCGGGTCGAGCACACTGAGCTTCGCGACGACCACGTTGTCGTGCACCAGGATGTCATCGTCTCGGGCGAGAACGTGCGTCCGATCGGCGCGGACCTGCGCGCCGGCCAGTTGCTGGTCGATGCCGGCACGGTGATCGGACCCGCGGAGATCGGCCTGCTGGCGAGCCTCGGTCAGGTCCTCGTACCCGTCCACCGCCCCCCACGCGTGAGCGTCCTCTCCACCGGCGACGAGCTGGTGGACCCCTGGGAGACGCCGGGGCCCGGCCAGATCCGTGACTCCAACCGCTTCTCGCTCTCCGTCGCCGCGCGCGCCGCGGGCGCCGTCGTCGGCTGGACCGGCCACGCCCCGGACGACGCCGACGATCTGCGCCGGCTGATCCTCGACCGAATCGCCGAGAGCGACGTCGTGGTGACGTCCGGTGGCGTGTCCATGGGGGAGCGCGACCTCGTCAAGGGGCTGCTCGAGGAGCTCGGGACGGTCCACTTTTGCCGTCTCTTCATGAAACCGGGCAAGCCGTTCACCTTTGCCACGGTGGGCGACACGCTCGTCTTCGGGCTGCCGGGCAACCCGGTCTCCGCGATGGTCGGGTTCGAGATCTTCGTGGCTGCGGCCCTGCGCGCGATGTCCGGCCAGTCCGGAGCGGCGGCCCAACCGGTGACCGTGACGCTGGAGGACGACGTCGAACCGACCGACCGGCTCGAGTACCAGCGCGGCATCGTCTGGAGCGACGAGCGCGGCGCGCTCCACGGACGCAACACCGGCTCTCAGTCCTCGGCGCGACTGCTTTCGCTGGTCGGTGCCAACGCGTTCCTGTTGATTCCGCCACGGACCGAACCCTACCGGGCG
The DNA here is from genome assembly GCA_035702805.1 of Thermomicrobiaceae bacterium. Taxonomy (GTDB): domain Bacteria; phylum Chloroflexota; class Chloroflexia; order Thermomicrobiales; family Thermomicrobiaceae; genus DASSZN01. Next base: position 11,021 of record DASSZN010000004.1, on the reverse strand, counting down.
GGCGAGCTCGTTCAGGCGGTGGTGCGCGGCGTGGTCACGGGTGGTCCGCCGCCGGAGCGCCGCGGTGACCCGGACTGAGCGCGGGCTCCTGGCCGTGCTCGCGATCGTGGCGGTCCTGGGGGCCATCGACGTACTGCCGGCGGTCGGCAGCTGGTGGACGTCCTGGCATGCCGTCGATCAGTTCGGCCTGTCGCTGACCTCGGTCACGCCACGAACAGACCACACGGCGGTCGACGTCGCGGTCGCATTCGTCAATAACTCGGGGGTACAGATCCAGGTTCTCGAGGTCGACGCCCGGATCAACATCAATGGCCACACCGTCGCCGACGCGCTGGCGGAGCCGACCAACTTCACGCTCACCGGGAACCAGCGGCGCACGTTCACGCTGAGCGGACCGGTGGTCGACATCGACCGTCCGACGTTGACCGAGCAGCTCGGCGCACGCGCGGTGACCTGGAATATCTCTGGACAGGTGCAGATTCAGATCGCGGGCCAGACCGACCCAACCTGGGTGCCCTACGCCGGAACGGTCACCGGTGCATGACCGGGCGGGTTCGCTTCGTGGTGGAGATCCTGCTCGCTGGCTGGCTGATGGCGGCGCTGTACGCCGCGGCCGCGAGCACCTTCGGCCCCCAGTCGCTGGTGATGCTCCCGTACTGGTTGACGGCCCTCGGCGACCTGGTGGTCGGCGCCTGGCTCGCGCTGCTCATCGTCGACCTGCGCCGGACGGTCATCGCCGTGGTCGCCAGCACCGTCGTCGCCACCGTCGCCTACTTTGGCCTGCTGGTGAGCGCCGCGGTTGGCGCTCCCGACTACCTGACGAACCTGGTGAACTACGCGCTACCCCAGACCGTGCCGGTCCTGTTCCTGTGCCTGTTTCTCGCCCTGGTCGGCGGGATGGTGGGGACCGCGATCAATGCCTCGGCGCGGGGCATCGAGCTCTGAGCGAACAGATCCCGGAGGAGGAGCGATCGTGACCGACGACCGTCGCCCGGTGCGCGCCGACGACCTGTTTCGCATCGCAATGGTGGGCGACCCACAGGTGTCGCCGGACGGTGCCGCCGTGGTCTACGTGCTGACGACGATGGACCGGGAAGCAAACCGTTACCGGAGCGACCTCTGGCTCGTCGCGACCGAGGGTGGCAACCCGCGCCGGCTGACCGCCGGGCGCGGGCGAGACGGCAGCCCGCGCTGGTCACCGGACGGCCGCTGGATCGCCTTCCTGTCGAGCGAGGAGAAGAGACCGGCGCAGCTCTGGGTCATCGCGGCCGCGGGCGGCGAGGCGCGGCCGGTCACCGACCTCCCTGAGGGTGCCGAGCAGCCCGCCTGGGCCCCCGACGGGTCGATGCTCGCCTTCGTCTCGAAGCTGCGGGTGGGCCCGGAGCCGGCGACCGGCAGCGACGTGAAGGTCATTCGTACCATCCGTTACCGCTTCGACGGGGAGGGCTTCCTCGATGAACGCTACCGGCAGGTCTGGGTGGTCCCGATCGATCGGGCGACTGGGGCCGGCGGGACGCCCCGGCGACTGACCGACGGCCCGTACGAGCACCGGCATCCGGCCTGGTCTCCTGCCGGGCACGAGATCGCGTTCCAGGCGGCGCGCGAGCCGGGCTGGGAACTCGGCGTGACCGTCGACATCTGGACGGTCCGGACCGTCGGCGGCGGGATGCGCCGCGTCACGTCCGCGCCGGGTAACTGGACCCGCCCGGCGTGGTCGCCGGACGGCGCGACGATCGCGCTCTTCGGACCGAGCTCGGTCGAGCGCCTGGAGGAGGCGGACACGCTCGTCTGGACGGTGCCGGCCGCGGGCGGCGCGCCGGTGCCCCTCACTGCCGCGCTCGATCGGCCGGCCGGGGACCACGTGATGGGCGACGTCCCCCGCTTCTCCGGCTCGCCGCTCGTCTGGAGTCCCGACGGCGGCGCGATCTTCTTTCAGGCGACCGACCACGGCGACTCTGGCCTCTACCGTGTCGCCGTCGGGGACCGGCGCATCGACCGCGTGGTCGGCGGGACTCGACGCGTGGGGATGGTCTCGCCGCGACCGGACGGACGCGGCTGGGTCTTTGCCGCCTCGACCCCGACGGAGCCCGGCGACCTCTACGCCTGTGCCGCCGACGGCAGCGGCGAGCGCCGGCTGACCTCCGTCAACGCTGCCTGGCAGGCCGAGGTTGCGCTGGGCGACCCCGAGGAGCTCTGGGCGACGAGCCCGGACGGCACACCCGTCCAGGCGTGGGTGATGCGCCCGCCGGCTCCGCACGGCCCGGTCCCGCTCGTGCTCGAGATCCACGGCGGGCCCCACGCGCAGTACGGCAACGGGTTCATGCTGGAGTTTCAGGTCCTGGCCGGGCTGGGCTACGCGGTGGCCTACGCGAACCCGCGCGGCAGTACCGGCTACGGCGAGGCGTTCGCCACGAAGCTCCACGCCGCCTGGGGCGAGGCCGACATGCCTGACCTGATGGCGGTGGTGGACGCGGCGATCGCGCGGGGCGGCATCGATCCGGAGCGGCTGGGCGTGACCGGCGGCTCGTACGGCGGCATCATGACGAACTGGGTCATCGGGCACACCGACCGCTTCCGTGCCGCCGTGACCCAGCGCTGCTGCTCGAACTACGTCAGCATGTACGGCACCGACGACATCAGCTTCAACACCTCCCGGCTCACCTTCGATGCCGAGGTCTGGGAGGATCCGGAACTGTACTGGCGCCTCTCGCCGATCAGCTACGTCGCGGACGTGAGCACGCCGCTCCTGATCGTGCACAGCGAGCAGGACTACCGCTGCCCGATCGAGCAGGCGGAGCAGCTGTACACGGCGCTAAAGCGTCGGCGCCAGACGGTCGAGTTCGTGCGCTTCCCTGACGAGAGCCACGGCCTGTCTCGCGGCGGCCAGCCGGTCCACCGGCTCGAGCGCCTGGACGCAATCACCGGCTGGTTCCAGCGCTACCTGTAGCGCGGCGACTTCCGCCGCGTCCGGATTCGGCGCGCTACTTGCCCGCCACCAGGACGTGGTAGGCGAGCGCCACGTGGAACCGGGTCGCGGTGATCAGGCTGTCGATCCCGGTCGACTCGTTGATGTTGTGCGCGCCGGCCCTGGCCGGATCGTCGTCGGGATGCGACGGCACGAAGCCGTAGGTCACGTCGCCCAGCGGCCGGACGAAGCGCGAGTCGGTGAATCCGACCGAGAGCCCCGGGATGAAGGCGAGGTCCTGGCGTCCGACGGCGTCGCGGGTCGCGGCCTCGACCTGGACGCGGAACGGCGCGTCGTAGGGCGAGCTGTTCGAGACGGCCGTTTCGATCACCTCGAAGCTCACCCCGTCGAGCCCGGCGAGCACGCGCGCGATCTGGTCCCGCACGTAGTCGACGTCCTGCCAGGGCAGGGAGCGCACGTCGCAGACGATCACGCAGGTTTCGGCCACGCTGTTGGACTTCACCCCGGCGTTGATCATCGTTGCCACCAGGGTCATCCGCGAGGAGGCGCGCAGCATCGACGCCAGGTTCGGATTGCGCGCCGAGACTTGCTGGAGGATGCGCTCGAGATTGTGCTCGTCGACCGGCTCGGTGATGCCGGCCAGTGTGTCGAGGTGGCGGAAAATGTCCGCGCGAGTGGAGACGGTGGGCTGGTAGGCACGGATGCGCTGGATCACCTCCTCGGCGCGGTAGATGGCGTTGTCGGCGCGCCAGGGCTGCGAGGCGTGCCAGCCGCGCCCCTTGACCCGGATGTGGATCTCGAGGCGTCCCTTCTCGCCGGTCGAGACGGGGTAGATCAGGCGGTCACCGAAGCGGACGGCTCCGCCGCCGCCCTCGTTGACGGCGCAGTCGGCGCGAAGCAGATCCGGGTGCTCCCGAGCCATGAAGCCGAAACCGAAGGCACCGCCCGCCTCTTCGTCGGCACAGGCGGCGAAGGTGAGCGTTCCCCGGAGATCGACGCCGGCACGCTGCAGGAGAATCATCGCCATCGCCTGGGCCGCCACGGTGGACTTCATGTCCGACGAGCCCCGGCCCCAGATGCGTCCCTCCGCGACGTCGCCACTGAACGGCGGGTGCGTCCACTGCTCCGCGTCCTCAACCGGGACGACGTCGGTGTGAGACATGAAGAGGAGGCGCGGACCGGCGGGGCCGAGCTTGGCCACGAAGTTGCCGCGGTTCGGCGCCGCCGGGTAGATGCTTCCCTCGATCCCCTCGCGCGCCAGCCGGTCGCGCAGGAACTCGGCCGCCTGCATCTCGTCGCCGCTGGTGGGCGTGCCGAAGTTGACGGTGGGCAGGCGCACCAGGTCGCGCGTGAGCGCGATCGCCTCGTCCGACGCCGCGTCGACCATCTGAAGCAACCGTGACAGCTCGTCCGTCATGGCCTCCGCCTCTCCCACCGCTGTCGGCGAGCGCACCGCTCGCTGCCCGTGCTCGCTGCACGGCACCGGTCCATCGTAGCGACCGCGCCGGACGCTGGCAAGGCGAGAGCCGCGCGGGCTCCATCTCGCCGTTCCACCGGAATACGCGAACGTACGCTCGCTAATTCAGTGGCACGCGCATTGCGTCCCGCGCCAGGTGCCGAACGGCGGCGGGTGCCGTCGACCTTCGCCGGTTCAGCGAGGGTGAAAGGAGTTGACCCGATGGCGGATCAAGCTCAGGGGGCAACGATCGCGCAGGTCGCTGTGCCGGAGGTCGACACCATACGGCCGGAAGATCCGATTCGCGTGGCCCGCCGGCGTATGGAGTCGCAGACACGCCGGTCCCTAATCGTCGTGCAGGATGACCGGCCGATCGGCGTGGTGCAGTGGCGCGACCTGATGCACGAGGACAACGCCGACCTGCCGGTGAGCGATTTCATGGTACGGGAGTTCCCGGTGGTCTCTCCCGACATGTCCCTGTCGGACGCGCGAGACCGCATGGGGCAGGTCGACTTCGACCGCATCCCGGTCGTCGATGACAGCGGGCGGCTCGTCGGCGAGGTGCCGCGGTCGTCGGTGGCGCACTTCGGGGAGGTCGTCGGCGACACGCCGGCGTCCGAACCGGGGACTGACCCCTATCGCTGGGGTCCCATGAACATGGATGCCGATACGGTCACCCCGATGCCGGAGACGGCGACGCTGGGGACCACCGAGGGCGTGGTGGCCCCCAGCGTGAGCTCGGGGATGAACGTCTCGGGCTCCGAAGGCAAGAAGCTCGGCACGGTCGACCAGGTGGTGATCGATCAGGCTGGGAGGCTCGCCGCGTTCACAGTCAAGCACGGACTGCTGGGGCGCAAGCACAAGCGAATACCGGCTGACCTGATCGACGGCATCGAGGGTGACACGGTGAGCGTCTCCATCGGGCCCACCGAGTTCAACATGCTGGCCGACATCGAAGACTAGCAGTAGCGCGGCGGATGGCATCGCGGGCCGGCGGAGTGTCTCCTCCGGTCCGCGTCAGCGTCGTTCGGAGTGGCCGAAGTTCGCCTGGTACTCCGCCTCGCTTCCGATCCAGCTCGCACCGTCGACGTAGTGCTCCTTCTTCCAGATCGGGACGATCTCCTTGATCCGGTCGATCGCGTAGCGGCAGGCGTCGAACGCTTCGGCGCGGTGGGCCGACGCCACCGCGATGGCGACGCTGGCCTCACCGACGCCGAGCCGCCCCACGCGGTGGGTGATGGCGACCCGCTCGATGCCCCAGCGCTCGCGAATCTCCTCACCGATGCGCGCGAGCATCCGCTCGGCCGCGGCGGGGTAGGCCTCGTACTCCAGGGCATGGACGACGTGTCCGCGCGCGTCGGCGCGGACGTTCCCAACGAAGGTGACGATCGCCCCGGCTGCCGGGTCGGCAACCCGGTCGCTGAGCGCCTGGACGTCGATTGGCTCCTCAACGATAGCGAAGCGACCGTCGCCGCCCGACACGGGTGGGATCAGCGCGAACTCGTCACCGTCGTGCAGCACGCGAGCGGCCTCGACGTACTCCTGGTTGACCATCGGCAGCGAGGCCGCCTGCAGGCGAGCCACTCCCGGGTAGTCACCGGCGAGGCTCGCCAGCAGCTCGGACACGACCGTGCCCTCCGGGAGCTCGCGCTCCTCGCTGGACCGACCGACCGCCTCGCGCATGGAGGCGAAGTAGCGCACGGTGATTCGCATGGACCCTCCCGAGGCGCGAGCGCCAGCCGCCGCGTCAATCGATCCGAGCCTCCGACACGCCACATTGTATCCCGTGGGTCACCCGACGCCGCGACGAGTGGCCATGGGTGGCGCGAAGCCGGGATAGGCTCGACCGCTGAGTCCGACGGGCACTCGGCTTAGCGCCGGTTCCAGGGGTGGTGGTGCACCGCGAGCGCGGATTCGGGCGCGAGGGAACGCCCGGAGGGACGGTGGGTACGAGACGGCGGGGGAAGTCCCGACGATCGTGGATGGATGCGGGGAACCGCGCGGGGTGGCTTTTGCGGGTACCCCCGGCAGGACTCGAACCTGCGACATGCGGCTTAGAAGGCCGCCGTTCTGTCCACTGAACTACGGGGGCGTGCTCCGGACGTACACCGGGCGCGGGCGATCGTACCTGATCCCGAAGCCGGTGGCAAAGAGTTTGCCATAGCACCGTCAACTCCGGCCGCCTCCGGCGGCACCCAGGCAGTACGGCCTCCAGACGGCGTCTCGTCTCACGACGGGGCGCCGGCCGCGGCCGGGAGCGCGCGGTGGTCACGAGAGGTAGGCAATGCCATCTGGGCGACGGCAGCATGGGTCTCCCGAACCCGTCGGTCGGGACGACGTTCCCGATCTCGTCTGCGTCGCGACGTCCCGTCACGGCCGGCTCGTCGACGACTGGCGTGCCGCGCTGGACCGGGCAGGCATCCCGAGCCGACTGCAGACCGTGACGGTGCGCAGCCGCGACCGCGCGCCGGAGATCGCCTACGTCCTCTACGTCCACGGGCGGCACGAGGCTCGTGCCGCGGCGCTGATCGACGACGGGCGCCGTTCCCCGCTGCTTCCGCTCGCGCATTTGCGCCACTTTCGGACGGCCCGTCCTCCCGTACAGGTGGACGCGGTGACCTGATTTGGGCAGAATTTCGCAGGCGGCCGTCAATGGGGACGTGCCGCGCGACCGCGAGACGGTCGACCAGTGGAGGTCATCGAACCATGGATGATGACATGATCCTGCGCATCGTGGCAGCGTCGCCGACCAAGGAGGGCGACCTGATCGTTGAGGACGCCGACGGCAATCGCCGGCTCTTCATCGGCTCGGCGGGAACGCTCAGCCGCGGGCACCTGAACGCCGAGTTCCTCGACGCGCTCTTTCGCCGCCAGGTCTGGGAGCAGATCGACGACGGCCAGTGGTGCCGGCTTGCGGACCTGCGCCGCCGGTTCACGCCACGGGACCGCCGGGACCACGCCGGGCGAACGCTGGTGGGGGCCGCCGGCACGCGGTAGCGGCGCGGGAGCCGCGTGTCCTTGACAGGCTATGGGGCGACTGGTAGAGTGGCCGCAGTTTTCGAGGGCGACGAGGGGAAGCAGTAGCGCGCCGCGGGCGTCCAGCGAGCCGGGAGTGGTGTGAGCCCGGCACGGATCGAGCGCGTGAACTCGTCCCGGAGCCGTCAGGGTGAAGCCAGAGCGGTCTAGCCCCGACCGGGTCGCGTCCGTTATCGCGCGTCGAGCGGGAGTCCGGCCGTCGTGCCGGGCTCCAACGAGGGTGGTACCGCGGGTTCAGCCCGTCCCTGTCTGGGGACGGGTTTTTTGTCATTCGGGAATCGCGGACGGGGTTGACGGTGGCTACCTGCGCGACCGACGGCTTCCGGCGAGTCGACCTTCTCTCCCTTCGCCGGCCCCTTGGGGGGGCCAGCGATGCGGTGGGAGGCTGCCCGCACTAGGGCACGGGTCGAGTGCGAGCGTCGCCGGCCTCCCGGAACCGGGGGCCGGTTTTATTTTGATCGACGAGGGAGAGGAGCACCACCGTGGGCGATCGCGTCACCGTATTCGACACGACGCTGCGCGACGGAGAGCAATCGCCGGGCGCGACGATGACGACCCCCGAGAAGCTGGAGGTTGCCCGCGCCCTGTCGCGGCTCGGCGTCGACGTCATCGAGGCGGGCTTCGCGGCGGCGTCCCCGGGCGATCTGGAAGCCGTCAGGACGATCGCCCGCGACCTGCGCGGCGTGACGGTCTGCAGCCTGGCTCGCACCAACGCCGCCGACATCGACGCTGCCTGGGAGGCGATCCGGCCGGCCGAGCAGGCGCGCATCCACACCTTCATCGCCACGTCGCCGGTCCATATGGAGTACAAGCTGCGGCGAACGCCAGACCAGGTGGTCGAGGCTGCCCGGGCCGCGGTGGCCCGCGCCAGGCAATACGTGTCCGACATCGAGTTCTCCGCGGAGGACGCCACGCGCAGCGACTGGGACTTCCTCTGCCGGATCTTCGCCGCCGCCATCGAGGAGGGGGCGACGACGATCAACATCCCCGACACGGTCGGTTACACGACGCCGGAGGAGTATGCCCGGCTCATCCAGTACGTGCAGGAGCGGACCTACGGTATCGAGAAGGCGGTGCTCAGCGTCCACTGCCACGACGACCTCGGCATGGCCACCGCCAACACCCTGTCCGCCATCGAGGCGGGCGCGCGCCAGATCGAGGTCACGATCAACGGGATCGGCGAGCGGGCCGGCAACACCTCGCTCGAAGAGGTCGTCATGGCGCTGCACACGCGCCGCGACGTCTATCCCGGCCTGCAGCCCCGTATCGTGACCGACCAGCTGGTGCCGACCAGCCGCCTCGTCAGCCGGATTACCGGCATCGTCGTCCAGCCGAACAAGGCGATCGTCGGCGCCAACGCCTTCGCGCACGAGGCCGGCATCCACCAGGACGGCATGCTCAAGCACCGCGACACCTACGAGATCATGACCCCGCAGTCGGTAGGCTGGGAAGCGACGCGGCTGGTGCTGGGCAAGCACTCGGGCCGCGCCGGCTTCTCCGCGCGCCTCAAAGACCTGGGCTACGGTGACCTGGCGGGTGACCGGATCAACGAGCTGTATCACCGCTTCATCGACCTGACGGACCGCAAGAAGGTCGTGACCGACGCCGACATCATGGCCATCGTGGAGGAGGACCTCCAGCAGCCGCCCGAGCACTACGTCCTTACCGGCTGGCGCGCCAACTCCGGCTCGGACGGCCGCGCCGAGGCGTGGGTGAAGATTGCCGTGGCCGGCACCGAGCGCGAGGCGACGGCGACCGGCAACGGCCAGATCGACGCCCTCTTCAGCGCGATCGACCGGTTGATCGGCAATGGCTTCACGCTGGAGTCGTTCCACATCGACGCCGTCACCCCGGGCGAGGACGCCCAGGGCGAGGTCAGCGTGCACATCCGCCGCGGTGACCACGTCTATAATGGGCGCGGCGTTGCCACGGATATCGTCGAAGCGAGTGTACGGGCCTACCTGATGGGCTTGAATCGGGCCGCTGTGTCCGCGGAGGTGGTTGCCTAACTATGGGCCAGACGATGACCGAGAAGATTCTGTCCCGCGCCGCCGGGCGTGCGGTGCATCCCGGCGAGATCGCCGAGGTTGCGGTCGACCTGGTGATGACCAACGACATCACCGCGCCGATCTCGATCCGGGAGTTCAAGCGGACCGGCCTGGAGCGCGTCTTCGACCCGGCAAAGGTCGTCTTCGTGCCGGACCACTTTGTGCCGGCCAAGGACATCAAGGCGGCCGAGCAGGCCAAGGTGATGCGGGAGTTCGCCAAGGAGCAGGGGGCCGTCTACTGGGAGGTCGGCCGGGCCGGCATCGAGCACGTCGTCCTGCCGGAGAACGGCCTGACGCTGCCCGGGCAGGTGATCATCGGTGCCGACTCCCACTCCTGCACCTACGGCGCCTTCAACGCGTTCTCGACCGGCATGGGGTCGACCGACATCGCGGCCGCGATGGCGCTCGGTACCACCTGGGTGCGCGTCCCGCCCACGATCAAGCTGGTCTACCACGGCACGCTGCCCGAGGGAGTCGGCGGGAAGGACCTCATCCTGCACACCATCGGTGAGATCGGCGTCGACGGCGCGCTCTACATGGCGATGGAGTTCACCGGCGAGGCGATCGACGCGCTCGAGGTGGACGGCCGCATCACGATGGCCAACATGGCGATCGAGGCGGGAGCCAAGTCGGGCATCTTCGCCTGTGACGACAAGACGCGCGCGTGGCTGTCCGCCGTCACCGACCGACGCTACGAGCCGGCCGACAGCGACCCCGACGCCCACTACGAGCGGGTCGTCGAGTTCGACGTCTCGACGCTCAAGCCGCTCGTCGCGCTGCCGCACCTGCCCTCCAACGTGCACGCCGCGGACGACGTGAGCGACATGCACGTCGACCAGGTCGTGATCGGTTCCTGCACCAACGGGCGGCTGAGCGACCTGCGCGAGGTGGCGAAGATCCTGGCCGGCCGGCAGGTCCACCCGGACGTGCGCTGCATCGTCATTCCGGGCAGCCAGGAGGTGGCGCGGCAGGCGCACAAGGAGGGCCTGGCGGACATCTTCATGGATGCCGGCGCCGTCTGGTCCACCTCGACCTGCGGCCCCTGCCTGGGCGGCTACATGGGGGTGCTGGCCAAGGGCGAGCGCTGTCTGTCGACGACCAACCGCAACTTCCGGGGCCGGATGGGACACCGCGAGGCCGAGGTGATCCTGGCCGGGCCGCAGGTTGCCGCCGCGACCGCGGTGCTGGGGCACATTGGCTCGCCGGCCGCCTTGAACTAGCGAACGAGAGCGTTTGGAGAGGGTATTCAATGCTGATCCGAGGCCGCGTCTGGAAGTTCGGCGACGACGTCGACACCGACGTGATCATCCCCGCGCGCTACCTGCTGACGAGCGATCCCAAGGAGCTCGCCGAGCACGTCATGGAGGACATCGACCCGGACTTCGTCGGCAAGGTCAACCCCGGCGACATCATCGTCGCCGGCAAGAACTTCGGTTGCGGCTCGTCGCGCGAGCACGCGCCGATCGCGATCAAGGGGGCCGGCGTCTCGGCCGTGGTGGCGTCCTCGTACGCGCGCATCTTCTTCCGCAACTCGATCAACATCGGGCTGCCGGTG
>DASSZN010000315.1:0-2535 GCA_035702805.1 Thermomicrobiaceae bacterium | reverse complement strand
GTTCGAGTCCTCGAGGACGGTGCGTACGCCCTGGTGGTAGAGCGCGATCAGCTGCATCGACTGGCTGACCGAGACCACCGGCAGGCCGGTCTGCTTGCTGACCCGCTCGGCGGTGCGGTGCCGGGTGCCGGTCTCCACGGTCGGGATCGCCGGATCGGGAACCAGCTGCACGCCCGCGCGCACGATCCGGGAGCCGTCCCGGGTGAGCACGACGGCGCCGTCCATCTTGGACAGCTCGCGCACCCGGGTCGCGGAGAACTCGACGTCGAGCACGAAGCCGCCGGTGCAGATCGCCTCGACCGTCTTGTCGAAGCCGACCACGATCAGCGCGCCGGTGCGGCCGCGCAGGATGCGCTCGAGGCCCTCGCGCAGCGGGGTGCCGGGCGCCAGCGTGGCGAGCGTGGTGCGCTGCAGATCCTGGTCCGTGGGGTCGGGTGCTGCCATGCGGGACGCTCCGTTGCTTCCTGGCTTGTGCGGTGGGCATCGAGACGGGGTCGGATGCCGCCGGGCTGGCGACGCTCAGCGAGACTGAGTGTCCCGAATTGCTGTACTTGTGATTCTAGCGGCTGATCATCGTATGGAGGGCGGCGAGGGAGTCGGCGATGTCGGAGACCTCGATGACGCGCATTCCGGCGGGCGGTTTGACGGTCTCTCCGCCCGGCGCGGGGCGCGGCACGAGCGCGGTCTTGAAGCCGAGCCTGGCCGCCTCGTTCAGCCGGCGCGCGAGCGCGGCGACCGGCCGCACCTCGCCCGCGAGGCCCAGTTCGCCGAAGGCGGCGACCGTCGGCGGCAGCGGCGCGTCGATGGCCGCGGTGGTCATCGCCAGCGCCACGGCCAGATCCGCGGCCGGATCGACCAGCCGCACGCCGCCGACCGTGGCCGCGAACACGTCGTTCTTCGCCAGCGGGACCCGGCCGCGCCGCTCCAGCACGGCCATCACCATGGACACCCGGGAGCCGTCGAGCCCTGAGGTGGCCCGCCGCGGCTGCGGCAGCGGGGAGGGCGCGACCAGCGCCTGCACCTCGCAGACCAGCGGGCGCCGGCCCTCCAGGGTGACGGTCACGCAGGTGCCGGGGACGGCGTCGGAGCGCTGCGAGAGAAAGAGGCCGGAGGGATCGGGCAGCCCCTTGATGCCGGACTCCCGCATCTCGAAGCAGCCGATCTCGTCGGTCGGGCCGTAGCGGTTCTTCACCGCGCGCACGATCCGCAGCGTGGAGTGCCGGTCGCCCTCGAACTGGAGAACCACGTCGACGAGGTGCTCGAGCACCCGCGGCCCGGCGATGTTGCCGTCCTTGGTGACGTGGCCGACCAGGATGGTGGCGAGGTCCTTCTCCTTGGCGACCCGGATCAGCGCCGCGCACACCTCGCGCACCTGGGTGATGCCGCCGGGGACGCCGTCCACCTCGGCCGAGGCGACGGTCTGGACCGAGTCGAGGATCAGCAGGCCCGGGTCCACCGCCTCGATCTGGCCGAGGACGGCGGACAGGTCGGTCTCCGCGGCGAGGTAGAGGTCCTCGTGCAGGGCGCCGATGCGGTCCGCGCGGGAGCGGACCTGGGCCGTGGACTCCTCGCCGGTGACGACGAGCGCGGGCCGCTCGCCCCCCGCGTACGCGGCGGCCACCTCGAGCAGGAGGGTCGATTTGCCGACGCCCGGCTCGCCCGCGAGCAGCACGACCGCGCCGGGGACGAGCCCGCCGCCGAGCACGCGGTCGAGTTCGTCGACACCGGTCGCCCTGGCCTTGGCCATCGTGGCGTCGACCTGGCCGATCGGTTTGGCCGGCGCCGAGACCGGACCGGCCTTGACGGTGCGCGGCTTGGGCACGCCGAGCTCCTCCAGGGTGCCCCAGGCCTGGCACTCCGGGCAGCGGCCCATCCACTTGGCGGCCGTCGCGCCGCATTCGGCGCAGCGGTAGCCGGGACGCGCGGTCTTGGTCGAGTTCGCCATGGCTCTAGACCGTAGCGGGCGGCGCCGACAGTGCGGCGGCGGCGCCCGCTTCCCGGGACCGATCGCGTTTCGGGGACGAATCCGGATGTTTCCGTCAAGGCGAGATAACTTTTGCGCCCGCGCAGTGGATTTCAATTCAAGTCATGGCTTAGCGTCCTCTCGTGAGCGACCGGGATTTGGTGACCGCCCTGCGAGCGGGTGATCGACTGGCGGCCGGGCAGGTCTACGACGTGTACGGCACCAGGCTGTACGCGTACTGCCACGAGCTGCTCGCCGACCCGCGCCTGGCCGCGGACGCCCTGCGGGACACGTTCATCGTGGCCGTCAACCGAATCCGCGAGCTGGCCGAGCCGGAGCTCTTCGGCGCGTGGCTGTACGCCGTGGCCCGGGCGGAGTGCGTGCGCGTCGGCATCAGCGACGACGCCCCCGCCGACGCCGCCAGCGCGGCTCGCGGCGACCGGCTGGCCCGGCTCGCCCTGGACGTCTACTCGATGCTGGAGCCGGAGCAGCGCGAGCTGCTCGACCTGGCCTTCCGGCACCGCCTGGTGGACGCCGACCTCGCGCTCGTGCTGCACAAGGACGAGTCGGGG
>DASSZN010000321.1:0-19491 GCA_035702805.1 Thermomicrobiaceae bacterium | reverse complement strand
CGCCTACCTCGACGTGGCCGGCGTCGACATCGTCGATCCCCAGACCGTTCGGGTGCGCTTCCGGTCGCCGAGCCCGGGCTGGTTCTCCGCCTTCTGTGGCATCAACGGGATGATCCTGCCCGAGCACGTCCTGCAGGGCTTCGTCGGGGCGAACTCCCGCAACGCGCCCTTCAACCTCGCACCGATCGGCACCGGCGCCTTCACGGTCGACAGGTTCGTCCCCGGCGATAGCGTGCACTACGCGGTCAACGACCGCTTCCGCGAGCCGGACAGGCCCTCCTTCGCCACCGTCGACCTCAAGGGTGGGGGCGACGCCACCAGCGCGGCCCGGGCCGTCATCCAGACCGGCGAGGTCGACTACGCTTGGAACCTCCGCGTCCCGGCGCCAGTCCTCGCCGCGATGGAGACGCCCGGCTCGCCGGGCACGCTGGTCGTCTACCCCGGTACCGGCGTCGAGCGCATGCTGATCAACCTGACCGACCCGAACACGACCGTCGACGGCCAGAAGTCGCACCTGGGCACGCCGCACCCCTTCCAGTCGATCCTGGCGGTGCGCCAGGCCTACGCGCTCGCGGTCGACCGCGGCACCATCGCGACCAAGCTCTACGGCCCCACCGGAAACGCCACCGCCAACCTGCTGGTGGCGCCCCCCAAGTTCAACTCCAAGAACACCTCGTACAAGTACGACATCGCGGGCGCCAACACGCTGCTGGACAATGCCGGCTGGGCCAAAGGTTCGGACGGCGTCCGGGCCAAAGGCGGCGTCAAGATGAACATCGTCTACCAGACCTCGATCAACCCGCTGCGCCAGCAGAACCAGGAGATCGTCAAGGCGAGCTTCCAGCAGATCGGCGTCGCCGTCACGATCAAGACAGTCGACGCCAGCGTCTACTTCTCGTCCGCGGCCGGCAACCCGGACACGGCCGCCCACTTCTATACCGACCTGGAGATGTACACCAACGGGCCGAGCTCGCCGTACCCGCTGGACTACATGGTCAGCTGGTGGGGCGACCCGAGCAACATCGCGCAGCGCGAGAACAGCTGGGGAGGCAACAACTACGAGCGCTGGCAGAACAGCCAGTACGACGCGCTCTACAAGCAAGCACAGACGGAGCTGGACCCGACCAAGCAGCCGGCGCTCTTCACCGGGATGAACGACCTGGTGGTCAACCAGGTGGTCGAGATCGCCGAGGTGTGGCGCAACGGCGTGTCGGGGGTGAATCGGAAACTGCAGAACCTCAACCTGTCGACCTGGTCGTCGGACCTCTGGAACCTGAAGAACTGGACGATGTCCAGCTAGCGACGATGCAACTGCGCGGGGTCCGGTAGACCGGACCCCGCGCCCCTCAGCAATCTCTTTCGCTTCCCAACATTAGTTCGTGGTCAGCTACATGCATCGCCTGTGCCCGGATCCGCCAACCGGGCTCGTCGGGTCCGCGCGACATCGCTGCCTCCCTGTCCGGCCCGGGCACGCAGCAGGGAGGCCGCTCCAACGCGCGAGCCGGCCCCGCGTACAGTCGGATAGCCGAGGTTCCCGGTGCCCGTGGTGTGCAGGCACCGGGCCGCCACCCGCCGTGTCGCGTGCGGAAGACCGTCGAGCGGGAGTGGCGCGCATGGTTTGTCTCAGTCCGGAGGAGGACGAGGTCATGTCTGACCCGCGATTCGATGCGCTGCTGCGGCAGGCCACCAGCGGCCAGCTGAGCCGGCGTGACGTGCTGAAACGGGCAGCCGCCGTGGGCCTGGGCGCTCCCACGATCGCCGCTCTGCTGGCCGCGTGCGGCGGGGGCGGCAGCTCCAACGCGTCGACCGCGACCAGCAGCTCGACGGGGGGCAGTGGCAGCGGGGCCTCGACCACGACGACCGCCGCCAGCCCCGCCGCCGGGGCCTCACCGGTCGCGGCGGCCAGCTCTGCCCCCAGCGGCGGGCCGACCAAGCGCGGTGGTGGCGGCCAGCTCAAGCTCCTCTGGTGGGAGGCGCCGACGGTCCTCAACCCCCACCTGGCCCAGGGCACCAAGGATTTCGACGCCTCGCGCGTCGTCCTCGAGCCGCTCGCCGACTTCGACAAGGATGGCAACCTCGTACCGATCCTCGCCGCCGAAATCCCGAGCTCGAGCAACGGCGAGCTTGCCGCGGACGGGAAGAGCGTGACCTGGAAGCTGAAGCCGGGCGTCAAGTGGGCTGATGGCCAGCCGTTCAGTTCGGCCGACGTCAAGTTCACCTACGACTACGTCATCAACAAGGCAACCGGCGCCACCACCCTCGGCAACTACCTGGCCATTGCCTCGGTGGACACCCCGGATGCGAACACCGTCAAGGTCACGTTCACCAAGCCGACTCCCGGCTGGTACAGCGTCTTCTGCGGTATCTACGGCATGATCCTGCCCCAGCACATCCTGGCGAACTACGTCGGCGCCAACGCCCGCAACGCGCCCTTCAACCTGAAGCCGATTGGCACCGGCGCCTACAAGGTCGACTCCTTCACCCCCGGCGACGTCGTCAACTACTCGATCAACAGCGGCTTCCGGGAGGCTAACGCCCCGTTCTTCGACACCGTGAATCTCAAGGGGGGCGGCGATGCGACCAGCGCGGCCCGGGCCGCCATTCAGACCGGCGAGGTCGACTACGCCTGGAACCTCCAGGTCCCGGCGCAGGTACTGACGTCGCTGCAGACCTCGAGTTCGCCGGGCAAGCTGGTCGTCTACCCGGGCACGAGCGTCGAGCGCATCCTGATCAACCTGACCGACCCCAACAAGAGCGTGGATGGCGAGAAGTCGCACCTGGGCACGCCGCACCCCTTCCAGTCGATCCTGGCGGTGCGCCAGGCCTACGCGCTGGCGGTGCCCCGCAGCGTGATGGCGACCAGACTCTACGGCCCGGCCGGGAGTGCGACCCCCAACCTGCTGGTGGCGCCACCAGAGTTCGTTTCCAAGAACACCTCCTGGAAGTACGACCTGACCGCGGCGGGCAAGAAGCTCGACGGCGCCGGGTGGGCCAAGGGCTCCGACGGTATCCGCGCCAAGAACGGCGTCAAGATGCAGATCGTCTACCAGACCACAGTGAACAACCTGCGCCAGCAGGAGCAGGAGCTGGTCAAGGCCAGCTTCGACCAGATGGGCGTCCACGTCACGCTGAAGACGGTGGACGCCAGCGTCTTCTTCTCCTCGGATGCCGGCAACACCGACACCGCGAGCCACTTCTACGCCGACATCGAGATGTTCACCAACGGACCGGGCTCACCGTACCCGCTCGACTACATGGTCAGCTGGTACGGCGCTCCCAGCAACATCGCCCAGAAGTCGAACAGCTGGTCGGGCAACAACTACGAGCGCTGGCAAAATAGCCAGTACGACGCGGCGTACACCCATGCCGAGACGGAGCTCGACCCGGCCAGGCAGGCGCAGCTCTTCATCCAGATGAACGACCTCGTGGTGAACAACGTGGTCGACGTCGCCGAGGTGCTGCGCAACGGTGTGTCTGGCACCAACAAGAAGCTACAGAACCTCCAGCTCTCGCCCTGGACCTCCGAGCTCTGGAATCTGTGTCACTGGACGATGTCCTGAAGCCGGCCGATCCGGGGCTCGTTCCGTCGACGTCGACGTCGCGCGTGGGGGTGGGCCGGACTGCCTACCCCCGTCAGGCGCCCAGCGCCTGGTGGAAGAACGCGTCGACGCGCCGGGCGTACTCGGCGCCGGCCACCTGGCGGCTGTCGGCATGCCCGGCGCCGGCCACCCACCAGATCTGCTTGGGCTGGCGGGCCGCATCGTAGTTGCGCACGCTGTTGTCCGGCGGCACCTCACGATCGGCGGTGCCGTGGATGATGAAGACCGGCCGCGGGCTGATCGAGCCGATGACGTCCATCGGCCGCACCGCGCTGACGTTGACCCCGGCGCGCCACTCAGCAATCTGAACCGCGACCGGCGCGAACGGCCAGGCCGGAATACCGATGAAATGCTCGAAGCTCGTGTTGATCACGTCGGTCGCGTCGCTGAAGCCGCAGTCGTCAACGATCGCCTTGATGCGCGGGTCGCGCGCCGCCGCCAGGATGGTCACCGACCCGCCCAGGCTGACCCCCAGCGCGCCGATCCGGCTGGGATCGACGTCGGGACGAGTCGCCAGGTACTCGACGGCCGAGACCAGGTCGTACTGCTCGAGCGCGCCCAGCGTCACCGCGGAGCCGCCGCTCGCACCGCGCGCCCGCATGTCGTAGGTGAAGACGCTGAACCCCGAGCGGTTGAGGAAGTCGGCCCAGGGGAGCATCTGGTTCTGGTTGTCGCCGTAGCCGTGTGACAGGACGATCGTGGCCTTGCTGGCTCCCGGAAAGAACCGCCCGGCGATCGTCACGCCGGTGCTGCTGCGGAAGGTCACCGGCTCCGCCTTCAGGTTCGGGTAGTCCGCCAGGGACCAGGTATAGGTGTGCGGCGCCGGGTGAATGGCGCGCTCGGACGCGATCCAGCCGACCGAGCCGAGCACCACGACGACTACGACAAGGACGGCCGTGACCGCGATCACGAGCCGTCGCCAGACTCGCCGCTGCCGAGATCGACGGGCAGTCCCTGTCGCACGGGACACTTCACCGGATGCCGCCTCGCCGCCATCCATGTCGCCCCACCTCCTCCGCGACGGCGACGCCGCCTCATGTTCCGCGCGGTCGCCTCGCGCCGATCACCCTCCGACCTCGCGCGAGATCATCGGCAGGACCAGGTGCGACGGGTGCTCGCGGTCGTGGTGGATCGTGTTGACCGCGACCTCGGTCCGCTGGTTGCGTCCGAGCGGCTCGCCCGTGTTCGGGTTGACGTCGAAGCGTGGGAAGTTGCTGCTCGAGACGTCCAAGCGGATACGGTGCTCGGCCCCGAACAGGTTGCTCGTCGGGTACATCGGGACCTCGACCCGGTACACCTCGCCCGGCGTCATCAGCACCGCGCGCTCGCGGCTGTCGCGATAACGCAGGCGCAGGATGCTGTCGGAGACGTTCATGGCGTAGCCGTCCGGGTAGTCCGCGCTCGGGGGGTAGACGTCGACCAGCTTGACGGTGACGTCGGTGTCGACCGCTGTCGACGACACCCAGAGCACGGCGGTCAGCGGCCCGGTGACCTCGAGCGGCTCGGACAGCGGCTCGGTCTGGAAGACCAGAATGTCCTGGCGGCTGGCGAGGGGCAGGTAGGGCGCGCGGGCGCCGAACGTGTCCGGGCCGGTGCGCTGATCCTGTGGACCGACCGAGACGATGCTCCCCCAGCGCTCCTCGATCGCGACGCGGTCGCCGATCTCGGGCGGCACCGGGTAGAAGTCGGACAGCGACGAGATGTTGCCGCCGACGGTCGGCACCGGGTCCGACGGGTCGAAGCGGAAGCTGGTCGCGGCGGGGCGGGAGCCCGGCTCGTGGGTGCCGAGTCCGCCGCCCGGGAGCAGGTAGTACGGCGTGAAGGCCGTGCGGGCCAGCGGCCACTCCTGCTCGGCGCGCCAGTGGCCTCCATGATAGAGGCGGCCCTCCGGCGTCCGGTGGCCGTCGCCTCCGCCCATCACGAAGATCCGGAGCGGCGGCTCCTCGGCGACTCCGTTGTCGATCCCCTTGAGCCAGTGGTCGAAGTAGCGCAGGTGGTGCTCGGTGACGTCGGCCGCGAGATTGCCCTTGATTGACGCCTCGGACCCGAACTCGACGTCACCCGACCAGGTGCGGTCGGGTGGCTCGCCGCCGTGGGTCCAGGGGCCGACGATGGCGTGCACCGGGCCGCGCTTGGCCGCCGAGTAGGCCACGAAGTTCTCCAGCGTGGCCCGCGTATAGGAGTCGTACCAGGCGCCGGTGAAGAGCATCGGCACGTCGGCGTGCTCGCCAATGTGCTCGGCGAAGCTCAGGCCCGGGTGCCGCCAGAACTCGTCGTAGTCCCCCCGTGTCCAGATGTCGAACACCCAGCGCTCGTAGCTGGGCACCAGCGACAGCGGGCTCAGCCCGGGCTTGAGCGGCAGGCGCGGCAACCAGTCACGGAAGCGGACCGCCAGGAGCGCCCGGCGGATCGCCGGGTCGGCCGCCGCCGCCGGGCTGGTCGCCGCCCCCATGAAGCCCCAGGCCATGAAACGCAGTTCGAAGGCGCCGTTGTGCCGCACCGTGCTGGCGTGCGCGTCGTGCCCCCCCTCGTTGACGTACATCGCGGCCAGGTGCGGCGGGTTGAGCGAGGCGAGCGCGCTCTGCGTCCAGGCCAGGTACGAGGTGCCGAACGTGCCGATTCGGCCGTCGCACCAGGGCTGCGCCGCCACCCACTCGACCGTGTCGTAGCCGTCCTCGGCCTCCTGAACCAGGAAGTAGAAGGTTCCCTCCGAGGCGTAACGTCCCCGCACGTCCTGGAGCGCGACCGCGTAGCCACGGCGGGCGAAGTACTCCCCCTTCGGCCGCATGTTGCCGGTGCTGCTCTTGTCGTAGGGAGTGCGGACGAGCAGGGTCGGGAAGGGTCCCGGCAGCGGCTCGGCGCCGTGGGCCGGCAGGTAGATGTCGGTCGCCAGGCGCACGCCGTCGCGCATCGTTACCATCAGGTTGCAGGCAGCCACCACATCGTGGTCGGGCCGCGATTGCGGGACGCGCGCGCTCATGCCGCTCTCCTTGTCTCTGGACGATCCGGACCCCGTCGCGGTGGGCGCATTGTAGCAGGCGGTCCCGACCGTCGCGCCCCGGCGACCGGCTCGAGGTAGCATCGGAACGCGAACAGACTCCGGGACGGCGCTCACGCGCCTGCCCGGAGTGGAGAGGGCGGGACATGGTATGGATCGACGCGAGGCCGCGCTGCGCCAGTTGGAGCCGTTCATCACGCGCGCCAGGTCTTTCTCCGGCTGGGACCTGACCGTGGCCAGGATGACGCCCCTCGAGCCCGGCCCACCCTGGGACTACGAAGCGGTCGCCCGCGATCACCTGGCCGGCGCCAGAACAGTGCTGGACCTGGGCACCGGGGGCGGCGAGGTGCTCGCGCGGGTTCTCGCGGGAGGCGGATGCCATGCAGTTGCCACCGAGGAATGGGTGGTCAACGCCCCGGCGGCCCGGCGCCGCCTCGCCCCCTGGGTGTCCCGGTCGTACGCTGCTCCAGTCTAGATCTCCCCTTCCCCGACCGCGCGTTCGACCTGGTCCTCGACCGGCACGAGGCGCTTGAACCCGCCGAGGTCGTCCGTGTGCTGCGCCCCGGCGGCCGCGTCGTCACCCAGCAGGTCGACCGCGACAACTGGCGGGAACTGCGCCCATTCTTCCCCGGCAAGCAGGACTTCGGCGACCACTTCGTCACGTACGGGGACGCCTTCGCGGCCGCCGGTCTGCACGTCGTCGGCGAGCGCCATAGCCGACTGGTCGCCTACGCCACGCTGGGCGACTTCGTCCTTCTGCTCCTGGTAGCTCCCTGGGAGATCCCGGGCTTCGACCCGCTGAGGGACATCGACGCGCTGCTCGCGTTCGCGGACTCCTGCCGTTCCCCGGAGGGGATCGTCGTCACCGAGAGCCGCTACCTGCTCGTCGCTCAGAAGCCGCCACGGTAGGGCTGCCGCGCTCACGGACTACTGTGTCGTCATCGGGATGACCTGCCCCAGGCCGGTGCCGTGGCGGGTCACCCGCGGGGTCCCGGCGTACTGTACGCTGCCGACTCCGTCGATCGTAGCGTTCAGCGCGTCGCTCACCCGCACCTGGGCGTGACCCGCGCCCGTGATCGTCACGTCGGCCTGCTGGGTCGCCAGCCCTGCCGCCTGGTACGTCCCGAGCCCGTCGATGGTGAGTTGCTGGTGCCGCGCCTGTCCCGCGGCGCTGATGCGGCCAGCGCCGCCGATGCTCGCGACGAGGTTGGTGGACTGGACCGCGTCCACCGCGATGCTCCCCGCGCCGTCAACGCCGAGGCGTACCGTGTCGCCCTGCAGCGCACCGAGATGGATCGCTCCCGCTCCGTGGACGGTCGCCGCGGCCAGGGCCTGGGGTGCGGAGAGGTGGTAGGTGATCGCATGTCTCGTAGTAACGCTGCCGGTGCCCGGCGCCCAGTCGATGACCAGCACCCCCTGCCGCACCACGGTCGTGATGTGCGGCAGGAGATTGTCGTCGGCCTCGATGCGGATCGACGTCGTCCCTCCCCGCTCGACGTCGAGGTTGCCAACCGCGCGAAGCTCAACCGCGGTGAAGCCGGTCAGGCCGCGGGTGTCGCTCGCCATGACCCCCGAGCCCGTTACCGCCGTGCCACCGGCGCGCGGAGAAACCGACGCGGTGCAGCTCACCGCGGCGAGCACGAGGAGCGCCACCAGCATCGCCGAACGTTGCCACCGCACGCCACCACTCCCTCGACGTCCGCGTCAGACACAGTCCGGAGCCCGGCCTCCCCCGCTCCAGGCTACGCCGACGGCGTATCGCCCGCGTGTCACGCCGGCGCGCGGCATGTCAGCTCCGTGCCGTTTCCACCTGCTACAGCGGGGTGCTGCAGAGCACGGTGATCAGGCGCAGCACCCGGTAGGCCGCGGGCATGTCGTCGCGCACGAAGCGCACGGTCCGTCCGTCCACGCGCTCGGCGCCGTCGATCATCTCGGCGAGATCGGCCAGCACCGGCCGCGCCAGCTCCACCTCGGCGCGCACCGGGGTCCCGACGCGCAGCGGCGCCACCGCGGGGTGCTCGCGAATGGCCTGGGTGGCCGCCTCGCGCAGCAGCCGCTGGGCGACGCGCGGGTGGAGGCTCTCGGCCGAGAGGTGGGCGAAGGACTCCTTGACCTGCACCGTCGCGACCTGCTGGCCGAAGAGGTCGTGGGCCTCCGCCACTACCGACTGATCGCCGGCGACCAGCAGCACCGGCACACCGTAGGCGCCGGCCACGGCCGCGTTCAGTCCGAGCTCTCCCATCGGCCGGCCGTTGACACGCACGTCCAGGATCGTCCCGGTGAAGGTGTGGCTGAGGATCGACGAACCGCTCCCGGCGCGGCCGTGGACGCCCACGAACATCGCGGCGTCGTAGCCGCGGTCGATGCCGTGGACCATGCCGTACACGCGAGGCTTGCCGCGGCTCAGCGTCGCCCGCTCGTCCAGCAACTCCGGGATGACGTTGCGGTAGGGCCCGTGGACGTCGGCGACCGTCACCGCGGCGTCCGGATCGGCGTTGAAGATCCCGGCCACCACGGCGCTGGCCTCGTCCGTCATCAGGCGTCGCGCCCGCTCGTACTCGGGGTTGCCGGGCGCGCCCTCCTGCGCGTTGACGACCCCTGCCACGCCCTCGATGTCCACGGTCACGAACACGCGCATGGCCACGCTCCTCTGCCGAATCACCCGCCCGCCACGACCGCCGGGACCGGCGGCCGGGCGCCATGGTAGCCGCACGCGGAGGGCGCGACCAGGCCGCGGGACCGGGGTTCACGTTGACGGAGCGGCCCGGGCGTGGTAGGCTACGAGTGTCGGGATGCCTCGGCGTCCCAGGCGTAGTGTGCGGTCGCCGCCGACGGCGTTGTGGTCGCACCCGGACTCGTGAAAGGGTCAGCGTTGGAACCCGGTAGTTCTCACAAGGGAACTCGGCACCCCGCCGGCTAGCCGGGCCAGCGTGCAGGAGACGCACCACGCCCCCCGGTGATGCCGGGGGGAATTTGTGCCCGCCAGGGCCGAGAGGTGGTGCGTGATGCAGAATCGTGTTCGCTACAACGTCATCAACCAGGATGGACGCCCGGTGATTCGCGCGGTGCCCGTTTCGCCGCGCGCGGTCGGCGCGGCGTCCCAGGCTGCGGCTCGCGCGATCCGCGAGCAGAGCGCCCAGCACCAGGAGCTCGCGCAGGCCGTGCGCGCCAGCGCCAACGACGGCCGCTGAGCACCGGGCTGCGTCAGTCCGCGATCGTCGACCCCTGCCGGGGCAATCCGGCAGGGGTCGCTGCGTGCCCGGGCCATGGAGGCGTGCGGAATGCGACGCCGCACCGCGGCGTTTCCAAGACGCGGAGCACCGCACACCGTAGATCCGTTGCGCCTTGCGAGAGGGGATCACACGCATGACCCGGCTTGGCTACGCCGCGATGTTCGAGCAGTTCGAGCCGAACGACCTGTTGGCCTGGTGCCGGCTCGCCGAGCAGCACGGCTTCGACGCGGTCATGGCGTCGGACCACTTCCAGCCCTGGACGCCGGAGCAGGGACAGAGCGCCTTCGTCTGGTCCTGGATGGGCGCCCTCGGCGCCACGACCAACCTGCGCTTCGGCACCGGGGTCACCCCGCCCGGCTACCGCTACCATCCGGCGATCGTCGCCCAGGCCGCGGCCACGCTCGAGGCGATGTTCCCCGGCCGCTTCTACCTGGGACTCGGCGCCGGCGAGGCGCTCAACGAGCACATCATCGGTGAGTACTGGCCCGAGGCGCCGGCCCGCCTGCAGAAGCTGATCGAGTCGATCGAGATGATCCGGAAGCTGTTCAGCGGCAAGACGGTCAAGTACAGCGGCGAGTGGGTCAAGCTCGAGAGCACCCGGCTCTGGACCATGCCCAAGACCCCGCCGCCCATGATCGTCGCGACCTCGGGTCCGATCATGGCCGAGCGCACCGGTCGCCTCTGCGACGGCATCATCCTGGTCGGGGCCGCCGACGACAAGATCAAGATGCTGCTCGGTCGCTTCGAGAAGGGCGCGCGCGAGGCGGGCAAGGATCCGGCCACCATGCCGCGCATGATTCAGCTCCACATCTCGTGGGCCGAGTCGGACGAGGAGGCGGTGGCCCAGGCGGTCAAGGAGTGGCCCAACGGCGGCATGAACTTCCCCAAGCAGGACATCCGCAACCCGGAGGACTTCGCCGCCATGGCGAAGCTCGTGCGGCCGGAGAACTTTGTCGGCCGCGTCTTCATGTCGTCCGACCCGGACAAGCATCGGGACCACATCCAGCACTACATCGACCTGGGCTTCACCGAGGTCTACGTCCACAACGTGGGCCGCAACCAGGAAGCCTTCATCAAGCGCTTCGGCGAGCAGGTCATCCCCAACCTGCGCTGGCCGAGCTAGCCTACCGCGTAAACCCACTAGCTATCGCCCCGGCCCGCTCACACCGGGCCGGGGCGCTTATTGATCGGATACCCCGCGCTCACCCACCGGGGCGTTTCCGGTTTGCGCATACCAACGGGAGTTGTCAAACCGGCGGATCTGTGCTACGTGACTGGTACACGGGGGAGTTCATCCAGGCAGCCTCGCCAGGGGCAGGGCGAGGCCGACGGTCCCGTCCCCGGTCGCGGCCCATCGCCAGGGCTCGCGAATCGCCAGGGCGGGGGTGCCGCCGTCGTTTGGGCAGGTTCCGGGACCCACGCGTCCGCCAGATCGACACGACGACGAGCGCGCCACGGCGAGAGCCTGCCGGGACGCTCGGAGTGGGGCCGGCGAGGAAGCCACAATGCACGCCGAGGTGCGCCATGGGTGATGGTGAGCAGCGTCCACTGGTGCTGGTCGTCGAGGACGACGTCTCGAACCGGGAGGTGATGACGAGCACGCTGGTCGAGTTCGGACACTACCGGGTCGCGACCGTGGGCGACGGCGACCACGCGCTCGACGCGGTCGAAAGCCATGCGCCGGACGTGGTCCTGCTCGATATGATGCTGCCGCAGCGAAGCGGCCTGGACATCCTGCGCGACCTGCGCGCCGATCCCCGCTTCCGCCAACTCCCGGTCGTCGCGGTGACGGCTGACGTCCGCCCGTCCATCTCCGAGGAGGCGCGCGCGCTCGGCTGTCGCGAGTTCGTGGCAAAGCCCTTCAGCCTCGATCACCTGCTCGACAGCGTGGCGCGGGCCCTCGGTGGCAGCATGGGTCCGGACGCCGGCAGCGAACCGGGAACCCGCTGACGATTCCGGGACCCGAGCACAAGACACCGGACCGGCGACATCACCGGTCCGGCGTGGCGGCGCAGGTTGTACGGCGCGGGCGCGAGCTGGTTAGAGGAAGGCGCGGATACCCTCGACCAGGCTCTGCGGCGGGACGAACGTGCCCTGGCTCGGGTCCGGCAACATGTAGATGATCGTCCCGATCCAGATCGTCAGCCCGACCAGCGTCAGAACCAGCACAGTGAACACGATCGTGCGCTGGCGCGTCGTCAAGCGATGTGGCTCGAACCCCTGCATCGTCCCTCCAGCGATCAACTCCGCGTCGCGGCACCAGGCTGGCGTGTGTTGCCGGCAGTAGCGACCGGCGAGGGTGGTCGGGCCCGCGCTGACGCCACCGATCATCGCGCACGCGCGGCGCGGCGTCAAGCCCCTCGCCATTGCTGAATCCGGCACATCCACCGCGCTCGGGCGGACGCGCGGTTCGCGGACACGGCCGGCACCGTATACTTCGGCGAGCGCCGACCGCGCCGGCTCAGCCACGACCACGACGACACGGAGGAACCGCCGCCGATGCCGACCGAGCCGAGCAAGACCCTCGAGACGTTCCCCAACCCCAACCCCGAGCGCGACTACGAGATCGAGATCTCGACGCCGGAGTTCACCTGCGTCTGTCCCATGACCGGCCAGCCCGACTTCGCCACCATCACCATCCGCTACGTGCCGGACCGGCGCTGCGTCGAGCTCAAGTCGCTCAAGCTCTACCTCTGGTCGTACCGCAACGAGGGCGCCTTCCACGAGAAGGTCACCAACATGATCCTGGACGACCTGGTCTCCGCGGTCGGCCCGCGCCGGGCCACCGTGGTCGGCGACTTCAACGTGCGGGGCGGCCTGCACACCGTCGTCACCGCTGGCTACGAGCAGGAGCGGTAGACCCGAGCTACGGCTCGGCGTAGCGCGCGGCGGCGTCCCGGTAGAGGTCGCCACCATGGCAGTCGTCGACGACGATGGCCGGGAAGTCAGCCACCGTCAGCCGGTAGATCGCCTCCGGCCCCAGGTCCGCGTGGGCCACCCCCTCGGCCGCGGTGATCCGACGCGCCAGCAGCGCCCCCGAGCCGCCGACCGCGGCCAGGTAGACCGCCCGGTGCTTGACGATCGCCTCGCGCACCGCCTCGCTCCGCAGCCCCTTGCCGATCATGCCGCGCACGCCCGCCGCCAGCAGCGCCGGGGTGTAGGGATCCATCCGTCCCGAGGTCGTCGGCCCGGCCGAGCCGATCACCGCGCCGGGCCGGGCGGGGGCCGGCCCCACGTAGTAGATCACCTGCCCGCGAAGGTCGACCGGTAGCGGCTCGCCGGCCGCCAGCGCCTCGACGAGGCGCTTGTGCGCGGCGTCGCGCGCCGTCAGGAGCGTGCCGGTCAGGAGGACCTGATCGCCGGCATGAAGGGACTCGACCGCCGCGTCGTCGAGCGGCACGGTGAGACGCCGGGGCTCCGGCATCGACCCGCTCACAGCTCGACCACCCGGTGCCGCGCGGCCGGGCCGCACTGGAGGTTGACCGCTACCGGCAGGCTGGCGATGTGGCAGGGGGCCGACTCGACGTGGACCGCCAGCGCCGTGATCCGGCCGCCGAAGCCGTGCGGGCCGATCCCCAGCCGGTTGATCTCGGTCAGCAACTCCGCCTCGAGCGCCGCCGCCTCCGGGTCCGGGTTCTCGCTGCCGATGTCGCGCAGGAGCGCGTGCTTGGCGAGCGTCGCCACCGAGTCGAACGTCCCGCCGATCCCGAGCCCCACGATGACCGGCGGGCAGGCGTTCGGGCCGGCCAGGCGCACCGTCTCGACGGCGAAGCGCTTGACGCCATCGCGGCCGTCGGCCGGGGTGAGCATGGCAAGCCGGCTCATGTTCTCGGCGCCGCCACCTTTGGCCAGCAGGGCGAGCAGCAGCCGATCGCCGGGAACCAGCCGGGTGTGGACCACTGCCGGCGTGTTGTCGCGGGTGTTACGCCGTGCGGAGAAGGGACGCTCGACCATCGACTTGCGCAGGTACCCGACGTCGTAGGCCTCGTGCACGCCGCGGTCGATCGCCTCCTCGAAGCCGCCGCCGACCAGCTGAATCTCCTGGCCGACCTCGGCGAAGACGACGACCGTCCCGGTGTCCTGGCACATCGGCACCCGGTCGGCCTCGGCGATGGCGATGTTCTCGAGCAGCTGGCCGAGCACCTGACGCCCCAGCGGCGAGACCTCGCGCTGCTCGGCGACCGCGAGCGCGGCGCGCACGTCCGTGCCGGCCACGTAGTTCGCCTCGAGGCAGACCTCGCGCACCGCCTCGGCAATCCGGTCCACGTGGATCTCGCGCATCGGTGACCTCCCGTCGCACATAGGGTATCGTCACCGTACCACACACCGCAGCTGGAACCGCGCCGGCGATCCGACGGCGCCGCTGATGCGTATCAAGGATGACATTCCTCGTGCCGCGCCCGCAGCGGCGTCGCGTCCGGCCATGATCCGTCTCGGCGGAGAGTGAGCCGGCGTCGCGCTGTCCCACGGGAAAGGAGGCGAGAACTCGGCGGCGGTTCGCGAGGGCGCCGCCCGGAATGTCGGCGACCGACGGCGCTTGTCCCAGTGCGTGTCGACCGGCCATGCATGTCCGAGGGAGGGAGCTATCCATGCGACGCGTCAACCCGAAGCTCATGATTGCGCTGATCGCGGCCAGTCTCGTCGTGAGTCTCGCCGTCGTGGTTCCGGCTGTCGCCGGTGAGGGGCGCACCATCCTGCAGTTCAACACCATGGTCGGCGTCCAGAGCCCCTACACGGGCTCGGCCAATCCCATCCGCGGCATCAATGGGGGCGGGCTCCCTTGGGCCATCATGGGGGCACAAGGCGTGCTCCAGGCCAACGGCCACCTCGAGCTCAACGTCCACGGCCTGGTGATCGCGCCGAATACGACCAATCCCGCGCTGGTGGGAACCAACCCGATTCCGAACTTTAAGGCGGTCGTGAGCTGCATGAGCGTCGACAACGGCACCGCGACAACCGTCAACGTTAGCACCGGCCTCTTCCCGGCGACGACGACCGGTGACGCGCATATCAACACGACGGTGTCTCTGCCGAGCCCGTGCATCGCGCCGATCGTATTCGTAACGTCCCCGACCGGCGCCTGGTTCGCGGCGACCGGAAACTGAAACAGCGGAGTCAAGCGGTCTAGTCGAGCGAAGGCTGCAGGATGCCTCCATTGACTGTGGGCATCCTGCAGCCTTGTGACGGCGTACGCTGGTCGGCGAACGCGCTCGCCGACCGACCACATCCAGCTCAAGCCTTCGATACGCGGCACCCGATCACCGTGCGCCCGAGTGGCAGGGTGCGAACCGAGGAGGTCACCATGCCCACTTCGTCCATCCCACACGACTACCACCTGCACACGCACTTCTCGGTCGACAGCGAGATGACGCTCGACGAGCTCTGCGAGACCGCCATCGCGCTCGGCATCGGCGAGATCTGCCCCACCGAGCATGCCGACTTCGTCCCCGAGGACGACGGCTGCGGCTACTATGACCCCGACGGCTACTTCGGCGCCCTCCTCCGGCGCCGCGAGCGCTACGACGGCCGGCTGACCATCCGCGCCGGGGTCGAGATCGGCGAGGCACACCGCTTCCCCGAGTGCGTCCAGCCGCTGACCTCGCGCTACCCCTACGACTTCGTGATCGGCTCGCTCCACTGGGTCGGGTCGGAGAGCGTGATGACGCCGCAGTACTTCGCGGGCAAGACGCCGGAGCAGGCCTACGGCCCGTACTTCGACGAGCTGCTGGCGCTCGTCCGCGACGGCGACCTCGACGTCGTCGGCCACCTCGACGTGCCCAAGCGGTACGCGCCCGACGAGCCGGGCGGCTTCGACGCCGCGCGGCACGAGGAGCAGATCCGCACCGTGCTGCGCGCGTGCGTCGACCGCGGCATCGGCATCGAGATCAACACCGGGACGGCCCGCCGCCCGGTCGGCGTCCCCTCGCCGGGGATCGAGGTGCTGCGCTGGTACCGCGAGCTCGGCGGCGAGATCCTGACGGTCGGCTCCGACGGCCACCGCCCTCAGCACGTCGGCTACCGGCTGGACCACGCGCTGGCGCTGGCCCGCGCGGCCGGCTTCTCCCACCTGGCCACGTTCGAGGCACGCCGCCCGCGCTTCGTCCCGATCGGCTAGCCGGCCCCCTCCCACGGTCCCCGGTCGGCACGGCCTATGCGGCTTCCAGGGACGAGCGGGGTCGGCGTCCCGGGAACCGGACCCGCGGCGTGACTCGATCGACCGCGTGACCCAGGGAGGACCCTGTAGCCCACGACGACGATAGCGACGACCACTACGGTTACGGTTACGGCTGGGGTGGGTACAACGACTACGGCGGCCCGAGGTACCGCACCTCCTACCCGGACTGGGACGACAACGCCGCGCCGACGCAGTCCTACAGCCCCTACTACTACCCCGGGGAGTACGGCGCGCCCGGCTATTGGCGCGGCGGCTACTACGCCGGGAACCCGCAAAACGCCGTGTGCTACGGCTGGAACCGCGACTACCAGAACGCCCGTGAGATCCCTCGAGGGCCCCACGCCGGCAAGGGGCCGAAGAACTACCACCGCTCGGACGAGCGCATCCAGGACGACGTCAACGACCGCCTGACCCAGCACGGGACCCTCGACGCGCGCGACATCGAGGTCCGGGTCCAGAGCGACGTCGTCACGCTGACCGGCACCGTCGACAGCCGGCAGCAGAGGCGGATGGCCGAGCACGTGGCCGCCTTGGTGACGGGCGTGCAGGACGTCCACAGCGAGCTGCGGATCAACCAGATGCAGCACCAGGGACAGCAAGCGCAGGCGGCTCAGCAGCAACAGAGCGTCCACTGAGCGGGAGCGTGACCCGTGCCGTCATGGGCCGGTGCCGGTCGCGCGGGCGTGTGCGGGCAACTGCCTGGCGTTGCCCGGGTCGACGAACGCGAACGGGAGCGCCCGCGGATGGGCGCTCCCCACGTAGTCCGTTTGGTCCGACCGGACGGCGCCGACCGACAGCGCGCCGCTATGCCAGCCGCGCCAGCGTCGCGACACGGTCGTCCTTCGCCAGCGCCATCAGTCGCGTCCCCTTGGTCGAGCGGCCCGCCCGCCGCAGCGATCCGACTGCGAGCTGTCCGGCCTGGCCCGCCGCCGAGCCGAGGACCACGTCGTGGTCGGCGCCGGCCAGCACCGCTCCGGCCACGCGGTCGGTGCCCACGAGCGCGATCGCGGCCACGCCGGAGCCGGCGCGGTGTTTGGCCGGGAACTCGCTGAGCGCGGTGCGCTTGCCCATCCCCTGCTCGCTGACCACGACGACGTCGTCCTTCGCGCCCTTCGGCAGCGCCAGCGCCGTCACGACTCGCGCGCCCGCCTTGAGCGCGATCGCCGTCACCCCCTGGCCGTCGCGGCCGGTCGCCCGCACCTCGTCGTCGGCGAAGCGCAGCGCCTGCCCGTCGCTCGTCACGACCAGGTACTCGCCGCTGCCGTCCGACAGCGTGGCGGCAACCACCGCATCGTCACCCAGTAGCTTCAGGTCGTTCAGCCCTGCCGCGTTGATCGAGGCGTACTCGGAGAGCGCCGTCTTCTTGACGCGGCCGTTGGCGGTGAACCAGACGACGTAGCGGTCCTGGTGCAGGTCGCCGGTCGGGAGCACGGTGGCGAGCACCTCGTCCGGCTTGAGGCCGAAGAGCTTCTGCGCCGGCTCGCCGGCCGAGGTCCGGGTGCCGAGCGGCACCTCGTGGCCGCGCCCGAGGTAGACCCGGCCGGTGCGGGTCAGCACCAGCAGGTAGTCGACGGTCGAGGCCGGCACGATCCCGACCATGCCGTCCGCCCGGCCCCGCTTCGGCGCCGCGGCCTCGCCGGACTCCATCGCGGCCTTCGCCGCCTTCGCGCTCAGCCGCGAGCGCTTGAAGGCGTTCTCGGGCACCGCCTTGACCTTGCCGCTCTCGGACACCACCAGCAGGACTCCTCGCTCCTCGACCAGGCTCTCCACCGCCTGGACCTCGGCCGCGCCGGTGCCGTCGTCGATGCGGGTGCGGCGCGCGTCGGCGTGCTCGGCCGCGATCGCCGCCAACTCCTCCTTGAGCAGGGCCACCTTCTTCGCCTCGCTGGCCAGGAGCGCCGTCAGCTCCTTGATCCGGCGGGCGAGCTCCTTCTTCTCCTCGGCGTACTTCGAGGCGTCGAGCTTCGTCACCTGGGAGAGGGTCATGTTGGCGATCACGTCGGCCTGGATGTCGGACAGCCCATACTTCGCCTTGATCTGCTCCTTGGCCACCGCCCGGTCGCGCGCGGCCTGGAAGGTCTTGACGATGTCGTCGGCGTACTTGGCGCCGATGATCAGGCCCTCGACGACGTGCAGCCGCTCCTCGGCCTTGCGCAGCTGGTACTGGGCGCGCCGGGTGATGACGTCGAGCTGGTGACGGTTCCAGTAGCGCAGCAGATCGGCCATGCCGGTCGTGCGCGGCTGGCGGGCCGGCTGGCCGGGGTCGCCGAAGAGGTAGACCATGTTGACGCTGACCGCGGACTCGAGGTCGCTGAAGCGGTAGAGTTGGTTGAGGACCACCTCGGGTGTCGCCGACCGCTCGAGCTCGACGACGATGCGCGTCCCCTTCTCCCCGTCCGACTCGTTGCGGATGTCGGTCACGCCGGTGACCTTGCCGTCGTTGACGGCGTTGATCATCGACTTGACCAGGCGCGCCCGCGAGATCGGCGGGATCTCGGTCACCACCAGGTTGCGCTGCCGCAACTCCTGCTCGAGCCGCACCTCGCCACGCACGACGATCCGGCCCTTGCCGGTCTCGAAGTAGTCACGGATGCCGCCGACGCCGACGACGCGGCCGCCGGTCGGGAAGTCCGGACCCTTGAGGATCGCCATCAGCGCGTCGGTCGTCAGGCCCGGGTCGTCGAGGAGGGCGACCGCGGCCCGGATCGCCTCACCCAGGTTGTGGGGCGGGATCTCGGTCGAGAGGCCGACGGCGATGCCGGAGGCCGGGTTGCAGACGGGCGGCACGCGCGCCGGGAGGTAGACCGGCTGGAGCACGTTCGGCTGCTGCAGGTAGGTCTGCTCGAAGGGGACCGTCTCCTGCTCGATGTCACGCAGGAGCAGGTCGCCGATCGGCGACAGGCGCATCTCGGTGTAGCGGTAGGCCGCCGCCGAGTCGCCGTCGATCGAGCCGAAGTTGCCCTGCCCCTCGATGAGGGGGTAGCGCATCGTGAAGGGCTGGGCCATGCGCACGGCCGCGTCGTAGACGGCGCCGTCGCCGTGCGGGTGGTAGGACTTCAGCACGTCGCCGACGACCGAGGCGCTCTTGACGGTCGGCCGGGTGGGCCGGTAGCCGTTCTCGTGCATGCACCACAGGATGCGCCGCTGCACGGGCTTAAGCCCGTCGCGCGCGTCGGGCAGGGCGCGGCTGGTAACGACGGCGAGGGCGTACTGGACGAAGGCGTCCTCGAACAGCGTCGAGAATTCCTCCGTCTCAATCGTCTCCTCGCGTCCGTTGGTGAAGATCGTGGTTGCCATTCCGTTCCCTGCCATGGTTGTCGCGTCTGTCGTGAGCGCCGCCCTCACCCTGGTTT
This sequence comes from Thermomicrobiaceae bacterium, assembly GCA_035702805.1. GTDB lineage: Bacteria > Chloroflexota > Chloroflexia > Thermomicrobiales > Thermomicrobiaceae > DASSZN01. Next base: position 133 of record DASSZN010000321.1, on the reverse strand, counting down.
ATCGGGACCCAGCCGCTCCCCCCTCTCCCAGAATTGGGAGAGGGGGACGGAGGGGGTGAGGGCACCCTCACACGTCGATCTCGGTGTACTTCCGGGCGCGCTGGGCCAGGAACGTCCGGCGCCCCTCGGCGTT
>DASSZN010000012.1:0-34309 GCA_035702805.1 Thermomicrobiaceae bacterium | reverse complement strand
TGCCCGGCCCGCCGGGGCCGCTCAGCCGCGCGACGCCCGTTGCCATGCGCTCGTCCTCTCCCGGGACCCGCCGCGCAGCGGCCGCTACGGCGCCGGCTGGCAGCGGGGGCAGTAGTAGGTGCCGCGGTTGTTGACCTGCGTCTTGATGATCGGCGTGCCGCAGCGCGGGCAGGGCTGCCCCTCGCGGCCGTGGACGAAGGGGAAGGCGCCGTGCTCCGGCTGGGCCTTGCCGTTGAGGATCCTCGCCCCGCCGATCGGGAGGGCGTGGGCCATCGTGCGCATGATCCCGTCGTAGAGCCGGGCCAGGTCGTCCGCGTCGAGCGAGGCGGCCGTGCGCTCCGGGTGCAGCCCCGCCTGCCACAGGCTCTCGTCGACGTAGATGTTGCCCAGCCCGGCGATGACGCTCTGGTCGAGCAGGGTCGGCTTGAGCCGCCCGACGGTGCGGGTCGCCAGCCGCTCGCGGAGGACGTCCCGGCTGAAGGCCGGGTCGAGCACGTCGGGTCCGAGCTTGAGCCGGGCGAAGTAGTCCGGCACCGCCTCGTGCGGCAGGAGCCAGACGCGCGCGAAGTGGCGGATGTCGGTCAGGTAGAGGACGGCGTCCCCGTCGAAGTCGAGCCGCAGGTGGGTCGACTTGTGGGGCAGCTCGGCGTCGTACGCCGGCACCGGGTGGCCGGCGGCGAAGCCGGCGATGCCGTCGCCGCGGGCCACGAGCTGGCCGGCAAGCTTCAGGTGCACGACGATGCTGAACGGGTCGAAGGTCAGCAGCAGGTACTTGCCGTGGCGGTGGACCGCCTCGAGCGTGGAGCCGACCAGGCCGTCGAGCGTGAGGCCGGGCGCGGCCACGATCAGGAAGGAGCGCGTCAGCTCGTAACCGACGACGCGCCGCCCCACGAGCTGCTCGGCGATCCCGCGCCGGGCGGTCTCGACCTCCGGGAGCTCCGGCACGCTTCGCGCCTCCCCGTCACGCGCCTGGCGACACGGCCGTCCGGCCCGCGGGACGTCGCGGTCGCGACGCGTCCCGACCGGGGAGCTAGCCCCGGGTGACCCGCGGCTCGATCCCCAGCAGCGCCCAGTCGATCTTCCAGTACTGCGGGTCGAGTGGGTCGACCTTCTGCCGGCTGTCCATCGTGTTCCAGACGGTCGGGAAGGCATAGACCAGCCGGCCGTCGAGGGAGACGCGGCGGGCGACGCCGCCGGGCCGGTTGACGGGGAAGATCTCGCGCGGCGGCTTGCTGATCACCTCGGCCTGGAACCAGCCGTGCTCGGGGCAGCGGCCGGCGTGCATCTGCCACAGGAGGTGCGCGGTCACCGACCCGATGTCCCGGATGCGCACGTCCTCCAGCTCACGTTCGCAGATCGGACAGCGCATCGGCGTCAGCTGCTGCACCCGCATCGTCGCAGTCTCTCCTCACGGCGACCCGTCCCAGTCGGGGCGCGCGGCGTCCCAGCGCCGCATCCTACCATAGGCGACGCCGATCGGTGGACGATCGTGGCGCGCGACGGGCACGCGCGAGCGCGGCCGGTACTTGCTCCCGGCGAGAACCTGTGGTACCGGTACGATACACGGGCGCGCGATGGCGAGCACGGGTGAGGGATGCCGGTCGCGTCCGATCGAGCGACTCCGCCGCCTCGACGAGGTGCACCCGGTCGACGGCGGTGCGGGCCGCGCCGCGGTCTCCGCCGCAGCCGGCGGTCCGCACGGTCACGGCCAACCAGCAGGCTTGACGATTGTAGGAGGGACGGAAGCCGATGCCCGATCAGGAAATCATCGACGGCCTCATCGCGAGCTACCGCGAGCTCAACCACCGCGTGCGGGGCGCGGGACTGACCGGCGCCGACGAGAGCAGCCCGGTGACCCAGGTGCTCCGCCGGCTGCGCGACCGCGAGCTGCGCGCTTCCCAGGCGGTCAAGCGCATGCTGCTCGGCGAGGCGGCCGAGGCGACCGACGAGGCCGAGGCGGACGCGGTCGAGTTCCGCGGGCTGCCCCTCTCCCCCACGGTCCTCCTGTCGCAGTTCGGCACCGCCCGGGAGTCGACGCTCTCGATGGTACGGGATCTGCCGGACGAGGAGTGGAACAAGCGCTTCGTCACCCCGAACGGCGAGATGACGCTTCGCGACTACCTGAAGAGCCTGGTCGACCGTGACCGGGAGCGTATGAGCGAGATCGACGCCAGCCTGGCCAAGATCCGCGCCTGATCGGCCCGCCCGGCCGCCGGAATCCGGGGCCGCGCGGCGGCGCGAGGTTCGGGTATCATACGGGCAAGCGTCGCGCGCGGCCGGTCCGGCAACGGGTGCTGCCCCGCGCGGGTCGCCCGAGACGGTTCACGCCGACAACGATTCGCTGTGGTGGCTTCCGGCCTGGACGGAGTGCACGGTCATCCCATGACGCGATTTCAGCGGCTCGCGCTCACGACGCTGGTGCTCGGCTACCTGCTCATCGTCGTCGGAGGCGTGCTGCGCGTCTCCGGCGCCAGTCTGAGCTGTGGGACCGGCTGGCCATGGTGCAACGGCGCCCTGCTGCCGTCGCTCACCGGGGCGACGACGCTCGCCCTGTCCCACCGCGTGCTGGCGCTGGTGGTGACGCTGCTCAGCGTCGCGCTGCTGGTCACGGCCCGGCGCGAGTCGCGCGCCCGGCGCCTGCTGGTCGGCCTGTCGGGTCTGGCTCTCCTGCTGGTGCTGGTCCAGGCCGGGATCGGCGCGCTCACCGTGACGAGCGGGCTGAGCCCCGTGTTCGCGACCGCCCACCTCGGCCTCGCCGAGGCCTACCTGGCGGTGCTGTCGGTCGCCGCGCTGGTCACCTTCGGCGACCAGTTCGCGCCGCTGGGTCGCGCGCTCGGAAACGCCTTCACCGGCGTCGGCCGCCTCGGGCTGGCGGCGTCGGCGGCCGTCTTCGTCCTCCTCGTCACCGGCGGCTACGCGGCGACCAGCGGCAGCGACGGCGGCTGCGCCCAGTGGCCGCTCTGCGGCGGGCGCCTCGTCCCGACCGGCTGGACGGCGGCGGACATCCAGATCACCCATCGCTGGGCCGCGGTGATCGCGACCGTGCTGGTGCTGGCACTCGCGGTCCAGGCGCGCCGCCGCCGCCCGGACGCCGCGGCCATCACCGGGCTGACCACGGCCGCCGCGGTCCTGATCGTGGCCGAGATCTTCGTCGGCGCCGCCAGCGTCTGGCTGACGATGGCCCCCTGGGTCGCGGCCGCGCACCTGGCGGTGGCGACGGTGGCCTGGGTCGCGCTCGTCCTCGCGGTGGCGCTCGACCGGATGCTGCCGGTGGCCGCGGTCGATCCCGCCGCCGAGCGGGTGCCGTTCCGGCAGATCTCGCGGGACTACGCGGTGCTGACCAAGCCCGGCGTGATGACCCTCCTCCTGGCCACGACGCTCGGGGCGATGCTGCTGGCCCAGGCCGGCCTGCCGCCGCTGCGCATCGTGGTCTGGACGCTGATCGGCGGCGCGCTGGCGTCGGGCGGCGCGGCGGCGCTCAACCACTACTTCGACCGCGACATCGACGAGATCATGGCGCGCACGCGGCGGCGGCCGGTGCCCGGCGGGCGGGTCGTGCCGGTGCACGCGGTGATCTTCGGCCTGACCCTCAGCGTGCTGGCGGTCTACGTGCTGGCGGTCTTCGTCAACCCGCTGGCCGCGGCGCTGGCGCTCTTCGGCAACCTCTTCTACGTGGTGATCTACACCAGGTGGCTCAAGCGGGCCACGCCGCAGAACATCGTCATCGGTGGCGCGGCGGGCGCCATCCCGCCGCTGGTCGGCTGGGCGGCGGTCACCGACCACGTCGGCGTGCCGGCCCTGATCCTGTTCGCCATCATCTTCTACTGGACGCCGCCCCACTTCTGGTCGCTGGCGCTCTTCCGCTCCAAGACGCGCGACTACGCGGCGGCCGGAGTGCCGATGCTGCCCGGGGTCTACGGCGAGGCGGAGGCGCGGCGCCAGATCTTCCACTACTCGCTGCTGCTGGTCGGGGTCAGCCTGTTCCTGATCCCGCTCGGCGTCAGCGGCCCCTTCTACATGGTGGCGGCGCTGGGGCTCGGCGGGCTGTTCGTCTACAAGGCGGTCAGGCTGCTGCGGCGCCCGGAGAACCAGGCGCTGCTCGCACGCTCGCTCTTCCTCTACTCCAACATCTACCTGGGGCTCCTCTTCACGGCCATGGTGGTCGACCGGCTCGCCGGCATCTGAGTCGCCGCCGCGCGCTCAGGCGGCGGCGACCGCCGCGGCCGGCCGCACCCGGTAGCGCAGCAGCGTCCGCTGCACGGTCGCGCCGGGCATGCTCAGGTACTCCTCCTCGTGTGGCCCGGCGATCGCGTACCCCTGCGCGGCGATGAAGGCGTGGAGCCGGTCGATGCTGGCCGGCTCGTCGGCGTACGACCCCAGGTGCAGGATCTCGGCGACCGTGCCGTACTCCCAGTCCTCGACCGCGATGGGGATGCCCGGGTCACGCGACGCCACGGCGTCGACGTCGTCCGGGATCGGCAGCGCCCAGACGCCGTGCCACTCCCCCGGCGGCTCGGTGGACGCGTCGGGCCAGCGGGCGCGGAGCGGTCCCACCGTGAAGTCGCGCCCCGCCTGCTTCCGGGCGAACTTCAGGGCGTAGACCGCCCCGTAGAGCGCCTGGATGGCCGAGTGCGCCACGACGGTCGGGTCACCCACCGTCCGGACGACCGCCATGTGCTGGGTGGCCATCTCCCTGACGTGCGGTGCTTCAGCCCGCGTCCGCGGGCGGCGGATCGTGCGAGTGCTTGCCATGGTGCGCCTCCTGGCATGTCGGGGCCGGCCACGGCTAGTCCGCCGCCGACGCGGCCCGGTCGGATCCAGCGTAGCGGTCCGCCCGCGTCAGGGTCGTCGCGACCGCGCGGCGGGTGTTGCACTCCCGCGACAGTTCGGCGCCGGCCTGGAGAGGCGGCGCCACCTAGGGGCACCTGAGCGACGGGCGCGGCGCTGACGTGCGCCGGACCCGCGTGCGGAGGGGGCTCAGGGGAACGTGGGCGCGGGGTCGTCGGGGCCGACCAGCGGCTCGCCGGTGTAGATGGTGGCCGCCGAGCCCTCGGCGAACAGGACCGAGTGGAGCCGCTCGCGCCAGTCGACCTCCCGCCAGCGCTCGTCACCGAGCGTGGCCGGGTCGATCGCGATGTGGTGCTCCTCGACCGGGAAGGTGCGCCAGACCGGGTGGTCTACCCGGTAGCGGAAGCCGGTGCCGCGCCGCCCCCGGTCGAACCCCCAGTAGTGCTCCTTGAGGAAGTGCTCGACGCTGGACTCGGGCGGCGTCTCGGGCCGGTTGGCCGCGCGCAGCCGGATCTCGCCCCGCCGGTCGCCTCGCGCGAACGTCGTGCGGACCTCGATCGCCTCGCCGCCGCCCTGGACCCGGTGGCTGATCTCGGCCAGACGGTATGGCTGGCGGTAGAGCAGGCGCGCGCCGATGACCACGAGGTGGGCCGGCACGTACTCGTTGAGGAACACCGCCGCGCGGCGCTCGCCGCGCCGGACGTAGCAGCGCAGGTTGACCTCGGGGAAGTCGCCGGCCGTCGGCAGCGGCAGGCCAAAGACGCGCAGCCCGGCGAAGCGGAAGGCCACCACCGACACCAGGTGGAGGTCGGGCGCTCCGTCCGGCGTGTCGAGCTCGCTGCCGGGCGGGACGTGCGGCCGAAGCAGTTCGACGGGTGCGCGGTAGTTGGCCAGCACCAGGTCGGTCCAGCGCGCCGTCAGGAACGGCCGCGCCATCCGCCCTCCCCTCGGTCCGGGTTCCTCCGACCACCCCGGTCGTTATGTCGATATGCGCCCGGCGAGGCCGCCACGCTCAGTCGTCGTCCCCCGCCGGGGCCGGCTGCGCGGACACCGGGCTGACGTCGGCCGTGCAGAACGCGCAGCGCCGCGCGGCGATCGGGATCTCGCTCAGGCACTCGGGGCACTGGCGCGTCGTCGGCGCGACCGGGCCCTTGCCACGCTCGCGGCGCGCGGCCAGCGCGTTCATCGGGACGACGACCACGAAGTAGATGGCCGCCGCGATGATCACAAAGGAGACCACCGCGTTCAGGAAGTCGCCATAGAGGAAGTGCGAGTTGTTGACGGTAAAGCTCAACGACGAGAAGTCCGGCTTGCCGCCGATCGCGGCAATGATCGGCGTGATCAGGTCCTTGACCAGCGCGGTGATGACCGCGCCGAAGGCGGCGCCGATCACGACCGCCACGGCCAGGTCGACCACGTTGCCGCGCATGATGAAGTCGCGGAACCCCCTGAGCATCGCGCACCTCCATTCCGGCGTGGATTGGCACGACAGGCCGCCATCACACCGCTGCCAGTCGCGCGTCGCGGACGCGGCAGCCCTGTCATCGATGGCTTCAGTATCGGTCTACCGGCCGGGGATGCGCAACGGGTCACGCGGGCTCTTTGCACGCATCTGTCGAACCGATCGGCGCCGCGCCGGACGGGAGATCCCGCCCCGGCTCCGGTGCGTCTCCGCCCCGGCTATGGCCGGGCGCGCGTGAGCAGGGCGCCGTCGACCTCGGCGACGGCGCGGCGGCCGCTCAGGGCCAGGGTGAGGTCGATGTCCGCGGTCAACTGGCGGATCAGCGTGGCCACGCCCTCCTCCCCGGCCACCGCCAGGGCGTAGGCGTAGGGCCGGCCGACGAGCACCGCGGCGGCGCCGAGCGCCAGCGCCTTGAGCACGTCCGCGCCGCGCCGGACCCCGCTGTCGAACAGCACCGGCACCCGGCCGTCGAGCGCGTCAACGACCTCGGGCAGGGCGTCGAGCGCGGCGACGGCGCCGTCGACCTGGCGGCCGCCGTGGTTGGAGACGATCACGCCGTCCACGCCGTGGGCCACCGCCTGCACCGCGTCGTCCGGGTGCGTCAGCCCCTTGAGCAGCAGCGGCAGCCGGGTCCAGCCGCGCAGCCAGTCGACGTCCTCCCAGGCGAAGCTCGGGTTGACGAACACGTCGAGGAAATGCCGGACCGCGCCCGGGACGTCCACCTCGGGCGGGCGCTCGAGCCCGGCGCGGAAGGCGGGGTCGGAGAGGTAGTTGGCGATTCCCTGTGCCTGGAGGAACGGCAGGTAGGCGTGGGCCAGGTCGCGCTCGCGCCAGCCGAGCATGGTCGTGTCGACGGTGACGACCACGGCCCGGTAGCCGGCCGCCTCGGCGCGGCTGAGGAAGCTCGCCATCACGTCGCGATCTCTGGCCGGGTAGAGCTGGAACCAGCGCGGCGCGTCGCCCATCGCCGCCGCGACCTCCTCGAGCGTGCGGCTCGACACGGAGCTGACGACGAAGGGGATGCCCGTGGTCGCGGCGGCCCGCCCGACCGCGACGTCGGCCTCCGCACGGACGGCCGACAGCACGCCGATCGGCGCGAGCAGGAAGGGCGCGGCCGACGGTGTGCCGAGCACGGTGACGCCAAGGTCACGGTCCTCGACCGGCCGCAGCAGGCGGGGACGGATGCGCCAGCGGTCGAACGCCTCCCGGTTGGCACGCATGGTGGACTCGCCTCCGGCGCCGCCCGCGACGTAGTCGAACGGTTCGGGCGGGAGGGCGGCGCGCGCCCGCGCTTCCCACTCCTCGACGGCGATCGGGAGCTCTGGCGGCGCTCCGCCCCCGTAGATGCGCAGCTGCGCGTCGAGCCCGTAGCGCGTCATGGCCGTCCCCTTCCGCGTCGTCATCGGTTCCACTCGGCAATGTCTGCCCGCATCTGCATGACGCCGCGGCCCGCCCGCCTCACCCGCGCCCGCGCGGTGGGCCGGCGTCGACGACCCGCAGCGACAGCTCGAGCGGGTCGTAGTGGATCAGCGTCTCCAGCCACCAGGTCATGCCGGCCTCCGCCAGACCGTCGAGGTCGATACCGCTGGGCTCCTCCCAGGCGGGGCTGGCGTTGCCGGCCACGGCCACGTCGAACGGCCGGTCGGCGGCCACGTCCCGGGCGCGGAGCGCCGCCACGGTGCGCGCCACGTCCGCGGGCAGCGGGTGGCGGTCCGGCTTCAGCAGGACGATCCCGTCGCAGCCGGCGGCTCGGGGGAGCGCTCGCACCTCGGGCAGGGTGCCGGCCGCCCAGATCGGGATCGGGTACGGCTCCGGCTCCGCCGGCTCGAGCCGCACCCGGTAGTGGTCGCCCGCGTGGTCGAGCGCCTGCCCGGCCCAGCTGGCGCGCACGATCGCGAGCGCCTCGTCGGTCATGGCGGCGCGAGTCCGCGGCGACGCCGTCTCGCCGAAGCGGCTGAAGTCGCCGTACTCGTCGGCGCCGAGGCCGACGCCGAGCACGCAGCGGCCGCCGGAGAGGCGGCTCACCGTCGCCGCCTGGCGGGCCACCACCCAGGGGCGGCGGCGCGGCAGCGGCGTCACCATCGTGCCGAGCCGGACCCGCGACGTGGCGGCGGCCATCGCCCCCAGGTTCACCCAGGGGTCCGTCACCGGCCCCGGGCCGTCGCTCAGGACGTGCTCCCAGAGGAAGACCCCGTCCCAGCCGGCGGCCTCGGCCCGGCGGGCGAGGTCGAGCAGGACCGCGGGGTCGGCGAGCGGGCCGAACGGGGGCAGGTAGAGCCCGTAGCGAACGTGCGCGCTGGCCATCGATCCTCTCCTCCTTGCCCGCTGCCGGGCATCCTACGGCCGGACCGGCCGTCAGCGCATGAGCACGGCGGCGGCGCGCTCGACGGCGTCGGGCGTGTAGGGCCGCTCGATGATGGCCATCAGCAGGTCGGCGCCGGCCGCCTCGTAGCGCGCCACCTCGTCGCGGATGTCGCCCGGGGTCTTGTCGCCGAGGAAGAACTGGGCCGAGACGCGCAGCGTGGCCGGGTCGCGCCCGGCCTCCGCCTGGGCGGCCCGCAGGCGCGTTACCGCGTCGGGGAAGCGGTCGAGCGGGCCGGTGTAGTTCCAGCCGTCGGCGTAGCGCGCGGTGATGCGGAGCACCCGGTCGCCGCTGCCGCCGATCCAGAGAGGCGGGTGGGGCTGCTGCACCGGCCAGATCGCCGGCCGCGCCTCCGTCAGCCGGTAGTAGCGTCCGTGGAAGTCGACCGACTCCTGGGTCCAGAGGTCGAGCAGGACGCGGCAGGCCTCACCCAGGCGGCTGATCCGCTCGCCGATCGGCTGGTCGTGCAGGCCGTAGCCGCGGTAGTCGACCTCGGAGCGCGGGTTGCCGGCGCCGAGCCCGACCTCGAGCCGCCCGTCGCTGACGTGGTCGACCGTGACCGCCTCGCGGGCCAGCAGGGCGGGGTGACGCAGCGTGTTGTCGGTCACCAGCACGCCGATGCGCAGCGTGCTGGTCTGGGTGGCGAGCGCCGCCAGCAGCGTCCAGGCCTCGAGCGTCGGCTGGGTAGGGTCGCCCAGCGCGGTCAGGTGGTCGTAGATCCACGCCGAGGTGAAGCCGGCGCGCTCGGCAGCCTGCCAGGCCCCGGCCAGCTCGCGGTAGCCGGCTCCCGGCTGTGACGTCTTTAGCCCGTATTCCACCGTGCCCCCTTCGTCGTGCGTGCGGCGTGCCCCGCGCACGCCACGGACCGCTCGGTCCCGCGACCCGCGCGGGAAATGTGCTAGTCTAGCCCGAGCATTCCTCCCAGCGTCGGGAAGTGGCCGGTTGTTCCCCGGAGTCTGCGGGACTAGCCGGCACGGTGGCGGGGCCCCCCGTCGGTGCAAGGGGTGGTCGGCGCGTGCGACTGGGCGCGGACATCAAGTGGACGAGCAGGCAGCGGCGCGGCTCGCGGCAGAACCTCGTCCTCGGCATCGGCAACGGCGCCTTCCTCATCCTCGGGGACACGCTGATCCACCCGACTCTCGTCCTGGCCCTCTTCGTCAGCCAGATCAGCCACTCGAACCTGCTCGTCGGCCTGGTCCCGGTGCTCAGCACCGGCGTCTGGTTCCTGCCGCAGCTCTTCGTGGCCAGCTTCGTCCAGCGGCGGAGCTGGCGACTGCCGCTCGCGGTCTGGAGCACCGCCGCGCGCACCGTCTCGATCGCGGCGCTCGCCCTCACCGGCTTCCTCGTCGGCGACCGGAACCCGTCCTTCCTGCTGGTCGTCTTCTTCGTCGCCTACACGCTCTACAACCTCACGGCCGGCATCGCCAACGTGCCCTTCGTCGACGTGATGGCGCGGGCGGTGCCGGGCAACCGGCTGCCGTTCTTCTTCGGCCAGCGCAACCTGTGGGGCGGGGTGCTCGGCTTCATCGCCGGCTTCCTGATCCAGCGGATCCTGGCCGACCAGGCCAGTTTCCCCCACGGCTTCGTCATCCTGTTCCTCATGTCGGCGCTGGCCCTGGCGGTCGGGACAGGGGCCGTCGCGCTGATCCGGGAGCCGGGCCCGGCGCCGGTCCAACAGCGCGCCAGCGTCGCCGCGCAGCTGCGCGACGCCCCGCGCCTGCTCGGCAACCGGCACTTCCGCCGCTTCCTGACCTTCCGCGGCTTCCTCTCGCTCGCCGCCATCGCCGACCCGTTCTACGTCGTCTACGCCCAGCAGCAACTGGGCGCGCCCGCGGCAGTCGTCGGCATCTACGTCTCGATCCTGACCGTCTCCCTCTTCGCGGCCAACCTCGTCTGGAGCCCGCTGGCCGACCGGCAGGGGAACCGGCTGGTGCTGCAGTTCGCGGCCCTGATCCGCATGGGCATCCCGCTGCTGGCGCTGGTACTGCCGCCGCTGCTGCGCGTGACCCCCGGCAGCCCGAACGGGGGGAGCCACGCGCTCTACTACGTGTTCGGCCTGGTCTTCCTGGCCTACGGGGTGGCAGTCACCGGACAGAACCTGGCCAACCTGACCTACCTGCTCGACATCGCCCCGGAGCGGGAGCGACCGGCCTACGTCGGCCTGGTCAACACGATCCTGGGGGTCGTCTCGTTCGTCCCGCTCGTCGGCGGGGTGCTGGTGGACCACGTTGGCTTTCAGCCGCTCTTCATCGTCGCGTTCTTCATCGCGCTGGGCGCGGTGTTTGCCAGCGGCGCGCTGCACGAGCCCCGGGTGATGGACTCGGCCAACCTCTTCGCCCGCACCCGCCGCTTCCGCCGCTAGCACCGAGCCACTCCGGCGCCGTCGGCGACTCGACCGAGACGCCGGGTGTCGCGGCGACCACGGGGCTGAGGAGAGGACGCCGGGGAGCCGGTCAGGCCGCGCGGCGGCTCGGCGTGGGCGCGGCGCGGCGTGCCCAGCGTCGCTGGGCCGACCAGTGGGATTCCGCGGGAAGGGGTGGCCGGCGGCGGCTACGGCGCGGAGGCTCCGGCGCGGTGGGGACGCGGGCCGGGAGGTCGGCGCGCACCGGGTAGACTGCCCAGCCGCCGGCCCGGCCCCAGGTCCGACAGGGTGCACGGTCCCCGCTTCTCTGCCCATGCCCATGCCCGTGCCGACCGGCCGGGCATCGCCCGCGTCGCGCTCAGTGCGCGACCGGGCCCTCGAGCGCGACGACCACGCCGGAGGCGGCGCCCACCGCCAGAGCCAATGGCAGTGCCTGCATCACGGCGTGCGACGCGCTCACCCCCAGCCCGACCGCCAGCATCATCACGACCACGACCGTCGCCAGCATGACCAGCCCCACCGTCGCCCCGACCCGCATCCCGTCCTCCTCGTGCCATCCAGCCGAACATGTGTCCCGAACATCTGTACGTACAGAGAATAGAACACCTGTTCCCCGCTGTCAAGTACCTGGCAGATCATCTGTTCGGGTGGGGGTCGCGGCCGGGGCCACGCGGCGCGGTCTGTTACAATCCGGGCAGGCACGCGCTGCCCCGGGGGAGGCCATGCATCCGCTCGATCGTCTCCGCGAGACTCGCCTCCTGCCCGTCATCATCGGGCTGACGCTCGTCGCGCTCGCCCTCTTCCTCTTGCGGGTGGCCGACATCCTGCCGCCCTTCATCTGGGCGGCGGTCACCGCCTACGTCCTCCACCCACTGGTCAGCCGGCTCGAGCGTCGCCTGCGCATGCCGCGGGCACTGGCCATCGCCGTGGTCTACGTCGTCCTGATCGGGCTGCTCGTGGTGCTGGCCCTGCAGGTGGCACCAGCGGTGGTGGTGCAGATCGGGCAACTGGTACACGCCCTGCCGAAGCTGATCGACAACGCGCGGCAGGCGCTCCTGGCCGAGAACCGCATCGCCATCGGCGGGTTCAGCATCGACACCCGACAGATCACCACCAGCATCGAGACGGCCGCCAAGGACCTGGCGGCCGGCTGGGGCCGGCAGGCGCCCTCGCTGGTGCTGCAGACGTTCGGCTTCCTGGTCAACCTGCTGGTCTACCTGCTCGCCACCTACTACTTCCTGCTGCAGGGCGACGGCATGGTGGGCCGGCTGCGCGAGCTGGCCCCGCCGCGCCATCACGAGACCGTCCAGCGCATCACCGACCAGGTCAACGACACCTTCGGCGCCTACGTGCGGGCCCAGCTGCTCCTGTTCGCCATCATCTCGGCGGTCGTGTTCGTGGCCCTCTCGATCCTCAACCTCCCCTATGCCGGCGCCATCGCCATCGCCAGCGGCCTGCTCGAGCTGATCCCCGTCATCGGCCCCTGGACGGCCGCGGGCATCGCCATGACCGTGGCGCTCTCCCAGCCGAGCGGCCCCTTCGGCTGGTCACCGACCGGGCTGGCCGTGGCGGTCGGGCTGGTCTACCTGGGCATCCGCATGGTCGAGGACCAGATCGTGATCCCGCAGCTGATCGGGCGCATCGTCCGGCTGCACCCGCTGCTGGTGATCTTCGGCGTGCTGGCGGGGGCGCAGATCGCCGGGGCGCTCGGGCTCCTGCTGGCGGTGCCCGTGCTGGCGGCGGCCAAGATCATCGGGCTGGCCGTGCTCGAGGAGGTGCGGAACCCACCGGCGCGGCGAGTCGTACCGGTGCGCCAGCGGGGAGCGCTCCAGGCATTCGCCGCGAGGATCGGCGACTACGACCGGGAGCAGGTGGTGCTCCTGATCGCCCAGGGGGCGGTCGGCTGGGACGACCTGGAGACGGCCCAGCAGCTGGCCGGCGAGTCGCTGCTGCGCAGCATCCGGCTGCAGGCGGTGACGCCCGACCGCGTCGCGGCCAGCATCGTCACGGCAGCGGGAATCGAGGTCGTCACCCGCGTCGGCATGGAGGACGAGGCCGGCGTGCTGGCGGACCGCGAGCCGGCGATCGAGCTGGTGCCGGCGGCCAGCCCTCCCTCCCCGGTCGCGCCGCCGGGGGGCGGCCTCCCTGCCCCGTCGGTCCGGGGCGTCCCCGAGGGGGTCGTGGAGTGAGCCGGTCCTCCCCGCCGCGGGGGCGGCTCAGTCGGGGTCGCTCGGCTCCTCGGCGTCGATCGGGAGTCGCACCGTAAAGCGGCTTCCCCGCCCCGGCTCGCTCTCGAGGTCGATCGTGCCGCCCTGCTGCTCGACGATCTCCCTCGCCACGTAGAGGCCCAGCCCCGTCCCTTTGAAGGCGTCCGCGCCGCTGCCGCGGGCGAACGGCTCGAACAGCCGCTCCTGGTCCGCCGCGCTGATGCCGATCCCCTCGTCCTCGACGGCGACCTCGGCGATGTCGCCGGACCGGCGCACCGTTACCCGCACATCGCCTCCCCCCGGCGAGTACTTCACCGCGTTCGAGACGAGGTTGGCCAGCACCTGCTCCAGCCGGGCGGGGTCCCAGGTGCCCACGACCGGGTGGGGCGCGACCAGGCTGAAGCGGTAGCCGGGTCCCGGCTCGGCGCGCGCCTCGTCGACGAAGCGCCCGAGCACCTCCTCCGCCAGCACGCTCAGGTCGGCCGGCTCACGGCGCAGCGTCAGGTGGCCGGTCTCGAGCTGCGACACGTCCACCAGGTCCTGCACCAGCCGGTCCAGGCGGCCGACGCCGCGCTGCAGCTTGGCCACCAGCTCGGTCAGGCGCGGCTCGGCCGGGGAGAGGCGCTCGAGCTGGCGGCGGACGAGCTGGGTGTAGCCGGCCACGGCCGTGAGCGGCGTCTTGAGCTCGTGCGAGGCGATCGAGAGGAAGGTCTCGCGGGCGCGCAGGGCCCGCTGTGCGTCGTCGTAGAGTCGCGCGTTGTCGATCGCCAGGGCCGCGCGGTCCGCCAGGTCCTGGAGGAAGGTCTGGTCGTCGATCCCGTAGGGCACCGGCGTCTGGTCGCGCCAGGTGATCGTGGTGCCGATCATCCGGCCGTGCGCGCGCAGCGGCACGGCGAGAAGGCTGCGGATCCCCAGGCGGTCGAGGAAGGGCCAGTAGTCCGGCGCGATGCGGGCCCGGATCCAGTCGGGGTCGAGCTCGGGGAAGAGCAGGGGCCGGTCCTGCTGGAAGAGGTCGTGCCGCGCGCTGCCGTCCGGCGTGACGCCGAGCAGGCGGCGGACGTTGTCGAGCCGCTCGGGGTCCGGATGGTAGCTGGCGGCGGCGCGCCGCTCCCGCCCGTCGTCCGACAGGAGCCGGACCACCACGCCGTCGCCCAGCAGGCCGGCGACCCGGTGCGTCACCGTCTCGAGCACCGCCGGCAGGTCCAGGCTGGCGGCGGTGAAGGCATGCGAGGCGGCGGCGAGAGCCTCCGCCCGCAGACGTGCCTGGCCCGACGCGTCGTAGAGCCGCGCGTTGTCGATCGCCAGCGCCGCGATGTCGGCCAGGTCCTGCACGAAGTCCTGGTCGGCGGCCGTGTAGGGGCGCTCGCGCCCCTGGCGGGCGAGCGCCAGCACGCCGATCACCCGCCCGCCCGCGCGTAGCGGCACGATCAGGACGCTCTCCATCCCGAACGCGGCGTAGTGCGCGAGGATCTCCGGCTCGACCGACTCCGCTAGGGTGGCCTGGTCGCGCGGGATGCGGACCGGCCGTCCGCTCGTCGCTACCAGTCCGGTGAGGCCCTGGTCCCGGCGCATCGGCGTCGCGGCGAGGCGGACGCGCAGCGCCGCGCGCGCCGACGCGTCGCGGTGGTGGCTGGCGACCGCGCTGAGCCACTGCCCGTCGCCGGAGAGGAGGCGGAGGACGGCGCCGTCACCGATCACCTCGGCGGCGGTGTGGACGATGCTCTCCAGGACCGCCTCCTCGTCGAGACGGGCCTCGGCGATGGCGCGCAGCGCGCCGGCCAGGGCGTCGGCGCGGGTGGCGTGCTCGCGCGCCGACGCGTAGAGCCGCGCGTTGTCGATCGCCAGGCCCGCGCGCTCGGCGAGCCGCTCGGCCAGCGCCAGGTCACGCGGGCCGTAGTGGCGCCGCGAGCGCGTGGTCATGAAGGTGAGCGCGCCGAGCGTCTGCCCGCGCGCGCTCAGCGGCACGATCATGCCGGACGTCAGACCGAGCGCGGGCACCAGCGACCGTATTTGCGCATCGGCAATGTCCTCGGCGATGAGCTCCGCGGTGATGGTGGGGAGGAGGCGTGAGCGGCCGTCGCGCACGACCGCGGCCACGCTCGAGCCGCGCGCGCCTTCGGGCGAGGTCTGGCGGCGCAGGTTGTTGGCCAGTGCCTCGTCGGCCGGGTCTGCCGCGGCCGCCCCCAGGCGCCGGAGCGAGCCGTCGGCGTCGACGATGTCGACCGCGCACCAGTCGGCCAGCACCGGCACCGCGATGCGCGTGACCTGGCTCAACGTCGCCTCGTAGTCGAGCGAGCCCGCCAGGACGGCGCTCGCCTGGTCCAGGAAGCGCAGCGCCTCCTCCTCGCCCCGCCGCTCGGTGACGTCGCGGAACGTGTTGACGACCTGGCGCACGTTCCCGTCGGCGTCCAGCACCGGACGCGCCTGGACGGTGGCCCAGTGCTCCTGGCCGGTCGCGCGCACGCGGTAGCAGACCAGGACCTCCGGCTCGTCCTCACCCTGGAACGCGCGCCGGCCGGGCAGGTCGGCCGCGGTGAGCGGACGTCCCTCGGCGTCGAGCATCTCGAAGCGGGCGAGGATCTCCCGAGTGGGGGTCGCGAGGAGTTCCTGGACCGAGGTATAGCCGAGGACGCGGGTGGCCGCCGGGTTCGCGTAGATCAGGTGGCCGTCCGCGTCCTGGACGGTGATGCCGTCGGCGACCCCGTCGAGGACCTGGCGCGGCCAGTCCGGCTCGGCGGGCCTCGCCGAGGCCGGCCCCGGTGCCGGCAGCCGGTCGCGGGGCGTCGGTTCGGCGCCGAGCGGCGTCCCGGCGTCGGTGTGCGGCATCGGATCCTCCCCTCGGTGATCGGCGCTGCCCGCTCGGGTCATCTCGGATCGATAGAATCGATAGATCAGCCGGGCGATTGTACCGGGACGGCGATCAGACGATCGGGTCGGCAGCCGCCGAGCCGGGAGTGGCCAGGTCGAGGCGCTCCCCGACGACGCGCGCCAGGCTCAGGAACTGCCGGGACGGCGGGCTGTCGGGCGCGACGACCAGGAGCGGCCGGCCGGTGTCGCCGGCCTCGGAGAGGGCTGGGTCGATCGGGATCTCGGCCAGGAGCGGCACGTCGTCGCGCACCGCGCGCGGGACTCGCCCGCGGTGGAAGACCTCGAGCCGCTCGCCGCAGTGGGGGCAGCGCAGGTAGCTCATGTTCTCGACCAGTCCCAGGACCGGTACCCCGCTCGCCCGGAAGGCCGCGAGCGCGCGGCTCGTGTCCAGCAGCGCGACGTCCTGCGGCGTCACGACGAGCGCCACACCGTCGAGCGCGACGGTCGCGAGCAGGGTCGCCTGCGGCTCGCCGGTGCCGGGCGGGAAGTCGACCAGCAGCACGTCGAGGTCGCCCCAGTCGACCATCGTCAGCAGGTTGCGCACCAGCAGGCCGACCAGGCCCACGTTGTCCATCAGCGCCGCCTGCTCCTCTCCGACCAGCAGCCCGATCGACATCACGCGGATGCCGAAGCGCTCGAGGGCCGGCAGCCGTGGCTCGGGCGCCACGTCCGCCAGCGTGGCGATCGGGACGATCGCCGCCCAGCCGCGCGCGTCGTGTCGCCGCTGTACGCCGAGCATCAGGGGCACGTTGGGCCCGTGGACGTCGGCGTCGAGCAGCCCCACCCGGTAGCCCTGGCGGGCCAGACCGAGTGCCAGGTTGACGGCGACGGTCGACTTGCCGACGCCTCCCTTGCCGCTGGCGACGGCGACGATGCGCCGGACGCGGGCGAGGCGACGGGGCGGCGAGGGTGACGGAGTGACGCGGGGCGGGAGTTGGGGCACGGCTGCACGCTCCGGGTTGCGAGCCCTCCCGGGCCGGCGGCGTCGGCCGGCGACCGCCCCGGCCGCGCTGATCGATGCCGGGACTATAGCAGAGGCGCCCCGTCTGCCCCTGCCGGGTGCGCGCGCGGGCTGGTCGCGCTAGAATGGTGTCGCAGTGGTGATTCGTACCCCTTTGGGGAGAGGGTGGATGATGAGCAGCACGGGAACCGAGGAGTCGGCCTGGCGGCCACCGGCGATCGTCATGCTGGTGGCGTTGCTGGCGCTGGTGCTCGGGGCCGCCATGATCGTCTTCGTGGGGCTGGAGTTCAAGGGCTACTATTCCGCCACCGCCAGGATCCTCATGCTGGCCTGGCTGGCCCTCATCTGGTTCCTCGGGCTCATCGCGACCGGCGCGCTGGCGCGCCTGTACGTGCGCGGCTAGCGACCGGCCCCGCGCCGGCCAGTGACGGCGCGGCTCACGCCGCGGCCGTGCCGACCAGCACCGGGCCGGCCGCGGCGTGGAGCACGACCGTCGAGACGCTCCCCAGGCGCATGCGGGCGATCCGCCCCAGTCCACGGCTCCCGACCGCGACCAGCGTCGCCCCGCCCGGGGAGGTGGCCGCCTCCAGGAGCTCGGCGGCGGCGTGGCCGACGGCGGTCCGCGTGGTGGGCCGGACGCCGGTGCGCTGCTCCAGCGCAGCGGCACGTTCCTCGAGGAGCGCGTCGGCCCGGCGGGTCCGCGCCGCGTCGGCCTCGGCCGGCACCCGGGCGGCCGGCGGCGCGTCCGGCAGCGCGGTCAGCAGGGTGGCCGGGACGCTCAGCGCGCCCGCGATCGTCAGGGCCAGCGCCGCCACCTCGAGCGCCGCGTCCGACCCGTCGTCGCCGACCAGGACGCGCTTCGGTGGCCAGCCGGGCTCACCGCCCCGCACGACCAGCACCGGACAGGGGGCGCCGTGGACCACGCTCTCGGCAACGCTCCCCAGGATCAGCCGCTGGATGGGTCCCCGTCCCCGGCTGCCGATCACGATCAGGTCGGCGGCGAGCTCCTGTGCCAGGTCGACGACCTCCTCGGCCGCGCGCCCCTGCCGCAGGTGGAACTGCGTCGCCTCGCCGCCGGCCGCGGCGATCCGTCGACCCTCGCGGGTCAGGACCGCTTCGGCCTCATCGCGGTAGACCTCCGGGTAGCCGACCGGGGGGTAGGGGAAGGTCGAGGCCGGCGCGAGCAGCCAGACGTGCACCACGTGCAGCTCGGCGTCCAGCGCGCGACCCAGCTGGGCGGCCGCCCGGGCCGCGCCGCCGGCGGAGGCGCTGCCGTCCGTCGCCAGAAGAATGCGCTCCATCGTCGACCTCCACCCTCTGCTCCGGCGCGCGATCCCGCGCTCATGCCACAACCCTACCGGCCGATCGTTACAGTCTCGTCAATCCTCGCCCCGCGATGTAACAGCTTCGTGACACGCGGGGCGGCCGGACGGACGTCGCGACGTATCCGATCGCGGCGTGGGGCGGTATGCTGCGCGCAGCCGGCCGCCGCGGGGAGTGCCGGGCCGGAACGGTCGGAGGGAGCAACGATGGCGACGAGCTACGAGCGGGCGCTCGAGATCATGGCGGTCACGCCCAGGGTGCTGCGGGCGATCGTCGACGGCCTGCCGGAGGAGGCGCTGCGGCGGCAGCCGGCGCCGGAGTCGTGGTCTCCACGCGACGTGCTGGCGCACATGCTGCGCTCCGAGTCGGCCGGAATTGGCCCGCGGGTGCGGCTGATGCTGGCGGAGGAGGACCCACAGCTGCCGCCACCGGAGCCAGTCGAGGTGCCGGAGGGCACGGCGGATGTCGTGGACCGCTGGATCGCGGCGCGCGCCGCCAACCTGGCGCTGTTCCGCGAGCTCACGACCGCGCAGCGGGAGCGGACGGGGCGCCACGCGCGCTTCGGCCGGGTCACGGTGCGCGAGCACCTGGTCGAGTGGGCGTACCACGACCTCGACCACCTGCGCCAGCTGCTGGCGGCACTCCAGGCCGAGCTCTACCCCGACATCCCCGTCTTCCACGCGCTCTACCCGAGCCCGGTCTGAGCCCGGTGCCGGAGAGCCTGCCGGGCGACCCGTCCGGCCTGCGCGCGCTCGTCCAGACCCCGCTGCGGACCCCCTCGGCGCTGCGGTGCTACCAGGCCGCGCCCGGGCGTCTGGAGGTCGACGGCGACGTCGTGCTCCTGGCCAGCGCGGTGCCGGGCCCGGATTACAACTTCGTGACCGTTCTCGGTCCGGCCACGCCCGAGCACGTCTTCGCGCGGGCGGAGGCGTTCTACGGCGGCGAGCCATACGGCGTGGTCGTCGAGGTCGAGCAGGCCGGCCCGCTGGAGGCGGCGCTACGGGCCGCCGGCTGGGAGCTCGACGAGGAGGAGCCGGCACTCGTCCTGACGCCGCTCCCACCCGGGCCACCGCCACCGGCCGAGCTCGCGATCCAGCGGGTGGCGACCGAGGCGGCGCTGGACGCCTTCTTCGCCATCACCGGCACGTCGCGCCACCGGGTTCCGTCGGTCGCGGCGGCGCTCGACCCTGACGTGGCCCTCTTCGTGGGCTACGTCGCTGGCGTCCCGGTCGCGACCTCGCGGATCACCGTTCACGGTCCGGTGGGGGACATCAACGGCGTGGTGACGAGGGAGGAGTACCGCCGCCGCGGGTTCGGGGCGGCCATGACCTGGGCCGCGATCACCTACGGCCGCGGGCGCGGCTGCACTGCCATGACCCTCACCGCCACGGCGATGGGCTACCCGGTCTACCGCCGGATGGGCTTCGTGCCGGTCTGCGCCTTCCGCACCTACCTGCCGCCGGCCGTGGACGGGCAGCGCTGACCCGGCGTGCATCGCGATGCGGCCGTCCTGCGCGCCGCTCGTCTTCGTCCCGGAGTTCCGTAAAGTCCCGCTTGCGCGGGTGTCCCCGTGCGTGACACAGGGAGTAGACTGAGGGTGGAGACCCGGAGGAGTCCCCACCGTCGTCACGGGATTGACACGCCAGAGCCGGGGAATGACACGGAGCTGACGCGGCGCGCGACTAGAGTGGTGGCGGCCACCCGTCTGGGCACGAGCGGCGGAGAGCCGTCTGGAGCGTCACCGGCCGGAGATCCCCGGCAGAGTCACCCGCGGTCGAGCGATCGACTGGAGAGGCAGCCATGTTCGACGGATTGCTGGAGCCCACCCACCTGATCATCATCCTGGTGATCGTGCTGATCATCTTCGGCCCGGGCAAGCTGCCCGAGCTGGGGTCCGCACTGGGGCGTGGCATCAAGGAGTTCCGCGGCGGTATGCAGGAGGCGGCCGAGCCGCCCGCGCAGGCCACCATGTCGCCCGCGACCGTGGTGTCGCCGGGGCCAGCCACGCCGACCGTGGTCGAGAGCGCGGCGCCTACCGTCGCGAGCGCGCCGGAGCCGGTCGCGGCGACGGTCTGCCCGACCTGCGGCGCGGCCGTGCCGAGCGGCGCGCGCTTCTGCGGACAGTGTGGTACCCCGGCGCCCCAGTCCTAGCACCACACCGGCGCTGAACCCGGCTCGATCCGGGATGTCGAATGGCGCCCGTCGCCCCGTCGAGGGCCGGCGCGCCGTCGACGGCTGCCCGCCTCCCGGGGCCGGGGGTAAACGCCGCCCCACCCTCCGGCGACCGCCGGGGCGGTGCCGCACGGTCCAGCGCACCCGTCTCGATCCACGCACCCCGCCTGCCTCACCCCGATCTCACCCCGTGTAACGTCCCTGTCACGCCCGCACCCCGGATTCTGTTGCGCCTGTCGCCGCCGGTCCGCTTAGCTGGGAGGCGGCCGCGCACGCGGCGCGGTGCGTGCCGAACGGGGAGGGCAGGCGTTGCTGACCACTGCCGATGAGATCCGGACGGGGCTGCCGGTCGCGCGGCCGATCGACGCGATCGCGGGCGTGGACATCTACTGGGCGCGACTCGACCAGCCAGCGGAACGCCTCGAGCGGCTCGAGGAGACGCTCGACCACGACGAGCGGGCCCGCGCCGCGCGTATCCGCCTCAAAACGTACGCCGCCCGCTTCGTCGCCGCGCGCGGCATCCTGCGGGCCATCCTGGGTGGCTACGTCGGCGTCGAGCCGGCGCGGCTGCGCTTCCGCTACGGCGCCTCCGGGAAGCCGGAGCTGGGCGGCGACCTCGTCGGCGCCGGGGTGCGCTTCAACCTGTCCCACTCGCACGGGCTCGCGCTCTACGCGGTCAGCCGGGCGCGCGAGGTCGGCGTCGACCTGGAGCGGATCGACCCGTACGCGGATGCGGCGGGGCTGGTCGACCGCTGCTTCAGCACGCGCGAGCAGGCGGAGTGGCTCGGCCTGCCGCCGCACAGCCGCGGCCGCGCGTTCCTCAATGGCTGGACGCGCAAGGAGGCCTGGGCCAAGGCGCTCGGCGACGGCCTATCCCTGCCGTTCGCGCAGGTCGAGGTCCCGCTCCGGCCGCTGTCGGCCGGCGAGCTCGTGCCGCTGGGTGGGGACGCCGGTCCCGCGCGCGGCACGCTCCTCGAGCTGACCGCGCCTGACCCGGGCTACGTCGCGGCGCTCGCCGTCCGGGGTGGCGCGGTGCCGGTGACGGCCCGCTCCTGGCCGGACGACCGGTCGCGCTGGCCGGTGCTCGACTCCGGGGCCTCGCGGCCCACCGCGCCCGGCGCGGAAGCGCCGGAGGAGGGCTCCCGATGAGCTGGCAGCCGATCCACAAGTCCCCCGGGGCCCTGCCGGTCTCGCCCAACCTGGCCGACTACGCTCGGGAACGCGACGGCTTCAGCTGGGGGGCCGCCCGCGCCGAGCTGGACGGGCTCCCCGGCGGGGCGGGCCTCAACATCGCCCACGAGGCAGTCGACCGCCACGCGCGCGGCCCGCGCCGCGACCACCTCGCGCTCCGCTGGCTCGGCCGGCGCGGCGAGCGGCGGGACTTCACCTACGCCGACCTCGCCGCGCTGAGCAGCCGCTTCGCTAACGTCCTCGCCGGCCTGGGCGTCGGCCGCGGGGAGCGTGTCTTCACCCTCGCCGGCCGCATCCCCGAGCTCTACGTCGCGGCCCTTGGTACCTGGAAGAGCCGCGCCGTCTTCTGCCCCCTCTTCTCGGCGTTCGGTCCCGAGCCGATCCGCCAGCGGCTGACGCGCGGCGAGGGGAAGGTCCTCGTCACCACCGAGGCGCTCTACCGGTCCAAGGTGGCGGCCATCCGCGACACGCTGCCCGACCTCGAGCACGTCCTCCTCGTCGGTCCCGGCGGCGCCGCCACCGACGTCCCCGGCACGCGCGACTTCCACGCCCTGATGGCGGCGGCGAGTGACGACTACACCATCGGGCCGACCGACCCCGAGGAGATGGCGCTCCTCCACTTCACCAGCGGCACGACCGGCATGCCCAAGGGGGCCGTCCACGTCCACGAGGCGGTCGTCGCCCACTACGCCACCGGCAGGTACGCCCTCGACCTCCACCCGGACGACGTCTTCTGGTGCACGGCCGACCCCGGCTGGGTTACCGGCACCTCGTACGGCATCATCGCCCCGCTCGTCCACGGCATCACCAGCATCGTCGACGAGGCCGACTTCGAGGCCGAGCGCTGGTACGCCATCCTCGAGGAGCAGGGGGTCAGCGTCTGGTACACCGCGCCGACCGCCGTGCGCATGATGATGCGGGTCGGCGCCGACGTGGCGCGACACCACCACCCGGGGCGTCTGCGCTTCATCGCCAGCGTCGGCGAGCCGCTCAACCCCGAGGCCGTCGTCTGGGGGCTGGAGGCCTTCGGCCTGCCGATCCACGACAACTGGTGGCAGACCGAGACCGGCGGCATCATGATCGCCAACTACCCGGCCATGGACATCCGCCCCGGCTCGATGGGACGGCCGCTGCCCGGCATCACCGCGGCCATCGTGGCGCGCGGCGAGGACGGGGTCGCCCGTGAGGTGGTCGAGCCCGGCGTCCAGGGGGACCTGGCGCTGCGTCCGGGCTGGCCGTCGATGTTCCGTGGCTACCTGCATGAGGAGGAGCGCTATCGCAGGTGCTTCTCCGGCGGCTGGTACCTGACCGGCGACCTCGCCCGGCGCGACGCCGACGGCTACTTCTGGTTCGTCGGCCGGGCCGACGACGTGATCAAGTCCTCCGGCCACCTGATCGGCCCCTTCGAGGTCGAGAGCTGCCTGATGGAGCACCCGGCCGTGGTCGAGGCCGGCGTGATCGGCAAGCCCGACCCGGTCGCCGGCGAGATCGTCAAGGCGTTCGTCTCGCTCGCCCCCGGCTACGCACCGGGCGAGGAGCTGCGCCTGGACCTGCTCGGCTTCGCCCGCCAGCGCCTCGGCGCCGTGGTGGCGCCGAAGGAGATCGACTTCCTGGACAACCTGCCGAAGAACCGGGCCGGCAAGGTGATGCGCCGGCTCCTCAAGGCCCGCGAGCTGGGCCTGCCCGAGGGAGACACCTCGACCCTGGAGCCGGGCATCCCCGAGCCGGCGGGCGCCACCGCCGAGCGTGCCCAATGACCGTGCGCTAGCCACGGCGCGACCAGCCGTCGCCCAGACGCGATCTGATTCATCGGAGGGTGCTCGAATGACAGTTGCGAGTGACCGCCTCACTGGAACCGGGACCGCAGGAGCCCGCGAGGACACCTATGACGTCGTCGTGGTGGGCGGAGGGCTGGGCGGGCTCACGGCCGGGGCAATGTTGGCGCGCTCCGGCAAGAAGGTCCTGGTCGTGGACGCCAACGAGCGGCCCGGCGGCTATGCGCGAACCATCGTTGACGGACCCTACACCTTCGACATGGCCGACCACCTGATCTTTGGCTGCGCCCCAGAGAGCCCGTTCGGCCCCGGCGTCATCGACGCCGTGCTGCGTCACCTCGACGTGCGCGACCGGTGCGACTTCTTCCGGGTGGACGACCCCTTCTATGTCGCTCGCTTCCCGGACCTCTCGCTGGCCGCCCCCCACGGCCGTGAGGCGTTCGTCGAGGCCCACGCGCGGCACTTCTCCGGCGAGGCTGCCGGGTTGCGCCACCTCGTAGAGCTGAGCGCCAGCGTCGCCCGCGAGTTCGCGGCACTCCCGATCGCCCCCTCCCCCCTCGACCTGCTCGAGATGCCCTTGCGCTTCCCCACCCTCTTCCGCTACCGCAACGCGACCGTGCAGCAGGTGATCGACGCGACGCTGACCGATCCACGCGCGAAGGCGGCCTACCTGGCCCTCTGGCCCTGGATGGGCCGGCCGGCGCGGTCCTCGTTCCTCATCTGGGCCACGATGATGGCCTACTATGTCGAGGACGGTGCCTACTACTGTCGGGGCGGTTTCCAGAGCCTGGCCGATGCCCTGGCCGACGGGCTCCGGCTGGCCGGCGGCCAGTTGCTCCTGGCCACCCGCGTCACCGGGATCCTGGTCGATGGCGGGCAGGTGCGCGGGGTCGCACTCGACAACGGGCAGCAGGTCCGAGCGCAGGTCGTGATCTCGAACGTCGACGCCCGCGACACGTTCGGGCAGCTCATTGATGCCCACGACGTCCCCGCGCGCTACCTGAGGCGGCTACGAGCCATGGAGAGATCCATGGCGGTTGTCGCCCTCCACCTCGCCACCGACCTGGACGTGCGGGCGCTCGGCGCTACCCTCGAGACGATGCTCTACGCTGCCTGGCACGACGCGGAGACGAGCTACGCGGCGGCGCTTGCGGGGCAGGTACCACTGCTCGCTGTTCGGATCCCCACGCTCATGGACCCGTCGCTGGCGCCGACGGCCGAGCATGCCGTCACCGTGGCAGCGCTGGCAGCGCCCGCGGGCGGCGAGGGAACCGTCGCCGACGGCGATCGCCTCGCGGCCCGGATGCTCGAGCTGGCGGAGGGCATGCTGCCCGGCCTGCGGAACCACCTGACGCACGTCGAGGGCGCGGAGTCGGGAGTGACCCGATTCCCGCTGCACCGCATGGAGCCGATCTACGGTTGGGCCTTGTCCCCGGCGCAGTCCGGCCCGCGCCGGCTGCCGCAGACCACGCCGGTGCCGGGGCTCTATCTGGCAGGCCACTGGACGCGGCCCGCACACGGCGTCCCCATGGTCATCCAGTCCGGCGTCCAGGCCGCGCGGCTCATCCTGGGGATCGCGCCGCGGGCGAGCGCGCTGCCGCTACGCCTCCCGTCACTGACGCCGGTGGGCTGACGGGTGGGAAGCGACCGGAAGGGGGTCATCGTGACCGTGACGCTCAGGGGCACCGAGGAGCCGGGCACCACGCGCGACCACGCGCTCGCGCTGCTGCACCAGATGCTGCGGATCCGGCGCTTCGAGGAGACGTGCGTCGAGCTCTACAGCGCGACGAAGATCCGCGGCTTCGTCCACCTCTACATCGGCGAGGAGGCGGTGGCCGCCGGCGCTATGCCGGCGCTGACCGCGGACGACGCGGTCGTCGCCACCTACCGCGAGCACGGCCAGGCACTGGCGCGCGGGCTGCCGATGCGCGCCGTCATGGCCGAGATGTTCGGCAGGGTCGACGGCTGCAGCCGTGGGCGCGGCGGCTCGATGCACCTGTTCGACGCCGCGGCGCGCTTCTACGGCGGCAACGCCATCGTCGGCGGGGGGCTGCCGCTCGCCGTCGGCGTGGCCCTGGCCGACCGCATGCGCGGCCTGCGCCGCGTCACCGCCTGCTTCTTCGGCGACGGCGCGGCGGCCGAGGGGGTCTACCACGAGTCGCTCAACCTGGCCGCGCTCTGGCAGTTGCCGGTCCTCTTCCTCTGCGAGAACAACCTCTACGCCATGGGCACCGCGCTCGAGCGTTCCCAGGCGCGGACCGACCTTGCCGCGCGGGCCGCGAGCTACGGGGTGCCGGCCGAGGCGGTCGACGGGATGGACGTGCTGGCCGTCGAGGCGGCGGTCGCCCGGGCCGCCGCCTCGGTGCGTGCGGGCGACGGACCCCGCTTCCTCGAGCTGCGCACCTACCGCTTTCGCGCCCACTCCCTCTACGACCCGGAGCTCTACCGCGACCGGGCCGAGGTCGAGCGCTGGAGGGCGCGCGACCCGATCGCCCTCTTCGCCGGCGCGCTTCGGGAGCAGGGCCTGCTCGACGACGACGCCATGGCGCGGCTGGAGGACGAGGTGGCCGCCGAGATCGCCGACGCGGTGGCCTTTGCCGAGGCCGGCGCGCTCGAGCCGGTCGAGGATCTGACGCGCTTCGTCTACTCCGAGGAGCGACGGCCATGACCACCACCCTGCCCGCGACCCTCAGGCTGACCTACCGCGAGGCGATGCGCGCGGCCATCCGCGAGGCGCTCCAGCGCGACGAGCGCGTCTTCCTGATGGGCGAGGACGTCGGCCGCTACGGCGGCTGCTTCGCCGTCAGCCAGGGGCTCCTCGCCGAGTTCGGGCCCGAGCGCGTCCGGGACACGCCCCTGTCGGAGAACACCTTCGTCGGCGCCGGCATCGGCGCGGCCCTCGCCGGGATGCGCCCGATCGTCGAGATCATGACGGTCAACTTCAGCCTGCTGGCGCTCGACCAGATCGTGAACAGCGCCGCCACGCTGCTCCACATGTCGGGCGGGCAGTTCAACGTCCCGCTGGTGATCCGCATGACGACCGGCGCCGGTCGCCAGCTGGCGGCGCAGCACTCCCACAGCCTGGAGGGCTGGTTCGCCCACATCCCCGGCCTCAAGATCCTGGCCCCCGCCACGGTGGAGGACGCCCGCGGCATGCTCTGGCCGGCGCTCGAGGACCCGGATCCGGTGCTCATCTTCGAGAACGGCCGGCTCTACCCGGTCGTGGGCGAGCTCCCGGCCGAGCCGGCGCCGGTCGACATCGCCCGCGCCGCGGTGCGCCGCCCGGGCAGCGACGTCACCCTCATTACCTACGGCGGGACGCTCGACACCGCGCTCACGGCCGCCGACCGGCTGGCGGCGGAGGGGATCGACGCCGAGGTCATCGACCTGCGGGTGCTGCGCCCGCTCGATGACGCGACGGTCCTGGGCTCGGTCGCCCGGACGCACCGGGCCGTGATCGTCGACGAGGGCTGGCGCAGCGGCGGGCTCTCGGCCGAGGTGAGCGCGCGGATCATGGAGGGGGCCTTCTACGACCTGGACGCGCCGGTCGCGCGCGTCGCCAGCGCCGAGGTGCCGATGCCCTACCCCGAGCACCTGGAGCAGGCGGCCTTGCCCCAGCCCGACACGGTGGCCGCCGCCGCCCGGGCGCTGATCGGAGCGCCCCATGGCTGAGTTCCGCATGCCCGCGCTCGGCGCCGACATGGAGACCGGCAAGGTCGCCCAGTGGCTGGTCAAGCCGGGCGACCGGGTGGCGCGCGGCGACATCGTCGCCGTCGTGGAGACCCAGAAGGGTGCCATCGACGTCGAGATCTTCGCGAGCGGGGTCATCCAGCAGCTCCTGGTGCCGGAGGGGAGCGAGGTCCCGGTCGGTACCGTGCTCGCGCTCGTCGACGGGGCCACGCCGACGGCAGCCACCGCGCCGCTGACCCAACCGGGGGTGCCGGCCGCAAGCCCGGTCCCCGCGCCCTCCGCCCCGTCGACGGCGGCGGCAACGCCGGCCGTGCCGCCCGCGTCGCCCGTGGCGCCGCCCGTTGTGCCGCCCCGTGTGCGCGCCTCGCCGGCCGCGCGCCGCCTGGCCGCCGAGCTGGGCGTCGACCTGGCGACCGTGACGGGAACGCGCCTGGACGGAGCGGTCACGCTCGACGACGTGCGCGCCGCGGCCGCTGCCGGCGCGGCACCCGCTGCGGCCGCCGCGCCGGACGCCGGGGATCGCGCCGCCGCCATGCGCGCGGCGATCGCGACCGCGATGGCCCGCTCCAAGCGCGAGATCCCGCACTACTACCTCGGGACCGAGATCGACCTCGGGCGGGCGCTCGGCTGGCTGGAGGAGGCGAACCGGCGGCGCTCCATCGGCGAGCGGCTGCTGCCGGCCGTGCTGCTCTTGAAGGCGACCGCTCTGGCCGTGCGTGAGGTGCCCGAGGTGAACGGCTTCTGGGTCGACGGCGCGTTCCGGCCGAGCACGCCGGTGCACCTCGGCGTCGCCATCTCGCTGCCGCACGGCGGGCTCGTCGCCCCGGCCATCCACGACGCCGACGGGCTGTCCCTCGACGCGCTGATGGCCGCGCTGCGCGACCTGGTCGAGCGCGCCCGGTCCGGCCGGCTGCGCGGCTCGGAGGTCACCGACTCGACCATCACCGTCACCAACCTGGGCGACCAGGGGGTTGGCACCGTCTACGGCGTGATCTACCCGCCGCAGGTCGCCCTCGTCGGCTTCGGCGCCGTCCGCCAGCGCCCCTGGGCCGTCGACGGCCTGCTCGGCGTGCGCCCGATCGTCGGCGCCACGCTGTCGGCCGACCACCGGGCGAGCGTCGGCCACCGCGGCGCGCGCTTCCTGGCGGCCATCGACCACCTGCTGCAGGAGCCGGAGAAGCTATGAGTGCCGAGGATCTGCGTCCCGCCGTCCTGCGCGCGCTGCGCCGCGTTGCCCCCGAGGCCGACCCGGCCGCGCTCGACCCCGACGTCCCGCTGCGCGAGCAGCTCGACATCGACTCGATGGACTTCCTCAACTTCCTGATCGGGATCCACCGGGAGCTGGGAGTGGAGATCCCGGAGGCGGACTACCCCCGGCTGACGACGCTCGACCGGATCCTCGCCTACCTGGCCGAGCAGCGCCCGGCCCCGGCGGGGTAGCCCTTCGACGGTCGGCGGCGCACCGGACCGAGGCTCCGCGCTCGGCCGGGGCCCGCTGACGCCCATTGAGCCGGCGGTACCCCGGGTGGGACGGATCGCGAAACTGCCCGCGCGTCAGCCCCGCGCCGCCTGCGGCGTCATCCGGTCCAGGTAGTCGGTCGGGCTGAGCGAGTAGTCCCCCTCGGCGAAGCGGCTGAAGCGGACCGGGTGCCGGTCGATCGCCAGCGTGCCGCCCGTCGTCATCAGCTCCGCCATCAGTGCCCCGACGGCCGGCGAGATCTTGAAGCCGTGGCCGCAGAAGCCCACGGCGCAGTAGAGCCCCTCCGTCCCCGGCACGCGGTCCAGCACCGGCAGGTCGTCCGGCGTCATGTCGTAGATGCCGACCAGACTGCGCCGCACGCCCGCGTCGCGCATGGCCGGGAAGCGCTGCGACAGGTGCTCCCCCACCTGCTCGATGTGCGCGGCCGTCGTCGCCTCGTTGTAGCTGTCCGGATCGGCCGGCTCGCCGGTGCCCGTGCCGATCAGCGTCAGGTTGGCCCCCTCGACGCGGAAGTAGGTGTCGAGCGGGCCGTCGAGCACCGTCACGTGCCCGCTGGCCAGTGCCGGCGGCCGCTCGGCCACCGCGACCTCGTGCCGCTCGACGTCGAGCGGCAGGTCCTGGCCGATTGACCGCAGCAGCGGCCGCGACCAGGCGTTGGCCGCGATCAGGACCGTCGGCGCCGAGAACGGCCCCTGGCTCGTCTCGACGCCGGTCACCCGCCCGCCCGCGGTCGTGATCCCGGTGACCGCGGTGCCCGTGCGCAGCCGGACGCCCCGCTCGCGCGCGGCGGTCATCAGGGAGTAGGCGACCGAGGGGGGATCGGCGTAGCCCGCCTCGGGCTCGTAGGCGGCGAGTTCGACGTCGTCGAGCCACAGCCCGGGCTGGATCTCGGCGATCTCGTCCCGCGAGACGACCCGCGTGTTGACGCCGATGTCCTGCTGCATGCGGACGTTGGCCTTCAGCTTCTCGCCCAGGTCGGGCGTGACGAGCCGGAGCAGGCCCGTCTGGACGAAGCCGCAGTCTCCCCCGACGATCTCGTCCCAGTGCTTGAACCACTGGTACGCCTGGAAGGCCAGGCGAGTCTCGAGGGGGTTCGTGTAGTGCATCCGGACCAGCCCGCTCGACTTGCCGGTGGCGCCGCTCGCGACTTGGCGCCGCTCGAGCACGAGGACGTCGGTCACGCCGCGCCGCGCCAGGCTGAAGGCCGTGCTGGCGCCGACGACGCCCGCGCCGATGATGATGACCTCCGCCGTCTCCATAGGTGCCCCCTCGCTCCTCAGGCCAGCCGGGTCGTACCCGCGACGATAGCACGGCGATCCGCCCCCACACGTTACAGATCCGTGACAGCACGTGGCGCCGGGTGCCTTGACGCGGCGGCGCCGGCCGGCGTAGCCTCGCGCCATGGCCGAACGCCAGTTCACCGACGACGAGCTCGCCGCGCTCTACGACCGGTGCTACCCACCGGAGGGGCGGAGCGACTATGCCTTCTACCTCGACCTGGTCATGGCGGCGTCGTCGGTGCTCGACGTCGGCTGCGGCACCGGCGCGCTGCTGCGCCTGGCGCGGCGAGCCGGCCACGCCGGGCGGCTGGTCGGGCTCGACCCGGCGCCCGGTATGCTCAACCAGGCCCGCCGCCAACCCGACGTCGAGTGGGTGCTGGGAGACCTCGCGTCGGTCCGCTGGGAGGGCGCGTTCGACCTGGCCGTCATGACCGGCCACGCCTTCCAGGAGATGGTCACCGATGACGAGATCCGCGACGCGCTCGCCGCGGTCCGCGCCGCCCTGGCCAGCGGCGGCCGCTTCGCCTTCGAGACGCGCAACCCGCTCGACCGCGCCTGGGAGCGCTGGGAGACTGCCTACTCCGGCGACGTAGTCGACGCCGGAGGCGCCGTCGTGCGGCGCGAGCACCGGCTCGTGGCACCGGTCATGGGGGATGTGGTGCGCTTCACCACGACCTTCACCAGCCCGGCCTGGGACGCTCCCCGGGTCAGCCACGGCCGGCTGCGGTTCGTCGACCGCGAGCGGCTGGCCGCCTTCCTGGCGGGAGCCGGCCTCGAGATCGTGGAGCAGTTCGGGGACTGGGATCGCCGGCCGCTCACGGACGCCGGCCCGGAGATCATCACCATCGCGCGCCGTGCCTGAGGGGCCGGTCCCCCTGGACCGCTCGCTCAGAATCGAGGCACCGCCGGACGACGTCCCGATCGGCCGGTGTCAGTCGCCCACGAGTGGGAGGCCGGCCGGCACGCGCCGGGCATAGGCACGCCACTCCTCCCCGAACTCGGCCGCGAGCGCCCGCTCCTCGCGGCGCGCCCGGACGACCAGGGTCGGCGTCGAGGCCAGCAGGAGCGCCAGCGTCCAGGTTCGGTAGAGCAGCACGCCGCCCGCCGCGCCCAGGATGACTCCCAGGTACATCGGGTGGCGCACCAGCGCGAACGGGCCGGTGGTCACCAGCCGCTGACCGGCGAATAGCTCGACCTCGGCCAGCGCGGAGATGTTGTAGTCCTCGCCGAGCGCGAGGCGACCCCAGAGCGCGAGCGCCACCCCGCCGGTGAAGAGCAGGCTCCCGGACGCCAGCGCAACGGCGCGCAGCAAACGCGAGAGGCGGACCGGGATGGGCCGGTAGGCGAGGAACATGGCGCCCACCTCGACCGCCCCGGCGGCCGCGTAGAGCGGCATCGAACCGCGGCCTTCCGTCCGGCCCCTGGGACGCCGGGCGGCGCGCCAGATCCCGGCCGCGACCGTGGCCAGGACTAGCAGCGCCTCCAGGACCCCGATACGCCGCGCCCAGCGCTCCAGCGAGTCGAGTCGCGACACCGCTTCCTCCTACCGACCAGGCGCGCCGGGCGTGTCCGCCGCGTCCACATCGCCTACCCCGGCCCGGCGCGCCGGTGGGAGCGTCGAGCGGCAGGGTGATGAGCACCCGCGACGGGTCGGGCTAGCCGCCGCGCCGTGGCCGGCCGCCGCGAATATGGCGCCCACTGGTCCCGCCGGCCGGCACGTCGTCCTGGCCGGGGGCGACGCTCAGGTCGCCGTGCCGCGGGTCGTCCCGCGGCGGCCGCTGGAGGTCGCCCTGCCCCCGGTCTTTCTTGCCGACCTCGAGCAGGTCGCGGGCCGCCTCCGGGTCGCTCTCGAGGAGCTCGGCGGCCGTGTCGATCGGGTCTCGCTCGGGCTCTGCCATGGCGAGTCTCCTCGTCCGTGGGTAGTCCGCCGGGCAACGACGCCCGGCGGATCAGGGGTTCACCGGGCGGCTCCCCCGCGCGTCGCGCGGCCCGCCGCCCGGCGTCTTCGATCCTCGGTTCGCGGCGCGGTCAGGCGCCCAGGTCGCCGAACATCAGCACCTTGCGCTCGACGTCGAAGGTCGTGTTCGCGCTCAGCTCGAAGAGCTGGAGCAGCGCCTGCAGGTCGTCGGCCGCGGGCCGCAGCACGTACTCCGCGACCCCGTTGTCGAGGATGAGCTGGATGGTGAACATGCCCGGGCGGCCTCGCTCGCCCTCGGTCCACGACGCCTGGTAGTGGGTGACCTGGCGCACCTTGATCAGGTTCTCGGTCCGCTCCTCGCGCGCTTCCAGCGTCTGCATGGTGGCGTCCTCCTGGTTCGACGACATTCGACGGTCGTACCGATCCCTGGTCCCCGGGACCTCCGGTTACGCGACGGTGGTCTCGCCCGACTCGTTCGCGTGACCGCCCACGCTGGTCAGACGGGCGGCGGTGCCGGCCAGCTGCCGCGGGCCGACGTTGGTCAGTGCCCGCGCGAGCGCGGCGACGCCGCCGATCGCCAGACCCAACCCGAGCGGGCCGACCCGCCGGGCGGCGAGCAGCAGGCCCGCGCCGAGCAGCCCGACGCCGAGTCGCTCGGTGGGCGACAGGCGCTCGCGGAGCAGCGGAACGCGCGAGCCGACCCGACCGGGTCCGCCCTGGAGCCCGGCCACGCGGCCCGCCTCCTCGTGGACGTCGAGCCGGGACTCCACGGAGAGCACGCCCGGCATCCGGCCGACGCTGCCGAGCAGCCGCCGCACCTCCGCCCGCAGGACCTGGCCGCTCATCACGACGTGCCCGTGCGAGACGGCCACCTCGAGCGCGCCGGGATGGGCGACGAGACGGCCCAGCCGGGCGCGGATGCGCTCGGCCAGTACCGCGTCGGGGACCATCTCGGGGACGGCGAGGCTGGACAGCGGCGGCAGCCGCATGGCCAGGCCTACCGTGCGGTTGCGCAGGTCTCGCCTGGTGGCGCAGGCGGCCGCGATGCCGCGGTGCCCGGCGTGGATTGCCTGGTCGCGGGCCAGCGCCCGGCGGCGCCGGCCGTGGTCGGGGTCGAGGAAATACATCAGGCCGGCGGCTGCCAGGCTGGTGCCGGCCAGCTTGACGCTCTGGCGCATCGTCGCTCCCTCCGTCCTCGCCACGTCCCGGTCGAACGCGCCGCACGCGCATGGGTGCGACGAGCCGGACCCGGCGTGGCGGCCGCTCGCGAGCCCCGCTGCCGGGACGCGAGCGTCTGCTCACCCTCCCATCATCGCCGGGTCGTGTCCCAGACGCGTGGCAAACGGGGCACGGCTCGTGGCAAAGCCGAAACAGGAGCCGGGGAAGGCGCGCGGTGGACGTCCGGAGCGAATCACTCCAGCCGGTAGAGTCGCCGGGCGGTGCTGGAGAGGATCCAGCCGGCCGCCTCCCG
This sequence comes from Thermomicrobiaceae bacterium, assembly GCA_035702805.1. GTDB lineage: Bacteria > Chloroflexota > Chloroflexia > Thermomicrobiales > Thermomicrobiaceae > DASSZN01. Next base: position 999 of record DASSZN010000012.1, on the reverse strand, counting down.
CGCCTCGGCCGCCGACAGCCCGCCGTCGGCCACGATCTCGTCGAGCGCCTGGGCGACCGCCTGCTTGCCCAGCTGCGCGCTCACGAAGTTGATCTCCGGCACGTTGAAGCCGTCCGAGCCGTAGACGACCTTGGAGAGCGGCGCCATCTCCAGCGCCTCGCTGGCGATGCGCTTGGCGGCGTGGCCGGCGAAGGGGATGCCCTCGCTCAGGTCGCAGTAGACGCGCGGCAGCACGTTGGCCAGGTAGCCGGCCTCGCGGTGGTAGGGGTAGCCGGTGTGGACCAGCAGCACCGTGCAGGCGCGGTAGGTGGGGAAGCGCAGCAGGTCGAGCAGCAGGGCGGGGCGGGCCGCGACCAGGTTGACCTCGAAGTCGCCCATGCCGGTGTGGATCTGCATCGGCACGTCGTGCTCCATGCACAGCTCGAGCGCGCGGCAGAGGAGGTGGTCGCGGAGCTGCTTCATGCTCCCGCCGCCCAGCCCGCGGCGGATGGCGTCGAGCGCCCGGTAGCCCTGGTCCGGGGTGCGGGCGAGGGGCGAGACGTCGAGCCCGGTGCGGTAGGCGATGATCGACTTCAGCCCGCGGTAGCCGCGATGCTCGAGCGCGTCCGCGATCGTCTCGTCGAAGCGCCGGCGGAACTCGTCCCAGCCGATGTCTGACGCCAGCAACTGGACGATGAGCGGCTCGATGCGGAAGACCGGCACGATCTCGACCGGCAGTTCCGCGCGCGTGGCCGCCTCGTCCACCGGCGGCTGCGGGTAGCCGAAGTCGAACACCAGCGTGGTCAGCCCGGCGTCGCCGTAGAGCTGGCGCACGTAGCCCGTGTAGTTCTCGGCGACGGCGGCGTTGCGCGCATCCAGCACCGCCTCCAGCGTCGACTCCACCGCGAAGTAGCGGGCCAGCTCGCGCACCAGGCGCCGGAAGTAGCTGGTGTCGCGCTTGACCCGCTGCAGTTCGTCGCGCACGTCCTCGGTGAACGCGATGCCGCCCGCTTCCATATA
>DASSZN010000314.1:0-30713 GCA_035702805.1 Thermomicrobiaceae bacterium | reverse complement strand
GCAATCTGCCGCGCCGCGCGCCGTCGCGGCAGGTGTGAGGAGGAGCAGCGTGGCATCGGTACGATGGGGCGAGCACACCGCCCCGGAGCTTGCGCGTGCGGCCAAGGAGAACACGCTGGTGCTGCTGCCGCTCGGCTGCACCGAGCAGCACGCGGCGCACCTGCCGGTCGACACCGACACCTATCAGGTCGACCGCCTCTGCGTCGATGGGGCCGAGCGGGCGCGAGAGCGCGGCGTGGAAGCGCTGGTGCTCCCGCCGCTTCCGTACGGGCCGGCGTCCGAGCACTTCGGCCTGCCCGGCACCATCAGCCTGCCTAACGAGGTCTACCTGCAGGTGGTCAAGCACCTGCTCTGGAGTGCGATCGAGCTCGGCTTCCGGCGCCTGGCCGTCGTGCGCGGCTGCGGCGGGCACTGGATCGTCCCCGGCGTCGTCTGGGACGTCGCGGCGGACGCGCAGCGCGCCGGTCGCGACGTTACCCTGCGGCTGCTGTCGGTCGATCAGGACTGGCGCGCGGCGCAGGAGCGCCACTTCCCGGGCAGCGACGGCGGACACGCCGCGGTAATGGAGACGGCACTCTGCCTGGCGGATCGGGCCGACCTGGTCCGGAGCGACCAGATGCGGGCGCCGGCACTGCGGATGCTCGAGGAGCGCTACCGGGAGGGAGGCGAGGCCTTCCTCTTCGCCGAGATGTCCGACACCGGCGCGCTGGGCGACCCGTCGCCCGCGACCGCAGCGGGCGGGCGCGCCGCGTGGCGCGACGTGACCGACGCGTTCGCCCAGCGGCTGTGCCGGATCGCCGAGCAGGACGCAGCGCTCGGACGCGGTCAGCTGGAGCGGAGCGAGCGATGACGACACCGCAGGAACCGGAGGTCCTCGTCGGCGCACGGCTCATCGACGGCACCGGCGCACCACCGGTGCCCGACGCGGCGGTCGTCATGGCCGGACGCGACATCGTCGCGGCCGGACCGAGAGCGTCGATCAAGATCCCAGACGGCGCGCCCTGCCGCGACCTGCGCGGCATGACCCTGCTGCCGGGCCTCATCGACGGCCACGTCCACTTGCGCTCCAACGCGGCGGCGCGGCGGCAGGACGTGCATCTCTGGAACGTGCTCACGTTCACCGAGGAGCAGGCGATCCACGCGGCGGGCAACGCCGTCCGCGCGCTCGAGGCCGGCTTCACGACGGTCCGGGACATGGCCGGGGGGCGCCTCGAGGTCTCGGTGCGGCACGCCATGGACGACTTCGTGCTGCCCGGCGCGCGCGTTGTCGCCTCCGGGTTCGTCGGCATGACCGCCGGCCACGGTGACATGTTCGTTCCGCCCAGCATTCCCGGGCGGATGTGGCCGACCGTCGACGGGCCGGATGCAGGACGTCGCCTGGTGCGCGAGTATGCCCGCGACGGCGTCGACTTCATCAAGATCTGCACGAGCGGCGGTGTGCTCTCGATCGGCGACCGCAATGAGTGGCGCAACTTCACCGACGACGAAGCCCGCGCCATCGTCGACGAGGCGCACGCGCTCGGCAAACGCGTGGCCGCCCACGCGCACTCCGCGTCCGGTATCCGCCAGGCGCTCGAGGCCGGCGTCGACACCCTCGAGCACGGGTCACTGCTGGACGACGAACTGATCGAGATGCTCCTGGACCGGAACACCTGGCTCTGCCCGACCATGGCCATCAGCGAGTACATCGTGTCCGAGGGCGAGTCGCGCGGGCTTCCCGCCGCCTCCCTGGCCAAGGCGCGGGAGATGCACGACGCGCACATCGACTCGATGTGCCGCGCCTACCGGGCCGGCGTGCGCCTGTTCCTGGGGACCGACTCGTGCAACACGATGGCCTTCGGCCGTCACGCCTGGGAACTCGAGCTAATGTGGCGGCAGATCGGCATGTCGTCAATGGAGGTGATCGTGGCGGCGACGTCGGCGGCGGCCGACGCGCTCGACCTGGGCAGCGTGACCGGCGCGGTCTTGGCGGGACGTCGGGCAGACCTGCTCGTTGTCGACGGGGATCCGCTGGCAGACCTGACCGTGCTGCAGGACCCGGCGCTCATCCGCGGCATCTATCGCGACGGACGTCTCCTGGTCGACCGCGGGTTACCTGGATTCGTCGCCGCTGGATGAGCCCGTGGCCGGGCGGGGCGAGCCGTCGTGCGCGAGCCGCCGTCGCAGGAGTTCGTAGAGGGCGATCGAGCCGGCGACGGCCGCGTTCAGCGATTCGACCCGGCCCAGCATCGGCAGGGATACCACGAGGTCGGCATGGTCGAGGATCGTCGGGGAGATGCCGCGGCCCTCCGATCCGATCACCAGCAGCGTCGGCTCGGGGACGTCGATCTCGTAGAGGTTTCGCGAACCCTCACCTGCCTCCACGGCGACCGCCCAGTATCCGGTGCCCTTGGCCGTCTCGATCGCACGGCCAAGGTTCGCCATCAACGCAACGGGCAGGTGCTCGACCGCTCCCGCCGAGGCATTGACGACGGCCGGCGTGATCCCGGCCGCGCGGCGCTCCGGCAGCAGGAGTCCCGCGCAGCCGGCGGCCTCGGCCGTCCTGATCAGCGTCCCGAGGTTCTGCGGGTCCTGGACGTGGTCGAGAGCCACGATCGGGCGACCGCCGGCCGCGTCCAGGAGCGTGTCGAGGTCGGCGTAGGGGAACGGACCAGCCTCGAGTGCCACTCCCTGGTGGTTGACCTCGCCGAGCAGTTGATCCAGCTCGGCAGGCGTGACGCGGCTCACCGTCACACCGCGCCGGGTCGCCTCGATCATGGCGTGGGCCACTCTCGGCTGTCGCTCGGCGGCCTGCGTCACGAGGAGGCCGCGCGGCCGCCGCCGTCCACGCAGTGCCTCGATGACCGCGTTCCGTCCGTAGAGGAGCTCGCGGTCGGGCGGCCGCGCGGCGGCGCGCCCCGGCGTCACTCGCGGCGCCATGCCGTGCCCGTTGGGGTGTCCTCCAGCCTGATCCCGAGCTCGCCCAGGCCGACGCGAATGCGGTCTGCCAGCGCCCACTGGCGCTCGGCGCGCAGGTCCTGTCGTACCTGGATCAGCAGGTCGATGAACGGCTCGGCCGCCTGATCGGAGCGCTGTGCCGTGCCCTCGAGCGTGAGCCCGAGCACGCCGGCGAGTTCCTCGAGCGTCGACTGCGCGAAGGCGACCGCGCCGGGATCGGCGTCGGCGTCCTGGGCGCGGTTGATGGCCCGCGCCAGATCGAACAGCCGGGCGAGCGCGGCCGGCGTGTTGAAGTCGTCGTCCATCACGTCGCGGAAGGCCGAGACGGTCTGGCGCGCGAGCACGACCAGCGGGTCTGCCGGCGGCTCGGACGGCACCAACTCAGGCCGAAAGTCGCGCAACGCTCCCTGGAGCCGGGAGAGCCCGCGACGCGCCGACTCGACACTCTCCTCGGAGTACGTGAGTGGATTGCGGTAGTTCGAGCTGAGTACGAGGAACCGGAACGTCTCGGCGTCTCCGTTGTCGATCAGTTCGCTAATGGAGATGAGGTTGCCGACCGACTTGCTCATCTTTTCCCCGCCCAGTTGAAGCAGGCCGTTGTGGACCCAGTAGCGGGCCAGCGGCTGCTGGTGGAGGAAAGCCTCTGACTGGGCGATCTCGTTCTCGTGGTGCGGAAAGATCAGGTCCGAGCCGCCACCGTGGATGTCGATCTCCGGACCGAGGTGCTGCAGGATCATCGCGCTGCACTCGATGTGCCAGCCGGGCCGTCCCGGACCCCATGGGCTGTCCCACGCCGGCTCGCCTGGCTTCGCCCCCTTCCAGAGCGCGAAGTCCATCGGGTTCTCCTTGCGGGGGTCGACCTCGATGCGGGCGCCGGCCAGCATGTCCGAGAGGTCCCGGTGGGAGAGCTTCCCGTAGCCCGGGAAGGTGTCGACCCGGTAGAAGACGTCGCCGCCCGGGACGGCGTAGGCGTGTCCGCTCAGCACCAGTCCCTGGATCATGTCGATGATGGTCGGCATCTCTTGAGTCGCGCGTGGGTAGACGGTTGCCGGCTTGACGTTCAGGCGTGCAGTCTCGGCGAGCCAGTCCTCGATGAGTTGCTGTGCCAGTTGCTGGGGTGGGATGGCGAGCGCCGCGGCCCGCTGGATGATCTTGTCATCCACGTCGGTGAAGTTCTGCGCGTGCACGACCTCGTAGCCTGAGTACTCGAGGTAGCGACGGATCGTGTCGAAGACGATGGCGGACATGGCGTGGCCAATGTGCGCCTGCGAGTAGACGGTCGGCCCGCAGACGTACATCGTCACCTTGCCCGGCTCGAGCGGCTCGAAGACCTCTTTCTCGCGCGTTAGCGTGTTGGTGATTCGCAGCGTCATTCTCGCTCCTCAGCCGCAACGTGTCCGGACGACCGCGCGGTGAATCGGGCACATCGTGTTCCGTCGGCGGCCTCGCCCGGGAGTCCTCGCGGTACGCGCGCCGGACCCGGTCTGCGCGAGCGGGTCGGTATGCTTCAGGACCGGCAAGCGCGATCGCGAGCGTTCGACGTCGGACGTGCCCGGTGCGTTCTCCGGGACCCACACTGAACGCGTGGCTCCGGGGACTACTGCCGCGGTGGGAGCGACGGCCAACCCGGCGCTCCCGTAGGACAGGAGCACCGGAGCCGGGCGAAGCGAGGTGGTGGGGCCGCGAGGTCGTGGTCGATCATCGGGTGCCCTGCGTACTAGCTTTTCGTGGTGGAGGACACCGGGTCCGACTTGCCCACCTTGGCGCCGTCTGACGCGGGGGCCTTATCGGTGCTCGCGGACTTGTCGCCGGAGGACTCGCCGCCAGACGGCTTTCGGCTGTCGGTGACGTACCAGCCGGAGCCCTTGAAGATGACACCGGCCGGGTGGAGTACCCGGCGCACTGACGAGCCGCACTCCGGGCATTCCGCCACCGGTTCGTCACTGAACCGCTGGCGACGCTCGAACCGGTGCCCGCAGGTCTCGCATGCGTACTCGTAGATGGGCATCCCCGTGCGACCTCCTCTGGATCCGCGTGTCCGTTCTCGACCGGTATTGTACCGCGTCGGGCCGGTCGTAGCAACGTGATATCATCAACCTTGAGCTACATCGGCTCTAGTTGGTCCCAGTTCGGGCCGGCAGCGACCTCCACCACCAGGGGGACGTCGAGCCCCACCACGTGCTCCATGAGGTCCACTGCCAGGTCGGCCACTGCCTGAACCTCAGAGCGCGGCACCTCAAAGAGCAGCTCGTCGTGGACCTGGAGGAGGATGCGGCCGCGCAGACCGCGCTCGCGCAGTGCCGCGTGCACGCGGATCATGGCCATCTTCATGATGTCGGCCGCCGACCCCTGCAGGGGCATGTTGATCGCCATCCGCTCCGACGCCTGACGCCGCATGCCGTTCGAGGAGTCGATGTCCGGCACATAGCGGCGCCGGCCGAACATGCTGGTCACGTACCCCTGCGCCGCCGCCTGTCGCTTCGTCTCCTGCAGGAAACGGCTGACCCCCGGCAGCCGCGCCATGTACCGGTCGATGAACCGCTGCGCGTCCGCGCGCGGCATGCCGGTGTCGCGCGAGAGGCCGAACGCCTGCATACCGTACATGATCCCGAAGTTGACGGTCTTGGCGACCCGGCGCATGTCCGAGGTCACGTCCTTGAGCTCGACACCGAAGACGTCCGCCGCGGTCGCGGCGTGGATATCCATGCCCTCGAGGAAGGCCGTGCGTAGCGTCTCGTCCCCGCTGAGGTGTGCCATCAGCCGCAGTTCGATCTGGCTGTAGTCGGCCGAGAGCAGCACGGCCTCCTCGTCGAAGGGGCGATAGCCGGGTCGGTTGTCGGCGACGAAGGCGCGACGCACGCTCCGGCCGATGTCGGTGCGCACCGGGATGTTCTGCAGGTTGGGGTCGATCGAGCTGAGCCTCCCGGTGGCCGCGATCGTCTGGTTGAAGGAGGTGTGCACGCGCCCGGTCGCCGGGTTGATCTGCTCCGGCAGCGTGTCCACGTAGGTGGACTTCAGCTTGAGCAACTGCCGGTACTCGAGGATCGAGTCGACGATCGGGGCGTTGAAGCGCAGCCCCTCGAGCACGTCCTGGCTGACCGAGTAGCCGGTCTTGGTGCGCCGCCCGGTTGGTAGCCCGAGCTCGTCGAAGAGGACCGTCCCGAGCTGCCGCGTCGAGTTGATGTTGAACTCGTGCTTGGCCAGCCGGTAGATCTCCTGCTCGAGCTCACCGATCTGCCCCGCCAGCTGGCGGCCAAGCCCGCGCAGCATCTCGGCGTCGATGGCGATGCCGGCCCGCTCCATGTCGATCAGCACGTCGATCAGCGGCAGCTCGATGTCGTGGAACAGCGCCGTCTGCTGCTGTGCCTGAAGCTCCGGGCGGAGCACCTCGACCAGGCGGTAGGTCGCCTCGACGTCCGCCGACGCGTAGTCTCCGGCCCGCTCGATCTCGGTCTGGTCCATCGTGATCTGGTTGCGGCCACGACCGATCAACTCGGTGATCTCGGTCATCTCCATGCCCAGGCGCGTGAAGGCGAGCGACTTGAGGTCGATCGAGGTCTCACCGAGCAGGTAGGCCGCGATCATCGTGTCGAAGCCGACGCGCGGTCGCGGGTAGCCGGCCCGCTCCATCACCAGCACGTCGTACTTTCCGTGGTGGGTGTAGATCGTCGTGTCGGCGTCGGAAAGCAGCGGCGCCAGCGCGTCGCGCACCTCATCGGCGTCCAGCTGGCCGTCGTCGCCCACGTGCGAAAGCGGCACGTAGTAGCTGTGCTCCGGCGAGGTGGCCAGCGCGATCCCGACCAGGTCCGCGCGCATCGGATCGACCGACGTCGTTTCGACGTCGAGCGCGATGGCCGGCGCCGCGCTCAGGTCCGCGACCAGGCCGGCAAGCTGGTCGTCGCGCCGGACGATGGTCCGACTGCCCTTTGGTGGCCCCCCGGCGGGCCGGTGGTTCGGCCGCGTCTGGTCGGGAAGCCGGTTGACTAGCGTGCGGAACTCGAGTTCCCGGAAGACGTCGACGACCGTGTCACGATCGAAGTCGCCGAGCACGCACCGCTCGACATCCAGTTCGAGGTCGAGCCCGCGCACGATCGTCGCCAGTTCTCGACCCTGGAGCGCCTCGCCGAAGTGCTCACGCAGGGCGTTGCGGGCGCGCGTCGGATTCACGTCGTCGAGGTGGTCGTGCATCGCCTCGAGGGAGGGGAACTGCTGGATGAGCGCGGTCGCCCCCTTGGCGCCGATTCCGGGAACGCCGGGGATGTTGTCGGACGCGTCGCCGACCAGCGCCTTGTACTCGGGGATACGCTCAGGGGCGAACCCGTAGCGCTCCTCTACCGCCGGGCGATCGTAGACGCGGTAGTCACCGAACCGCTGCCGGCCCGGCAGCACGATCTCGATCCCCGGATCCGTCAGCTGCAGCAGGTCGCTGTCGCCGGTGACGATCAGCACGCGCATGCCGAGTCCGAGGGCCATGCGGGACAGGGTACCGATCACGTCGTCGGCCTCGTAGCCTTCTTTGGTAAAGACCGGAATGTTGAGCGCGGTGAGAACCTGGTGGATCCGCTGCATCTGACGGCGGAGGTCATCCGGCATGGGGGCGCGGTGCGCCTTGTACTCCTCGAAGGCATCGTGGCGAAAGGTCCGGCCGACATCGAAGCTGACGACCACGAAGTCGGGGTGGTGCTGGCGCAGCGCGTCCAGCAACATCGAGGTGAACCCGAAGACCGCGTTGGTCGGCTCACCGGCCGCGGTCGCCAGGGTCTCCGGAACGGCGTGAAACGCGCGGTAGGCCAGGCCGTGGCCGTCGACGAGCATGATCGTCCGGCCCGCAACGTCGTCGTTTGCCTTCACCGGGGACTCCTCTCCACGACTCGGAAGTATACGAGATGAGATTGGGACGGTTGGGAATCCGTGGTACGGTACCCGGCGTACTACCTACCAGAGACCCGGATTCCGGCCACGTGCCAGTGGACATCGAGCGCTCATCGGCCCCGGCCGAAGCGACGCGCGGACGTGATTGATATAATCGCGCCATGGTGCAGGGATGGTCCTAGACTTGCAGTGTGGCCCTCGCGAGTTGGTCCGGGTATCCAGGCTCCCCGCCAGGCGTATGTCCGCGGCCACGTCACCCGCGTCTGGTCACCGTTCCTCAGAGCCGCCGCACGGCTCGACGTAACCACCTGGCGCTAGCCTCGCTCTCCGGCTACGGAGGAAAGGGTCATCATGGAGTCGGTGCAGTCACTTTCCGATCGCCTCGTGCGGAACGTCGAGAACGTGATCGTGGGCAAACGCCACGAGGTGCAACTCGTCCTGGTGGCATTGCTCTGCCGCGGCCACATTCTCATCGAGGACGTGCCCGGTGTGGGCAAGACGGTCCTCGCCAAGGCGATCGCCCGCAGCATCGGCTCGAGCTTCAAGCGTATCCAGTTCACCCCCGACCTTCTGCCGAGCGACGTCACCGGCGTGAGCGTGTTCAACCAGCGAACGGCGGAGTTCGAGTACCGGCCGGGGCCGGTGGTTGCCCAGATCGTGCTGGCGGATGAGATCAACCGGGCGACCCCGAAGACCCAGTCGGCTCTGCTGGAGGCGATGGAGGAGGCGCAGATCACCGTCGACGGGGTTACCCACGTGCTGCCGAGCCCGTTCATCGTGCTCGCGACCGAGAACCCCATCGAGTACGAGGGAACCTTCCCGCTTCCCGAGGCGCAGCTCGACCGCTTCCTCATCCATATCTCCCTCGGCTACCCGGGGCACCGGGGTGAGATCGAGATCCTCAACCGCCAGCATTTCCAGCATCCGCTCGACCGGCTGGAGCAGGTCGTGTCGGTGGAAGAGCTGACCGAAGCGCAGACCACCACCAAGCAGGTCTACGTCGACGACTCCCTCAAGGAGTACATGGTCGCCCTCGTCGAGGCGACACGGGAGCACGATGACGTCTACCTGGGGGCGGGCCCGCGCGGCACGCTGGCTCTCTACAACACCGCGCGAGCCTGGGCCGCGATGAGCGGGCGGGACTTCGTCATTCCGGACGACATCAAGGCGCTGGCTGAGCCGGCGCTGGCGCACCGGCTCATCGTCAGCCCCGCAGCCCGCATGAAGAACGTCGACGGCAAGATGGTCGTGCGGGAGGTCCTGATGGCCGTCCCGGTCCCCGGCGGCCGGCCGACGGGTGTGCGGTCCGATCGCGACGTGGCGCACCGGGCCGGGACGGGGTCGTGAACGGCGTCAAGCTCGCCGTCGTCATGATCGTCGTGCTGATCCTGGGCGAGATCAGCCGCTGGGACGTGCTGGACAAGCTCTTCTTCGTCCTGGCCGGGCTGTTCGTGGTCGCGCTCGTCTGGAGCCGCTTCAGCCTGCGCGGGCTGGTCGTGACGCGGCAGACCCGAGCGGACCGCGCGCAGGTCGGGCAGACGCTGAGCGAGCGCATTCGGGTGCAGAACCTGTCACGCCCCGGGAAGCTGTGGGTCGAGATCCTGGACCACTCGGACATCCCGGGCCACCGGATGAGCCGGGTCATCAACCTCGGCGGCCAGGACGCACGCAGCTGGAAAGTCGAGACGTGGTGCTCGCGGCGCGGACGCTTCCGCATCGGCCCGATCACCCTGCGCTCGGGCGACCCCTTCGGCCTCTTTCCGACCAACCGCGTGGTGCCCCAGGTGCAGGAGTTGCTCGTTTACCCCGCCACCGTCGAGCTGAGCTCGTTCCGCCTGCCGGTCGGCGACCTTCCGGGCGGCAACTCGATCCAGCGGCGTACGCCGTTCGTCACGCCGAACGCGTCCGGCGTCCGGCAATACCTCCCCGGGGACAGTTTCAATCGAATTGCCTGGAGGGCGACCGCGCGCACCGGCGCGCTGATGGTCAAGGAGTTCGAGCTCGACCCGACCGCCGACATCTGGCTGGTGCTGGACCTCGACGCGGAGCAGCACGCCGCCGCGACGCGGCCGGCGATCGAGCTCTCGCGTCACCACGACGGCGCCATCCCGCTGGCGTACTGGCTCGACTCCACCGAGGAGTACGTCGTTACCGTGGCGGCATCCCTCGCGCGTCACTTCCTGGATCAGAACCGCAACGTGGGCCTGATCACCAATAACAGTCAGCCGACCGTGCTGCCAACGGACCGGGGCGGCAGGCAGATGGTGAAGATCCTGGAGTTCCTGGCGGTCGTCCATGCCGACGGGACCCAGCCGCTGGCCGAGACGCTCCTCGCGGAAGGCGGGAACTTCTCGCGCAACAGCACGGTGATCGTCATCACCTCCTCGACCAGCGAACGCTGGGCGCAGGCGGTCATGAACCTCATCGCCCGGAATATCGGTATCGTCACGATCCTGGTCGAGCGCAGCACGTTCGACGGCGGGGAGGGAAGCCTGCTGGTCATTAGCGACCTCGCCGCGATCGGCGTGCCGACCTACCTCATCAAGCACGGCGATGACATCGGCCGCTCGCTGGCCACCCAGAGCGCCACGCTGATGAGCCGCCGCTCGGCCTGAGCAATTCTCTCGATCACGAGCACGCGCCACTCGGCCGCCGCTCGGTCCTGGAGCTTGGGGACAGAACCACCATGATGCAACGCTTGGCACTTCGCGGCGGCTGGTCGACCTTCTTCCTCGTCGCGCTCGTGGTCTTCACCGCGACCTGGTCCGTTCAGACGGCGGACTGGGCGGACGGCCTCCAGATTTTGACCGTGATCACGTTGCTGGGCCTGCTCGTCGGCCTGGCCCTGGCGGAGCAGGAGCGGATCCCGCCTCTGGTCGCGCACCTGGTCGCGCTACTCGTCGGCACGGCCGTAGTGCTCTACGAGGTCACCGGGTTCCTGAGCACAACGCTCGGCTCGCGGGTGCAGCGGCTCGACTACCTCTGGGCACGCTGGCAGAACTGGTACCAGGCGGTTTCACACGGTCAGCGGGCCGACGACCTGTACCTCTTCATTCTCCTGATGGCGGCGCTCCTCTGGATACTCAGCTACGTCTCGGTGTGGTTCGTGTTCCGCTCGCACTGGGTGTGGCTGTCGCTGCTCCTGTCGGGAGTCGTCCTCCTGCTCAACATGGGCTACTCGGACCGCGTGCCGACCGTGCTGGTCCTGCTCTACGTCTTTGCCGGCATTCTGCTGCTGATGCGTTTCACCTTCGCCGAGCGGGAGATCGCGTGGAAGCGCTTCAGCGTTCCCTTCCCGAACGCGCTCCCCTGGCGCGGGTTCTGGGTCGCGAGCTATCTCGGCCTCACCGTGATCCTGGTGGGCTGGGCGCTTCCGGTGTCGGTCCAGAACAGCCAGCTGGTCGCGGTCTGGGACCACGTCAACAGCCCCTGGCGTAATCTCGAGAACTCCTTCAACCAGTGGTTCTCCTCGCTGCGCGGTCCGGCGCAGCTCGGGTCCGGCGGCTTCTCGGCGTTCGGAGACAAGTTCCAGCTCGGCGGCCCGCTGAAGCTCAACAGCGACCCGGTGGTCCTGCTGAAGGGGAACACCGCGCCCTACCTGATCGCGCACACGTACGACTTCTTCACCGGCAGCGGCTGGCAGTCCGACGTTAGCCAGGCCCTGCAGCCGCGGACATCCACGGCTACGAATCCTCTGCCGCCACTCCTCCAGTACGGCGCCGGGCAGACCATCCCGGTGCCGGCAAGCGCCAGCAAGGCGCGCACCACCGACCAGTCGAGCATCCAGATCCTGCAGCCGCGCGGCGCCGTGATCTACTCCTCCGGCGCACCGTCGGAGGTCAGCGTGCCGGTTCAGGTTCAGGTCTCCTGGTACACCTACTCGAACCAGGTCCTGAACGTGACGACGGCGACCCAGCAGACAACCCCGCCGCTCCTCTGGCCGCTCGTCTCCCTGCTCAAGACTACCGACTTCACGCCGCCGGCAACGCCGGTCGCCACGCCCGGAGCGACCCCCGGCGCAACCCCTGAAGCAACCCCCGCCGCCACGCCGTTGGCGACGGGTCAGCTTGACCCTAACCGGCGCAGCGCGCTGTTTTCCGTACCCGGGATCGCCGGGATCGGGGGCCAGGGGCGCGTGACGTACACCGAGCTGACGCAGCAACAGCGGCAGGTGTTCCAGGAGCAGCGCAAGCTGCAGGGCGAAGGAATCCAGACGAGCTACCAGCTTGACGCCAGCTACCACGTCGCGGCGATGACCTTCAGCGGTCGGTTGCCGGTGATGTCCGACGTCGAGGCGCTGTACGCCCAGAACGGCGTGCGGAGCGGCGACCAGTACCAGATTAGCTCGCTGGTCAGTATGGCCACGCCGGATCAGCTCCGCGCGGCCGGGACTAACTACCCGCCGGAGATCACGCAGCAGTACCTGCAGTTGCCGGCGTACTCCCAGCGCACCAAGAACCTGGCGGAGGCACTGGCGAAGGGCCAGGCCACCCCGTACGACATCGCCTCGAATATCCAGGACTGGCTGCGCCAGAACATGCACTACAACGAGAACGTGCCGAACCCGCCCGCCAACACGGATCTGGTCGACTACTTCCTGTTCCAGAGCAAGCAAGGGTACTGTACCTACTATGCGTCGGCGATGGCCGAGATGCTCCGGATCCTCGGTATCCCGAGCCGGGTAGACGTCGGGTTCTACCCCGCGCCCTACGACTCCTCCGCGGGCGGCTACCTGTACCGCGACCTCAACGCCCATGCCTGGGTCGAGGCCTACTTCCCGGGGTACGGGTGGGTCCCGTTCGAGCCGACGTCGGCTCGACCCCTCATCGAGCGCGGCTCGCCGGCTACGACCTCGTCGAGCTCGTCGACATCGTCGGCCGGAGTCGGCAACGCGGCGGCGCAGAACCGCTTCGACCAGCTGCAGCAGGATGTCGGGGGTGGCGGCGGCGGCCCGATCACGCTCGCCTCGAGTGGACCCGACCCGCGTCTGCTCTGGGGGCTGCGCGCGTTCGTCGCGCTGGTGCTTGCCCTGGTGGCTCTTGCCACGTTCCTCTGGGTTCGAGGCACACGAGGGTTGAGCCCCGCCGCGCGCTTCTTCACGAAGGTGGAGCGAGGCGCCGGCTGGGGCGGCGTACCCGTCGACCCCTCGATGACCCCCTTCGAGTACGCGTCAGAGGTGGGGAGTCGGGTGCCGGGGTCGCGGCAGTACGTCCAGTTGCTGGCAGACCTGTACGTGAGGGAACGGTACGGCTCGCAGCCGCCGACGACGTCCGACCTGAGTCGCGCCCGGTCCGCCTGGCTCCGGCTGCGCTCGCTGATCCTGCGGTACGCGCTCCTGCAGCGATGGCGTACACGGTCGACGGACCTGCTGAACGAGGACTGACGTGGGCCGCGTCGTGGTTGCCGGAAGCGTCAATACGGATATCGTAGTCCGCGTGCCGCACTTCCCGCGGCCCGGCGAGACCCTTCCCGCCGGCCCGCTCACGTACAGCGGTGGCGGCAAGGGGGCAAACCAGGCAGTGGCGGCCGCCCGAATGGGCGCGTCCGTGACCATGGTCGGTGCCGTTGGGGACGACGCCTTCAGCGACGCCCGGCTGGCCGACCTCGCGGCGGACGGGATTGATGCGTCGCGCGTGCGTCGCCGCACCGGTATCCCGGGTGGCGTGGCCCTCATCGAAGTCGACGACTCGGGCCAGAACACCATCGCGCTCGTAGCCGGTGCCAACGGCACGGTGTCCGGAGATGAGGCCGCCTCGGGAGTAACGGCCGCACTCGGTCGCGACGGCGTGCTGCTCTGCCAGTTCGAGCTGCCCCCGGCGGCGACCGGGTCCGCGCTGCGGACGGCGCGGAGGCTCGGCGCGCGAACGCTGCTGAATGCCGCGCCGTACATTTCGGAGGCAGCGGAGTTGGTCGGGTTGGCCGACGTGCTCGTCGTCAACGAGATCGAAGCGGGACAGATTCTTGGCTGCTCACCGGTCGCGGTCGATGACGCCACGAACGCTGCCGACGAGCTCTCGCGTCTCGGCCCTTCGGTGGTCGTGATTACGCTCGGACCGTCCGGTGCCTACCTCCGGGAGCCCGGCGCGGCGGAACTCCTGCCGGCGCCTCGCGTGTCGGTGGTGGACACCACCGGCGCGGGAGATGCCCTGGTGGGCGCGATGGCCGCGCTGATCGCCGAGGGCGCCTCGACACTTCACGCAACGCGCGTCGGGGTGCTGGCCGGAGCCCTCGCCGTGCAGCGCGCTGGCGCGCAGCCGTCGCTGCCATACCGGCGCGACGTCGAGGCGCTGCTCGCCGATACGCGCTGACGACAGGTCCGCCTTGAGGATCGAGCGCCGCCAGCATGCGCGGCTCTCCATCAACTCCGCGTGTCCGGCTCCACCAGCATCACAAAGCAGCCCGTAACGTCACGCGGGGAGCGACGTCATCGCTCCCCGCGCGTGCGTGTTCGCTAGCGTGCGGCGCCCGACTACCACTTCATGAAGAAGACCATCAGCAGCGCCACGATGTTCACGATCTTGATCATCGGGTTGACCGCCGGTCCGGCGGTGTCCTTGTAGGGGTCACCGACGGTGTCGCCGGTGACCGACGCCTGGTGGGCAAAGCTCCCCTTGCCGCCGTGTGCGCCGGCCTCGATCGACTTCTTGGCGTTGTCCCAGGCCGCGCCGCCGGTGGTCATCGAGATCGCCACGAACAGACCGGTGATGATCGAGCCGATGAGCAGGCCGCCGACGGCCTCCTTGCCCAGCGTGAGGCCGATGATGATCGGCGTGATCACCGGAAGGAGCGCCGGAACGAGCATCTCGCGCAGCGCCTGCCGCGTTACGATGTCGACCGCCGTGCCGTACTCCGGTCGCGCCTTGCCCTCGAGCAGGCCGGGGATCTCGCGGAACTGCCGGCGGACCTCCTGGACCACCGCGCCGCCCGCCTTGCCGACCGCTTCCATCAGGATGCTGCCGAACAGGTAGGGGAGGGCGCCGCCGACGAAGAGGCCGATCAGCACCCGCGGGTTCGACAGGTCGAAGGTGGCCGGGACTTTCATCACCTTGAAGTAGGAGGCGAACAGAACCAGCGCCGCCAGCCCAGCGGAGCCGATCGCGTAGGCCTTGGTAATCGCCTTGGTCGTGTTGCCGACCGAGTCTAGCGGGTCGGTCACGTCGCGCACGCTCTCCGGCAGTTCCGCCATCTCGGCGATGCCGCCGGCGTTGTCGGTGATCGGACCGAAGGAGTCGATCGCCACGATGATGCCGGTCATCGAGAGCATGGCCATGGCCGCGACGCCGATCCCGTACAGGCCGGCCGCAACGTCGCCGGTCACGGTGAGGTTGTAGGCGAGGTAGATCGCCAGCGAGATCACCGCGATCGGCAGCGCGGTCGCGCGCATCGACACGGCCAGACCGGCGATGATGTTGGTGCCGTGCCCGGTCTCGGAGGCGTCGGCGATGTGCCGCACCGGGTGGTACCGCTCGGAGGTGAAGTACTCGGTGATGATCACCACGCCGAGCGTCACGAGGATGCCGACCAGCGCGCAGAGGAACAGCCGCAGCGTGGGCGAGATGGTGAACGTAGCCCGGAACATCGACACCGAGTGTCCGCCGAGGACGGAGGTGACGTTCGCGTCACCGCCCATGATCCAGGCGGTCAGCGGGTAGAACGCGGCGATCGCCAGCACGATGGCGGCGATCAGGCCCTGGTAGAGGGCGCGCATGATGCCGCCGCCGGTGTAGCGGACGAAGAAGGTGCCGATGATCGAGGTGAAGATGGAGGCCGCGCCCAGGACCAGCGGGTAGACCACGGCGGACTGGCTGTTGGGGAAGACCAGGTGGCCGAGCAGCATGGCCGCCACGGCCGTGACGGCATAGGTCTCGAACAGGTCCGCCGCCATGCCGGCGCAGTCGCCGACGTTGTCGCCCACGTTGTCGGCGATCACGCCGGGGTTGCGCGGGTCGTCCTCCGGGATGCCGGCCTCGACCTTGCCGACGAGGTCCGTCCCGACGTCGGCAGCCTTCGTGTAGATGCCGCCGCCGATACGGGCGAAGACCGAGATCAAGCTGCCGCCGAAGCCGAGGCCAACCAACGCGTCGACGTTGCGCGTGATCGCATAGAAGACCGAGACGGCCAGCAGGCCGAGTCCCACGACCAGGAGTCCCGTGACGCTGCCGCCCCGGAAGGCGACCGCGAGCGCCTGGCCGAGGCCCTTCTTGGCTGCCTCGGCGGTCCGCACGTTCGAGCGCACCGCCACGCTCATCCCGATGAAGCCCGCCGCGGCCGAAGATGTCGCCCCGACCAGGAAGCCGATCGCCGTGGTCCAGTTGATCGCGAAGCCCAGGATCAGTGCGATCACCACGGCGACACCCGCCACCAGCGTGTACTGGCGGCGCATGTAGGCCTGCGCGCCTTCCTGAATGGCATGCGCGATGTCGAGCATCCGAGACTCGCCGGCCGGCTGCGACAGCACCCAGCGGATGAGGATCAAGCCGTAGACAATCGCTGCCGCGCCCGCGACGATCGCGACCGTCAGGGCGATGGACACGTTATTCACGAACTCTCTTCTCCCCCACGATCGGACAACAGCACCAGCAAATAACCGGCCCGAGCATGCGCCGCGGCAGTATACCGAGGCCCCTGACGGTGACGCAATCCCGGCCGTACGCGGGCGATCCTGGCCGCGCCGGCGACGCGATTGTACACACGGACACAGCGCGCCGCCCCGGCGGCGGAACGCGCGAACGGCGTCCGTGGTCCGGGGCGGGCGGATTATCTGTCCGGCCGAGACCGACCGTCAGGTCGCTAGAACGCGGTGTAGATCGCCATCATCGAGAGCAGGATCGAGATGGCGATGAACAGACCCCAGAGAAACACACCCGAGAAGAACCGCGAGTCAAACTTCAGGTGCATGTAGAACATCACGACCAGCGTGAACTTGGCGATCGACAGTAGGATCAGCGCCGGCGTGAGGATCACCGCGAACGCCGGGATGTACCAGATCGCCACCTCGGTCATCGTCAGGATCGAGAGGATGACCGCGATCTTGACGTAGGCCGCCGCCCCCGGATGGCCCGGCTCGATCGCCGTCGTCTCGTGCGTCGTGCTCGTCACGCTCCGCGTCCCTCTCACTGCGCGCGGTATTCCAGCCTGCCCGGGTGCGTTCCGTTCCGCGTTCTCCCGGGCCGTTCCGGCGGCTAGTACGGGATCAGGTAGACGACCGTGAAAATGATAATCCAGACGATGTCGACGAAGTGCCAGTACAGACCGGCAATCTCCACCTTCTCGGCCATCTCCGGCGTGAGCTTGCCGCGGAACGACATGATCACCAGCGACAGCAGCCAGATGACACCGATCCCCACGTGCGTGCCGTGGAATCCGGTCAGGACGAAGAAGGTCGATCCGAACAGGTTCGAGCTCAGCGACAGCCCATGCAGTTGATAGAACGAACTGAACTCGTAGAACTGACCGCCCAGGAAGAGCAGCCCGAGCGCCGCCGTCGCAATCTGCCAGACCTGATACTCGCGCATCTTGCCGCGCTGGATCGCCGACAGCGCCAGCACCATCATCAGACTACTCAGGAGCAGCACGGCCGCGCTGACGGAGGTGTAGGGGATGTTGAGCACGTCACGTGGGTAGGGGCCGGTGACACTTCGGTTACGGTAGATCATGTAGGTCATGATCAGCGAACCGAAGAACATGCAGTCCGAGGCCAGGAAGGCCCACATCAGGATCTTGTTGTGACTCAGCCCGGTCGAGGTATGGTGCTCCTCGGCGTGGGCGGTGGCCGGTGCCTGACTCACTCTGTCCCCGTTCCCCTTCTCGTGCTACCCCAGCGTTCCACTGCCGGACGGATCAGTGATTGGGCTCGAACGCCCAGCCATACAGGCTGACGATCATCAGCGCCATACCCACGCCGACGACCACCGGTATCTGGGCAACCATGCCGGCGCCAACGACCGCCAGACCGAGCGCGACCAGCACCGGGAAGTAGGACGGAGGCGGCATGTGGATCCCCAGCGCGCGGCTCTCGTCCTCGGCGCCGCCGCGCACCGGCGGCTGGGCTCGAACCGGGGACTGCGCGCCGCCGCTCTGCTTCTCTTCCCAGAAGGCGTCGCGACTGTGCACGGTCGGGATCACGGCAAAGTTGTAGACCGGCGGCGGTGACGGGATGGACCACTCGAGGGTCCGGGCGTCCCACGGGTCAGCCGGCGCCTGCTCACCGTGCACTAGCGACGTGATGATGTTGTAGGCGAGCAGCAGGACCGATGCCCCGAGCAGGTAGGCTCCGATCGTCTCGAACATGTTCCAGAAGCTCCAGCCCATGCCGGGCGGGTAGGTGTAGATGCGGCGGGGCATGCCATCGACGCCCAGGAAATGCATCGGGAAGAAGGTCATGTTGAATGCGATGAGCGTCCACCAGAACTGGATCTGCCCGAGCTTGTCGTTGAGCATGCGGCCGAAGAGCTTCGGGAACCAGTAGTAGATGGCGCCAAACATGGCCATGATGGCACCACCAAAGAGCACGTAGTGGAAGTGAGCCACCACGAAGTAACTGTTGTGCTGCCAGTAGTCGACCGGCACGGCGGCATGCATCACCCCGGAGATGCCGCCGATGGTGAACATCGCGATGAAACCGACCGCGAAAAGGAGCGGGGTGCGTATCTCGATCGATCCACCCCAGAGGGTACCCAGCCAGTTGAAGATCTTCACCCCGGTCGGGATGGCAATCAGCATCGTCGTGGTGGCGAAGACCGAGTTGGGCACGGCGCCGATGCCGAGCGTGAACATGTGGTGCATCCACACGCCGAAGGAGAGGAAGCCAATCGCCAGGCCCGAGTAGACCATAAACGGGTAGCCGAACAGCGGCTTGCGGGCGAAGACCGGCAGGATCTCCGACACGATGCCAAACGCCGGCAGGATCAGGATGTAGACCTCGGGATGGCCGAAGATCCAGAACAGGTGGGCCCAGAGGACCGGGTCACCGCCGGCCGCCGGGTTGAAGAAGTTGGTGCCGAAATAGCGGTCGAACATCAACTCGATCAGGCCGACGGTGAGCGACGGGAAGGCCAGGAGCATCAGCACGGAGGTGATCAGAGTCATCCAGATGAAGAGGGGCATGCGCATCAGCCGCATGCCGGGCGCGCGCAGGTTGATGATGGTCACGAAGAAGTTGAGCGCCGCCGCGATGGAGGCCACGCCGAGCACCTGGAGCCCCATCATGTAAAAGTCCATGTTGTGGCCCGGCGAGTAGAGGTCGGTCGTCAGGTTCGCGTAGGCGAACCAGCCATCGTTCGGCGCCGAGTTGAAGATGAAGCTGCTCAGAAGGAGCAGCGAGCCGAACAGGAAGCCCCAGTAGCTGAAGGCGTTCATGCGCGGGAAGGCGACGTCCCGCGCGCCGATCATCAGCGGAACGAAGAAGTTGAAGAAGGCGGCGTTGAGCGGCATGACGACCAGGAAGATCATCACGATGCCGTGCGTGGTGAAGACCTGGTTGTAGGTATCGGGGCCAAGCACCGTGTTGTTCGGCACCGCGAGCTGAGTCCGGATCAGCAGTGCCAGAAGGCCGCCGATGAGGAAGAACGTCAGCGCCGAGAACAGGTACAGGATGCCGATCCGCTTGTGATCGACGGTCGTGATCCAGCTCCAGATCCGTGAGCGCGCGTAGTGCTCACGTTCCAGCGTGATCGCGGCCTGTGCCATCAGAGCCCTCCTCGTCCGCGAGCCCCACCCCGCGGGCTGGTGCCGCTCAACGTACTCCCCCGCCAGTCCTGCGCCGCGGTCACTGGTGGCCTCACTTGAGGCTCTCCAGGAACGCGGCCAGGTCGCTCAACTGCTGCGGTGTGTAGTTCGGGAACGCGGGCATAACGATCTGATTGTGCCCCGGCGAGGCGCCCTGCGCCGAGGGCTGTCCCGGCTTGACCGCGGGAGCGTCGTGGATCCACGCCTCGAGGTTCTGGGGCGTGTTCGAGAGGATGCCGCCCGCGATCAGCGTTCGGCTGCCGAAGTGCGTCAGGTTCGGGGCGATGGTGCCCTGGGCCTTGGTGCCGTTGATGGTGTGGCAGCCGATGCACGCCCCGGACATGAAGAGTTGCTCGCCGGCCGCGGCCGCCGTGCCGGCTGCCGGCATCGTCGGAAGCTTCTCCTGGGCCAGCATCCAGGTTTGGAACTGGGCGGGCGTGTCGACGAAAACGCGGAACTGCATGTGCGCGTGCTGGGCGCCGCAGAACTCGGCGCACTGTCCGAAGTATTCGCCGGGCTTGTCCGCCTTGAGGTTGATGAAGTTGGTGCGACCCGGGACCGCGTCCTGCTTGCCGGCCAGCTGGGGCACCCAGAAGCTGTGGATGACGTCGCGGCTGGTCAGCTCAAAGTGGATCGTCTGCCCCACGGGAATGTGGACCTCGTCGGCGGTAACGACCCCGGTGTTGGGGTACTCGAAGGCCCACCACCACTGCTGACCGATGACCCGGACCGTCATCGCGCTGGGTCCCGGGTTCTTGGCCAGGGTGGCGATGCCACTGATGGTCGGGACGGCAATGACCGCCAGGATGAGCGCCGGCATGAGCGTCCACGCGATCTCGAGCTTGGTATTGCCGTGGATCGCCCGCGGCATCGGTTGACCGGGGCGGCGTCGGAACCGGATGACGGCAACCAGCAGGATGCCCTCGACGATGACGAAGACGACGACGGAGAGCCAGAAGATGGGAACAAACAGGTTCCAGATCAGCAGCGAGTTGTCCGCGTGCGGCTGATTGGCCGCCTGCGGACCATTACTGAGGATGGAGCAACCGCCAAGGAACAACGCCAGCGGCAGCCCCAGTGCCGCCCAGGTCCATCGTCTGAGGTAGCGCCCTCGGCCCGTCATGGTCCTCCCTGTCCCGCTCCCCCGCGCCCGGCGCCGATTCCGGGCACGCGACCACCGGTCCGACCAACGTGGCCCATACTACTACGGGCCCCCGGGGACTGTCACTATTTTGTTACGCCCTTCACGACCGTTGACACGCCGTTGATACGTCGGCGCGGTAGGCGCCTGCGGTCGCCCATGATAGGACATTCGGACCGGTCCTGGCCAGCGGGGTCGCGGCCGCTTTCGCCGCCGCGCGCGTTTGCGTTACCATGGAAGCTATGGGCACCGGCCCATCCAGTCCTGCCGCACGTCAATCTCCGCGCCGGACATCGTGAGCCCGGCGCCGGCCCGCGCCTGCCAGGAAAGGAGCGACGCATGTCCAGCAATATGCCCGGCACGATCGAGGGCCTGCTCATCGAGTCTCGCCGCTACCCGCCACCGCCGGAGTTCGTGGCCCAGGCCAACGTCAGCGATCCCGACGTCTACCGGCGCGCCCACGACGATCCGGAGGGATTCTGGGCCGAGGCGGCGGAGGGGCTCGACTGGCAGCAGCACTGGGACAAGGTGCTGGACTGGAATCCGCCCTGGGTCAAGTGGTTCGTCGGCGGCAAGCTCAACGCCTGCTACAACTGCGTCGACCGCCACGTGAAGACCTGGCGACGTACCAAGGCCGCTATCATCTGGGAGGGAGAGCCCGGCGACGAGCGCGTGCTCACCTACCAGGACCTCTACCGCGAGGTGAACCGCACCGCCCTCATGCTGCGCGACCTCGGGGTCCAGAAGGGCGACCGGGTCGCGGTCTACCTGCCGATGATCCCGGAGTTGCCGATCACGCTGCTCGCCTGCGCCCGCCTGGGCGCGCCACACTCGGTCATCTTCGGCGGGTTCAGCCCGGACTCGCTGGCCGACCGCATCAACGACTGCGAGGCCAAGGTCCTGGTGACCGCGGACGGCGGGTACCGCCGCGGCAATGTGGTCCCGCTGAAGGAGAACGCCGACCGCGCGCTGGAGAGCACGACGTCAGTGGAGAAGGTCGTGGTGGTCGAGCGCGTCGGCCGACGCTCCCATCCGGTACACATGCACGCCGGGCGCGACGTCTGGTGGCACGAGGCCATCGACCAGGTCGAGGGGACCTACTGCGAGCCGGAGTGGGTGGACGCCGAGCACCCGCTTTACATCCTCTACACCTCCGGCACCACCGGCAAGCCCAAGGGGGTGCTGCACACCACCGGCGGCTACCTGGTTGGCACGTACCTGACCAGCAAGTGGGTCTTCGACCTCAAGGACGACGACGTCTACTGGTGCACGGCCGACATTGGCTGGGTGACCGGCCACAGCTACATCGTCTATGGGCCGCTGGCCAACGGAGTGACCGGCGTGATGTACGAGGGTGCGCCGGATTACCCGGACAAGGACCGCTTCTGGGACCTGATCGAGCGGCGCGCGGTGTCGATCCTCTACACGGCGCCCACGTCGATCCGCAGCTTCATGCGCTGGGGGACCGAGTACCCGGCGGCCCACGACCTGTCGTCGCTTCGACTGCTCGGCACGGTCGGAGAGCCGATCAACCCCGAGGCCTGGATCTGGTACTACGAGCACATCGGGCACGAGCGCTGCCCGGTCGTCGACACGTGGTGGCAGACGGAGACGGGCGGCATCTTGATCACGCCGCTGCCCGGGATCACCACGCTCAAGCCGGGCTCGGCGACGACCCCCTTCCCCGGTATCGTGCCGGACATCGTGGACGAGGCCGGCAATCCGGTGCCGGACGGCCAGGGCGGCTTCCTGGTCATGCGCCGTCCCTGGCCCTCGCTGGCACGAACGATCTGGGGCGACCCGGACCGCTACGTCGCCCAGTACTTCTCGAAGTACGGGCCGAGCGTCTACGTGACCGGCGACGGCGCCAAGCGTGACGAGGACGGCTATTTCTGGCTGCTCGGGCGCGTCGACGACGTGCTGAACGTGGCGGGACACCGCCTGGGTACCATGGAGCTCGAGAGCGCGCTGGTCAGCCACCCCGCCGTGGCCGAGGCGGCGGTGATCGGGGTGAGCCACGAGGTGAAGGGCCAGGCAGTGGCGGCCTTCGTCACGCCGCGGGGCGGGGTCCAGGCCGGCCCGGAGCTGGTGGACGAACTGCGCGAGCACGTCGCCGAGAAGATCGGGCCGATCGCCCGGCCGGATCGGATCTACTTCACGGCGGAATTGCCGAAGACCCGGAGCGCCAAGATCATGCGTCGGCTCCTTCGCGACATCGCCGAGGGGCGGGTGATCGGCGACACGACAACCCTGACCGATCCCACCGTGCTCGAGGAGATCAAGAAGCAGTACGGCGAGTCGGAGACCGGCGCCGACTGACGACCTGTCTCACGCCGCGGGGCAGAGTTCGCGCTCGCCCCGCGGCTCAATCCACGCCCCCTCTCGATGACCCCAGTACGGAGCAAGGGATCGCGACGCGGACGGCCGCCGTCCGCGTCGCGCTGCGGCTGCCGGCGTCGAATCGACCCGCAGGCGGTCGCGTGTTCCGTGAATCTGCTCACAAACTTCTGGGTGTGAGTTGCGGTCTTGACAGCGCCGCGGGACCTGGCATACGATAGGCACAGATTCGAAAGACATGGCAAGATCAACGAGCCGTAGACGATCCGGAGGAATCCGCGCGGCGCTCGCTTGACGAGCCCGCGATCGCGTTTCTCGTGCTCGCAGTGGCCGATGTCGTCGCATCTCGGGGGTGCGATGGCCGCGGCCGCCGTTCGTCGGCGGTGGCTCACCCGGGCCAGGCCGGTTGGTCCGTTTCTCGCGGATGCAAGAGCGTCAACGACGCCCAGGCATGGCGTTGAGCGCAGGTCACGGCGGTGTGCGGTTGCCGGCAGAGAGTCTCGGACGATGGGGAGGTCGGCCGAGGATCATCGGAGTACCACGGCGTCGGAAGGAGGCTGAGGATGACGGGAGCTGGCCAGGCCGGCTTGCCACTTGATGGAATCCCCTCTGTACCGAACGCGGCGGCAGGGGCGCGTGCCCCGTCGATCGCGGGGCGGATGGCTGCCCGCGTCGACCGCTTGCCTCTGACCCGGGTTCAGTGGGAGATCGCCATCCTGGTGGAGCTCACCTGGGGCTTGATCATTGTCGACACGGACGGGATCGCGGGTCGTCTCTATCCCTTCATCTGGGCACCGCATCACTACGTCAGCGTCTTTCAGTACTCAGTGATCCAGGCGCTGGAGGTGGGCCTCGGCGTGCTGGTCGGCGACTGGATCATGAGCTGGATCGCCGATCGTTACGGCCGGAAGGTCGGCATCGTCCTGGCGGCAGTTCTCGGCGGCGTCTTCCTCTGGCCTTTTGCCTACGTCACAAGCTTCTGGCCACTGGTGGCGCTCTCGGTGTTCAGCACCCTGGGCGTCGGCGCGATCGTTGCCCTGCACTCCGTCTACATCTCCGAGCTGATCGGCCCGAACGCGCGCAATCAGCTCCTGCTGAGCGCGCAGAGCACGACCGCGCTGGTTGGCGTCGTGATCGGGCTCCTGGCCTTCTTCTGGATTCCCGTGCACTGGCAGGCTTATGTCTGGGTCGTCGCCGCGCTCGTGTTCATCATGTTCCCGCTGCTCCTCTGGCGCCTGCCGGAGTCGCCGCGCTGGCTGGAGGCGCACGGGCGTCACGAGGAGGCCGAGCGCACCCTGGAGAAACTCGAGGCGCGCTGTGAGCAGGCGTACGGCCAGCCGCTGCCCGAGCCCGACGAGAACTTCCACCCGGTGGTCGTGGCGGAGAAGGGCGCCTGGAAGGAGCTCTTTCTCAACCCCGAGTACCGCCAGCGCACGATCGTGTTGCTCATCTCGTGGCTCCTGGGATACCCGGGAATCGTCTACGGGGTGGGTGCGTTCGCCGCGGTCTACATGGTGGCGCACGGCGCCGACGCGCACTTCGTCTTCCTGCTGATCACGATCGCCGGGGTGTTCCGGTTCCTCGGGTTCCTGGCGAACGCCCGGCTCGGCGAGCGCTTCGAGCGGCGCGACGTGATCTTGATCGTGGGAGCGATGTTCGCCGTCGGCTGGGGGATCATCTACTTCTTCCCGAGCAAGCCGGTGATGGCGCTCTTCTACACCTTCGCCGGGATCGGCGGCAGTCTCTGGCTCTTCAATATGTACAACTACACGGCGATGTCGTTCCCGACACGGTTCCGTGCGGTGGCGTTCGGCTGGACCGACGGCCTCGGCCACATCGGGGCCTGGATCGGGATCACCATCGCCGGCCCACTCTACCTGCTAGGCGGACACGGTGGGGCAGCACTGAACCATCTCGGGTGGGTGCTCTTCATCGTGGTACCGGGTGCGCTGATCCCGTCACTGCTGATCCGGTTCCTCGGTATCAAGCAGCGGGCAGCGGTCATGGAGCAAGTGTCGACGTAGAGGATCGGGTGCTCCTGCGGCCGCTCCCATCGGGAGCGTAATTCGGGTTCACAGTGGGGCCGGTGATCAGCGCCGGCCCCACGACTGTGTAGAAGAGGTCGCGCGTCGCGGAGGACGCCGGCCGTGGTGGTTTCCGCGGTGGCCTATCGGGGGAAGCGCGGGCGTGGCGGCGCTCGATGAAGGCGGACGTCTGGTCGAGGAACGATCCGTTCCAGAGACTCGGCGCCAGTAAGGATCGCACGGTTCGCCGAAACACCGCGGCCCCGCCGCGAGGCGGGGCCGGCTGGTGGCTGGGGGCAGACTCGAACTGCCGACACTGCGATTTTCAGTCGCATGCTCTACCGACTGAGCTACCCAGCCATGGTGCGCGACGTGCAGCGCGCGCCGGATGACCGGCGCGACCACAAGAACCCGCGACGGCCCGATCGCTCTACCCTGACGCGCTGAAGATCTGCCGCGATGGGAGACCGGCGCGCCCGGAGCATCTCCGCGTCCCGGTGCCGCGGGGACGTCCCGCGCTCGTGGGCGATAGAGGGCTCGAACCTCTGACATCCACGGTGTAAACGTGGCGCTCTTCCAACTGAGCTAATCGCCCGAACTCAGTGGACCTGGTGCCGAGGAAGGGATTTGAACCCCCACGCCCTAAAACGGGCACTAGCCCCTCAAGCTAGCGCGTCTGCCTATTCCGCCACCTCGGCGCGTCTGCCTGGTCGGCAAGCGCTGGGAATTATAGCGATGGTACGGACGGGGTGTCAAGCACGACGACGGGCCGAGAAGACCCGCGCGGCGGCCATTTCGGGCCGGCCCGCGCGGGTCACCGCGACGTCAGGAGATGGCGGCCAGCGTGTCGTCGATCGCGCGGCGCGCCTCGACCAGCGCGGCGCGCAGGCGGTTCCGCTCCCGGCGGGCGCGCGTCTCGAGCAGGTAGCGCTCCGGGCTGCCGGCGGGTAGCTGGCCAAGCGCGGCGATGTCGCGCAGTCCCGGAACCACGCCCTGGTCGAGCGCGGGGTCCTGGCTGAAGCGGCCGGCACGGGTGTAGTTGACGGGGATGAGCGCCCGGCTGACCTGCATCAGGCAGCGGTTCAACGCTCGCGCCTGGTCGTCGTCGGTCGGCTGGCTCAGGCGCTCGGTCAGCTGCCGGGCAGACGCGTGCAGCGCGTCGGCCTCGCTGACGAGCCCGGAGAGCGCGATTGCCTCCCCCGACGCGCGCTCGGCCGCCGCGACGGCACGGCGGATCTCCTCTACCGCCGCCGTCTGGTCGAACGGCAGGACGCGGTCGGAGACGAGCTGGTAGACGGTCGCCAGCAGGATGCCGGCGTCGCGTGCCAGATTGTCGGGATCGAGCTTGTCGAGCGTGTCGTCGGCGGTGTGCCACCACCAGCCAAGCCCGCCGCCGCGCCGCTTCTCGCCGCCGATGGCGTCGGTCAGATCCGGTCCGCCCTCGTCGCCGCCCTGAACCGAGATCGAGCAGTAGAGGGACGGCACGCCGATACCCCAGAGGGACTGGTCTCCCATGCGGCCGATACGACGGTAGGCGAGCTCCTGGTCCGATAGGTAGCCGATCAGTTCCCGCGCGACGCCGTAGGTCTCGGCCATGGTCGGCGCCTCAGTCAGCAGGGACGCGCCGATTCCGCCGGGGGAGTCGATGTTGACGTGGGCCACGCAGTGGTCGTTGAGCTCCTGCCAGTGCTCGTCGGCGTACCAGGCCGAGGTGCCGTAGCGCGCGTGGGAGTGGCCCGACCAGAATGCGACCCGCAGCCCCCGACGCAGCAGGTCACGGTGCTCGGCAAGGATGCGGGCCGTCTCGATCATGGAGGCGTTGGCGGAGCCGTTGTCCATCGCGCCGTAGTACCAGGAGTCGATGTGGCCGCTGAGCAGGACGAAGTCGTCGGAGGCCAGCGGAGCGGCGGCGGGGAGGTCGGCGACGAGGATGGGCAGGGGACGCCAGCCCGTGTCGACCTCGGTCGTCAGGCGAACCATGAGCGGGCCGCGGTCAAGGCGTTCCTTGAGCAGGGCGCCGGTCGCCGCGTCGATCGAGACGTGGGGGATGGTGGGCAGTTGGTCGACGTTGTCGGGTGTCGGGCTGCCCCAGATCGGCGAGATGATCATCTCGTGGATCTCGGGCCCGCTGATGTGGATCATCGCGGCCGCGCCGTGGCGCTCCGAGGGGCCGACCTTGTTCGGGCCGGCGAGCCCCTCGGCGAGCACGATCTTGCCGCGGACGTCCTGGCCGGCGTAGTTGGCCTCGGTGCCGGCGCCGAGGTAGACGACCTCGCCGGTGAGGCCCTCGGGGCCGGTGGACGTGGAGAAGGAGTGGGTGATGCAGGTGGGCTGGCTGCCGTCGTCGAGCAGGGTGAGCGAGGCGGGGCCGGGCAGGCTAACGAGGCAGACGGGATCGAATCGCCGGGTGGCGTAGCCAGTTCCGCGCAGCGTCTGCTCGACGTAATCGAAGGCATGGCGCTCGTCGGGGGTGCCGGAGAGGCGCTGCCACTGGGCGATGGCGCGGGTGGTGTCCATCAGCCGTGCCGCGGAGACCTCACCGACTAACCGATCGATCGTGCCCTCACGCGCTTGAGCCATCGGATTCCTCCCTCCCGAGTCGGTGCGCGGAGCTCAGTCGCACTCCGCGACGCACTCGACCTCGACCATGGCGCCCGCGGGGAGTCGCGCCGCCTGCACCGTGCTGCGTGCGGGCGCGTCCTGGCCGAAGAAGGTCCCATAGACGCCGTTGAAGGCAGCGAAGTCGTCGAGGTTGACGAGGAAGCAGGTCGTCTTGACCACCCGGTCGAGTGACGACCCGGCCGCGCCGAGCACGGCTTGCAGGTTCTGCATCACGCGCCGTGTCTGCTCCTCGATGCCCCCCTCGACGAGCTTGCCGGTCGCCGGGTCCAGCGGGATCTGGCCAGCCGTGAACACCAGGTTGCCGAGCTTGATGCCCTGCGAGTAGGGACCGATTGCCTGTGGGGCGCTGCCGGTAGCGATGACCTCCCGGGCCATGTTCCTCCCATCCCCGCACTGGCATGGCGGGCACCCGGACACCGCTCGGGTATCCGGGACCGTGTCGCGGCCGACGTCCGGCCGCGTCGCTGGCTATCCGGGGCATGGTAGCACGCACGGCGCGGACGCGCCGTGCTACCGGGAGACCTCGCCTGACCTGCACCGCGTCAGCCCGCGACGGTGGGCTCTCAGGAGGAGCGGTCGGGCTCCATCCCCGGCCACTCCTCGCGGAGATTGGTGGCCGGCGCCCAGCCCCGGTTGGGCACGTCGGCTGCCCGGACCCGCAGTCGCACGGTGTCGCCCTCGACTCCCTCGATCTCGATGAAGGGGACGAAGCGGGGAGCCTGGCCGGGCTGCTCGAGGATGAAGTCGAAGTCGCGTACCTGTGCGACCCGACCGATCCGGCCACCGGCGAGCCCGACCACGTCCATCCCCAGGTGTAGCCTGGAATTGCCGACCGACATCCATTCATCTCCCTCGTCTCGGATGCGCGGATCTCTCCGAGTTCCACGGTGCGGAGGGCGCAAAGCGTATGCCGGGCGGCGGCGTCTATACTCCACCCACCGGCCAGGCGCCGGGTCGGGAGGTCCGCCAAGGCCTATGACTTCGACCGTCTCCGTCGTGATCGTCACCTACGACGGCTGGCCGCACCTGCGGTCCTGCTTGAGCGCGCTGCGCGACCAGCGACGCTGTCCGGACGAGATCCTGGTCGTCGACAACGGCTCTCGGGACGGCACGGTCGACGCGCTGGCCCGGGAGTTCCCGGAGGTCGCGGTCATCGAGGCCGGCCGGAATCTCGGCTTCGCGGCCGGCAACAACCTCGGGATCCGTCGTGCCCACGGAGACGTCGTCGTGCTGCTCAACAACGACGTGACGCCCGATCCCGCGTTTATCGACGCTGTCCTCGAGCCACTCGCCGCCGACTCCGCAATCGGTGCGGTAGCGGCATCACTGGTCTTCTCCGCGGCGCCCGACGTGGTCGCCTCAGCCGGCATCCGCGTCTTCGCCAACGGCGTGGCGCTGGACCGCGGCCTCGGTGAGGACATCACGGCTTTGCCAAGCGGCGCTGCGGTGTTCGGCGCCTCGGCCGGTGCGGCGGCGTACCGCCGGGGGGCGCTCGAGGACGTCGGCCTCTTCGCCGAGCCGTTCTTCATGTATCTCGAGGACGTCGACCTCGCCTGGCGGCTCCGGCTACGAGGCTGGTCGGCGGTCCACGCCGGTGACGCGGTTGCGCGCCATGCCTACTCCGCGTCGTCGGTCGAAGGGTCGCCGCTCAAGCGGCGCCTGCTCGCGCGCAATCGGATCTGGACGCTCGCGCGCTGCCTACCGCGCCCGCTCCTCGTGCGGAACCTTCCCCGCATCGCCGCGTACGACGCAGCCGCGTTCGGGTACGCCCTGATCCATGGCGACCGCGCCTCGCTACTGGGGCGGGTCGAGGGGGTCGCCGGAGTCCCCGGCCGGATGCAAGAACGTCGCTCGATCCAGAGCCGTGTCTCGGTGTCGATGGCGAGTCTGGCCGGATGGCTCGAGCCGCCGCCTGGTCCGGCAGAAATGCTGCGTCTGCGGCGGCTGACGGCGGCGCTGGCGTCGGGAGGTCGTGACCTGGAGGCAAGCCTGGGCTCGAGTGAAGCGGCCAGGTAAAATGAAGCGTCGCGTGAAGGACGTCGTCGTGGCGGCGATGCCGGCCGCGGGGAACGGCTGATGCCGACGAACCAGCGCCAGTCGCGACGGGATGGGAAGGGGGGCGAGCGGTGCTGCGAGAAACGACCAGCGAGTACCCGCATGCGCTCCCTCCGAAAGTCGCCCCGATCCGCCGACCGTGGGGCTTGAACGATCTGACCGAACGGCTGCTCCTCGCCGTGGCGATGGCTGCGAGCTTCTTATTCATCTTGACCGGAGCGGCGGTCGTGTATGGTCGCAGTCACGGCCCGACGTTCTATCGCGGCCTGAGCGTCGTCGGCGTAGATCTATCCGGGCTGACACTGGCGCAGGCTCAGGCGCGCCTCGACGCGCGGGTCGCGTCCTCGGCACCGGCAATGGTGACACTGGCTGTCGGCGCCCGCCGCTGGTCGGTGTCGTCGGCGTCCCTCGGTGCGCGCTACGACACCGCGGACAGCCTGCGCGACGCCTATGCGCTGGGTC
Source organism: Thermomicrobiaceae bacterium (assembly GCA_035702805.1). Taxonomy (GTDB): domain Bacteria; phylum Chloroflexota; class Chloroflexia; order Thermomicrobiales; family Thermomicrobiaceae; genus DASSZN01. The sequence goes on along the minus strand of DASSZN010000314.1, from coordinate 536 downwards.
GCAGCGGCAATCCTCTGATTGATTCCCGGGTCTGGCTGCAAGGTCTCTTCGGCGGGTACCGAAGCCCGTTGATCGTCGAGGTCGACACTCAGGCGACCTACCGGGTGCTCGAGCAGGTGGCTGCCGCGGCTGCCGCGGCGCCGGTGAACGCGCGCTATGCGCTCGGCAGTTCCGGTGGGCTGACCATTGACCCCGGCAAGTCCGGGACCGCCATCGACGTGGCTCAGACGGAGCTGGCTCTGACGCAGCGGCTTGCCGATCTCTCGACCCAGCCGGTCAACGTCGAACTGGTCACGGTACCGCCGTCGGTCACTGCGTCGCGGCTGCAGCCGGGACTGGCGCAGGCGTCCAGGTTCACCTCCGCGCCGCTCATCCTCACGGCTGGGGACGGGACATGGGAACTGGGCCGGTCGACGCTGCGGTCGCTGGTCACGGTTGACTCCAGGAACGATGCGGTCGGCCTCGACCCGGCGCGCCTGCGCGCCAGCATCGGCGCCCTGGCCACTCAGGTCGATACGCCCGCGAGGAACCCCACG
>DASSZN010000190.1:0-6166 GCA_035702805.1 Thermomicrobiaceae bacterium | reverse complement strand
GCCGGCGTCCCGGTCCTAAACGCGGTGGCGACGGGTAGGATGTAGCCGGACACGGTCGCGGCCCGATGTCTTGCGCGCATGGCCGGGAAAGCAGCGGGAGGAGAGGAACGTGAGCCACGACTACCGCGGGCACGTCGTGCTGGTGACCGGGGCGGGCGCCGGCATCGGGCTCGGCATTGCGAAGGGATTCTACGAGGCGGGAGCCAGGGTCGCGCTGGGGGATTTCCGGCCGGAGGCGCTCGCGCGCGCCGCCGACGGCTTCCCCGATCGGTCGCGCCTCTTCAGCCAGCCCGTCGACGTGCGCAACGGCGCCCAGGTCCGGGACTTCGTCGCCGCCGCCGAGGGCGCGCTCGGCCCGCTCACGGTGGCTGTCGCCAACGCCGGCATCTACCCGAACACGCCGGTGCTCGAGATGAGCCAGGAGGAGTGGGACCGGGTGATGGAGACCAACGTGCGCGGCACGTTCCTCACCTGCCAGGCGGCGGCCCGCGGCATGGTCGAGCACGGCCGCGGCGGCAAGATCATCACCGTCTCCTCGGGTGCGGCGACGAGCGGCCGGGTCGGCGCGGCGCACTACAGCGCCTCGAAGGCCGGCGTGATCATGTTCACCAAGGTGCTGGCGCTGGAGATGGCGCGCCACCACATCAACGTCAACTGCATCGCGCCGGGGCTAATCGAGGTCCACAGCGAGGTGTCGCCGATCTCGGACGAGTACACGCAGACGCTGACGAGGAGCATCCCGTGGGGGCGGATCGGCCAGCCGGAGGACATCGCCCGGGCGGCGCTCTTCCTCGCCTCGCCCGACGCCGACTTCATCACCGGTGAGGTGCTGGCGGTCAACGGCGGTAGCTCGGCCGGGCGCGCCTTCCTGCCGCTGAGCACGCCCCGAAAGGAGTAGGCCCGCGAACGGAACCGACACTCGTCGGGCCGCGCGCCGGTTATCAGGCGGTAACCCCGCGGCCGGGTGGCGCCGGCACGCCGCGACGGCGACCGTCGCGTTTGCCCCGCCGCCGGGACGGCACCTCACGCGGGCGGTATCGGCTCCGCGGGCACGGCGGCCGACGACGGCTGGTCCGCCCGGGCGGCGAAAACCCACCAGCCGACCGCGGCGACGACGCAGATGGCGATGGAGATGTGGAACGCCGCGCTCATCCCGTCGACGAAGTCGGCGGCGACCCCGCGCGACAGGTTGACCGACTCCCCCAGAAAGAGCTGCGTCTGGGCCGCCACCGGCACGGCCGCGGCCGCCACCGCGAGCGACAGCGCGTAGCTCACCACCATGCCGGTGTTGCGCCAGGTGGCCAGCGTCGCCGAGGCGATGCCGAGCCGGTGCTTGGGCGCCGCGCCCATCGTCGCGCTGGTGCTCGGTGCCCAGAAGAGGCCACTGCCGATACCGACGACCACGAGTCCGGCCACCACGGTGAGCTCGCTCGACGAGACGCGCAGCTGGCTGAGCACGACCAGGCCCACCGTCTGGGCGACGAGGCCGAGCGCCACCGGCTTACGCGCGCCGAGGCGATCGGACAGGATGCCGCCGATCGGCCCCAGCACCGAGCTCATGACGGCCAGGGGCACCAGCGCCAGCGCCGCCGCGAGCGGGGTCTGGCCCTGGACGACCTCCAGGTAGTAGACGACGAGGAAGTTGACGGAGAACATCGCCAGCGACTGCAGGGTCGCGGTGACGACCGCCGCGCTGAAGATGCGGTCGCGAAAGAGCGAGAAATCCAGTACCGGATTCGCGACGCGGCGGTTCCACAGGTAGAAGATGGCCGCGAAGACCACGAACGCCGCCAGCAGCCCCAGGATCAACGGCGAGGTCCAGCCGAGCGCGATCCCCTGGTTCAGCGCGATCAGGAGCGCGACGAGCGACAGGCTGAAGAAGGCGGCGCCGAGCACGTCGAACGACTCGCCGCGGTTGCGCTCCGAGATGTCGCGGAGCAGCAGCAGCGCGGCCACGGTGCCCGCGATGCCGATCGGCACGTTGACCAGGAAGATCCACCGCCAGGAGGCGCCGGCCAGGATCACACCGCCCACCAGCGGACCGGCGATGCTGCCCACGGCCCAGACGACGGAGTTGATGCCCATAGCCCGGCCGCGCTCGCTGGCCGGGAAGGCCTCGGTGATGATCGCCATGCTGTTCGCCAGCAGCATCGCGCCGCCGAGCCCCTGGACGATGCGGAAGACGATGATCTGGGTGTCGGACTGGGCGATGCCGCACAGCGCCGAGCCGACCGTGAAGACGACGAAGCCGAGGTTGTACATGCGGACGCGCCCGAAGAGGTCGGCCAGCCGCCCGAAGGTCAGCAGCGCCACCGTGCTGGTCAGGCTGTAGCCCATCAGGACCCAGATCATGCTCACCAGGCTGGCATGCAGGCCCGCCATCATCGGCGGCAGCGCCAGGACCACGATCGTCGAGTCGATGGCGAACATCAGCGCGCCGATCGTGGTGACGGCGAGGGCGATCCACTTGTAGGGCATGCCGAGCACCAAGTCAGCGCCACGGTCCGGTGCGGTGCGCGCGGCCGGATCGGCGGACCGGGGTTCGGCGACGGGTGGGCGCTCCATGCTCCTCCCATGCGACGCCAACGCTCCGTTCTCGCGTCACGCGCAAGCGGGAGGCGCGGCGACGGGTTGCACGCATGGTACCCGCGGCGGCGACGCTGTGCCAGGGAGGCGCGGCGGGCGGTGGTTGATCCAAATGCCGCATCCGGGAGCGGTCGACCGTCGCCTTACACGTCGCGCATGGCGAGGGGGCGCGCCGCGTGCGCGGCGCGGTCGTGCCGGACGAGGTTGGCCAGCATCGCCAGCCGGATCACGGCCAGCACCGCGCAGGCGATCCAGATCATGCGAAAACTGCCGCCGCGCGCCAGGAGGACGCCGAAGAGCGTGCCGGCCAGCGTAGCACCGAACTGAGCCGCCATCGACATCAGCCCAACCACGCGCGCCGTCTGCCGGCGGTCGAAGCGCTCGCCGGCGAAGAGCATCATCGGGGCGGTGGTCGCCGATAGACTGATGCCGATCAGCACCGCCACCCCCAGCACCAGTCCCACGTTGCCGCTGACGATCATCAGGGCGAACGAGACCGCCGCCAGCGTCGAGCCGCCCAGCACCACGCCGGCCCGGCCGTGCGGCAGGTCGGCCGCTATCCCCACCAGGGGCGCGGCGATCAGGAGCGCGATGTTGGAGACCGAGGAGAAGGTGCCGGCCTTGACCGTCGAGTAGCCGAAGGTGTGCGTCAGGAAGGTCGGGAGCCAGGTCAGCAGACCGTAGGCGGCCAGCATCCCGACCAGGCTGATCGTGAGCAACTGCCAGAAGTCGGGCCGGCGAACCACGCCGATGCTCGGCTCGGCACGGCTCGGTGCCGGCAGCGCCGGAGCGTCCGGGAGCACCAGCAGCGCGAGCAGCAGAACGGCCACGGCGACGGCGGGCAGCGTCAGGAAGCCGCCGGTCAGGCCCAGCCGCGCGGCGAAGAAGGGGACCGCGATCATGGCGCCGCTGCTACCGATGCCGGCGCCGGCCTGGAGGATGCCGAGCACCCGGCCGCGCTCCCTGGGCGCGAAGAGGGTGATGCCCATCTTGAAGGCTGGCGTGTAGAGGAGGGCACCGGTGGTCCCCAGCAGAAAGCGGGAGACCAGCGCCACCGCGTAGGAGTGGGTCCCGGCGAAGACGGTCGAGAACGCCGCGCTCAGCGTCAGCCCCGCGAGGAGCAGCCACTTGGCGTTGAAGCGGTCGCCGAACAGGCCGACGACGGACTGGAAGATGGCGTAGCCGAAGACGTAGGCCGAGAAGAGGGTCCCGACGCCGCCGTAGTCGGTGCCGAAGCGTGCTCGCAAGGGGTCGAAGACCGTGACAACGCCCATGCGCTGGGCGTTGTGCACGATCAGCATGGCGGCCAGCAGCGCCACCGTGGTCCACTTGTGCCGCAGGACCGGGATTGTCTCCGCCGCCGCTGCCAGCGCCCAGCCCCTCTCGCCACCCAACCCCGACCGCGGTCCGGACGGTACGGCCGGCCCGCCCTCGTGTCAAGGCGGCGCGCGGAGCAGGTTTCGGCCTACGCCTTCAGCACCGCGTCGAAGAGCGCCAGCGTGCGCGCCATCGCGAGATCCCAGTCGGCGCCGTTGAAGGAGTGGCCGGCGCCGGGGTAGACGTAGAACTGGACGGACTTACCGGCTGCCCGCAGCCCCGCGTCGACATCCCGAGCCCACTGCAACGGCGTGGTCGTGTCGGCCGTGCCGTGGTGGATGATGACCGGGACCTGGACGTTGGCGAAGTAGTTCGCGGGCGACATCCTGGCGTAGACCTCGGGGTGCTGCTCGGGCGTGCCGTACCTCGCGAAGAAGGCGGCCGTGTTGGCGTCCGGCTGCCCGGTGGTGGACCAGAGGTGGACCCGTGCGTCGAAGTACTGCGCCTCGCTGGCGCTGACCGTGCCGAAGAGCGCCGCGACCTTGACGTCGGCCCCGCTGACGATCTCCTGCAGGGTGATCCCGGCGCCCATACTGTGCCCCAGCATCCCGATGCGGTCGCCCCGCACCTCGGGCAACTGCTGCAGGGCCAGGATCAGGTTGCGCACGTCGTAGACATAGCCGGGGACGAAGGTGTAGTCGCCCTTGTCTGAGCCGGCGTAGTTGCGGTAGTCGGGCGCGACCGCCACGTAGCCGTGGCTCGCCAGGTAACGGACCTCGCGGATGGTGTCCCAGCCGGGGCCGTAGTCGTTGAAGGCGAAGTGGCCGTGGTTGACGATGACGGCGGGGAAGGGGCCGCTCCCATCCGGGACGGCCATCAGGCCAGTGATGCGCAGTCCCTCGCTCCGGTAGGCGACCAGCCAGGCCGTGTAGCCCGCGCCGTGCTCGTAGAGGCCGGTGCGCTCGAGGCAGCAGCCGTCGTAGGTCCGGGTGCGCAGGCTGTCGATGTACCAGGCGACCGGCTCGGTAGCCGGGTTCGGCGTGGCGGTCGGTGTCGGGGCTGGCGTGGGTGAGGGGGTCGGTGTCGCGGTGGTCTCGAGAGTCGGCGCCTCGGTCGCCGTGGGCGCAACGACTGGCGTGCCAGTCGCGGCCGGTGTCGGCGTGGGCGCGAGGTTCACCGCGGCGGTCGTCGGGGACACCGCCGGGGTCGCGACGCCGGTGGTGCCGGGCACGCGGCAGCCCACGGAGGCCGCGAGGACCAGGGCGACCAGCGCCAGCAGCCGGGCGCGTCTCATCAGCCCATCCCCTTTCCGGCGATCGCCGTGACGATCACCGTCGATTCCACTATAGGCGTGCTTCCGAGCGCGCCGCAACGGCGCGAATGGCTGCTAGGATGCGCCAGCGACCGGGACTGCCGGACGAGGGAGGCAGGGATGCGGCTGCGTCGCTACGCGGGCGCCGGTGCGTTTGCCATCGAGGCGGGCGACTTCCTGCTGCGCCACGAGGCGCACCACCACCTGATGCTCGGCATCGTCGGCGGGCTGCGGGCGGCGCCGGAGGGACCGCCCGATCCCTACCTGGCGACCGTGCTCTCCGGGCCGGAGGTGGTCGCCGCGGCGTTGATGACGCCGCCGCGCAACCTGCTGCTCTCGCTGACGAACATTCCGGAGGCGCTTGGTCTGGTCGTCCACGACCTCCTCGACGAAGGGTGGACGGTGCCCGGCGTGCTCGGGCCGGCGGAGGCGAGCCGCGCGTTCGCCGACGCGTGGAGCCGGGAGACCGGCAGCACCGCCCATGCCGGGATGACGCAGCGCATCTACCGGGTGGAGCGCGTCCGGCCGGCCGCGGACGTGCCGGGACACCTGCGCCGGGCGACGGCGGCCGACCGCGACCTGCTGGTGCGCTGGGTGGCCGCCTTCAGCGCCGAGGCGGGCGGCGACGACCCGGAGGCAGCCGAGATCGTCGAGGCGCGGCTGAGCGGGCCGGGCGGCGGACTCTACCTGTGGGAGGTCGACGGCGAGCCGGTGTCGCTGGCCGGTCACGCCGGGCCGACGCCCCACGGGATGCGCATCGGGCCGGTCTACACGCCGCCCGGGGAGCGCGGGCGCGGCTTCGCGGGCGCCTGCGTGGCGGCGCTCTGCCGGCTGCTGCTCGCGGGCGGGCGGCGCTGGTGCTTCCTCTTCACCGCGGTGACGAACACCCCGGCCATCCGCGCCTACGAGCGCATCGGCTTCGAGCCGGTCTGCGTCGTCCAGGAGTACCGC
>DASSZN010000042.1:0-8740 GCA_035702805.1 Thermomicrobiaceae bacterium | reverse complement strand
GCAAGCGCACGGACGAGCCGATGACCGATCAGTTGCGCGATCTGGTGCGCCGGAACCTCGCCTTGCACCAGTCGTTCATCACCACGCTCGTCGAGACGGGCGACACCGTGCCGAAGGGCGCGGTGCTGATCCTGCTGCCATCCGACGACCGCGAGTTGGCCGCATACAACTTCCGGATGGGCGTGGAGATGGTCATGGCCGGCCGGAACGTCTACTTTCGGCAGTATCCGCGAGAAGACCTCGACACGCGTCGTCGGACGGCGGCCGTGCCTGATCTGGACCTCGCGGACCTGAAAGCCGCCGTGGATGGCCTCGTCTCGCGCTTCCACGCTCCTTCGGAGTCCCGCGAGCCCACCGACCTCCCCTGACGGATTGACCACGCTGTAGCCGGGGCGCCCCGGGCCGTGCGCCCCTGGACCCGCACCTTCTGAGGCGCGCTCGCCAGCACGCGGCCAACAGTTTGTAGTGTGCATAACTTGCGCGTGAGCACGCCTTGTCACAATCCTGTCACAAAGCGTCGTGGAATTTCCGCGCCGGTGTGATTACGCCCGCAGCCACGATCCGGTACTTTCGTCCCAGACACGGTTGGTCCGATGACCGGACCGGGTGCGAGGACGGAGAAGCATGGCCGGAAGACGGCGCGTCCGGGCGCGGCGTGGCAGGCGTGGCGCGATCGGCGGCGGTCGAGCTAGCGAGGCGAGCGGACACGGGCCGCGTGGCCGTTGGCTGCTCTGCGGCGATCTCCTTCTCCTGCCGCTCGCGGCCTACCTGAGCTTCGTGCTTCGGCTGGACAGCTTCGGCCTCGGCGGCAGCCGTGCGGCCTGGGTTGGCGTGCTGATCCTCGCGGGGCTGACGGTGGTCGTCGGCCCGCTCGTCTTCCACCGCGCCGGCCTCTACGCGCTCGACCGGCCCGAGACGTCGTTGCACGATGTCGGGGTCCTGGCCGGCGCGACGTTGGCGGTGAGCGCGCTGGTGGCGTTGCCCTGGTGGGCGGCATCCATCTCACCCCTCGGGAGCCGGGCCCTCTTCCCGCGCTCCACGCCCGTTCTCCTCTTCTTCCTGACCCTGACCGTGGCCGGGCTGCCCCGGCTGGCGGCCTGGCTGCCGGCGAGGCACGGTGACCCGGTGTCACGCCGGTGCCCTGCCGACGAGGCCGCCCCGCATCGGTCGCTGCCGATCCGGGCCGAGGACCTGTTGCACCGCGCGCCGCTCGAGGCCGACCTGTCCGCGATGTCGCGAGCGCTCCAGGGCCGCCGGGTGCTGGTTACCGGGGCGGGCGGCTCGATCGGCAGCGAGCTCTGTCGCCGGATTCTCCGGCTGGACCCCGCCGAGCTGGTCCTGCTCGGCCACGGGGAGCACTCCATCTTCACGCTGCACCGGGAGATGGAGGCGCTGCTGGCGGAGGGCTACGGCCCGGGTGACGGTGGCCCGGTGCTGCATCGAGTCATCGCCGACATCTGCGACGCGCCGCGGCTGACGTCGGTCTTCCAGGCGTACCGGCCCGAGATCGTCTTCCACGCCGCGGCGCACAAGCACGTGCCACTGATGGAGCTGAACCCGACCGCGGCGGCCAGCAACAACGTGCTGGGCACGCGGAACGTCGTGGCGGCCGCGCGGCTGGTCGGGGTCGAGCGCTTCGTGCTGGTCTCGACCGACAAGGCGGTCAGTCCGCGCAGCGTGATGGGGGCGACCAAGCGGGCGGCGGAGCTGATCGTCCACCGGGCCGCACTCGGGTCGGACGGCCGCTACCTGGTCGCGCGCTTCGGCAACGTGATCGGCAGCCGGGGCAGCGTGCTGCGGACGATGCAGGAGCAGATCGCGGCGGGCGGACCGGTCACGGTGACCGACCCCCAGATGACCCGCTACTTCATGACGGTCGCGGAGGCGGCCAGCCTCCTGCTCCAGGCGGTCGTCCTGGGCCGGGGCGGCGAGGTCTTCACCGTCGACATGGGCCAGCCGGTCCGCATCCTCGACCTGGCCGAGGACTTGATCCGCCTCGCCGGGCTGCGTCCGGGCGAGGACGTCGCGATCGCGATCACCGGCATCCGGCCGGGCGAGAAGCTCCGTGAGGAACTGCGCCTGCCCGGCGAGCACTACCGGCCGACCGCTCACCCCCGGATTCTCGTTGCCGCGCAGCACGGGGCCACCGACGGCATCGAGACGAGGCTCCGGGCGCTTGAGGAGGCGGTCCGGCTCGACGACCGCGCGGGAGTGATCCGCACGCTCAAGGCACTCGTCCCGGAGTTCGCTCCCGATGACCTCCACGCGACGGCCCCGCCGAACGCCGTCCCTCCACCCCCCGACCCACGCGTCGCCGCCTCCCTCTGGGTGAGCCCGTGAGCCGGCGTGACCGCGGCGAGCCCGTGCTGCTCGTGACCGGGGGAGCCGGGTTCATCGGCTCGCACCTGGTCGAGCGCCTGGTCGCCGACGGCCGGCGCGTCCGCGTGCTCGACAGCTTCGCCACCGGTCGCCGCGAGAACCTGGCGCCGGTCCTGGGCGAGGTCGAGCTGCTCGAGGGCGACCTGCGCGATCCGGCGGCCGTGGGACGGGCCGTCGCCGGGGTCGAGGTCGTCTTCCACCTGGCCGCGCTGCCGTCGGTACCCCGCTCGATCCGGGACCCGGCGACGACCGTGGCCGTCAACGTCACCGGCACGCTCAACCTGCTGCTGGCCGCGCGCGATGCCGGCTGCCGCCGCGTCGTCTTCGCGTCCTCGTCGTCGGTCTACGGCGACACGTCGGTCTTGCCGAAGGTGGAGACGATGGCCCCGCGGCCACGCTCGCCCTACGCGGTGTCCAAGCTGACGGGCGAGCAGCTGTGCGCGGTCTTCACCCAGCTCTACGGGCTCGAGACCGTCGCGCTGCGCTACTTCAACGTCTACGGCCCTCGGCAGGACCCGGCGTCGCCCTACGCGGCGGTGATCCCGCGCTTCATCCGGGCGCTCTCGCGCGGCGAGTCCCCGGTGGTCTACGGGGACGGCGAGCAGACGCGCGACTTCACCTACGTGACGGACGTCGTCGAGGCCAACCTGCGCGCGGCGGACGCGCCCGGAGTGAGCGGGCAGGTGCTCAACGTCGCCGGCGGCGAGGCGATCGCGCTCAACCGGGTGCTCGCCGTGCTTGCCGATCTGCTTGGCGTTCCGGCGCGCTCCCGGTACGCGTCGCCGCGTCCGGGCGACGTGCGGCACTCGCGCGCCGACATCGGGGCGGCCCGCGCCGCGCTCGGCTACGTGCCGGCGGTGCCCTTCGTCGCGGGCCTGGCCGCGACGGTGGCGAGCCTGCGGGTGCTGGGCGCCGTAGCCGGCTGAGCGGTGGTCCTCGGGAGGGCAGGAGTCAACGTGGAGGCGTGGATGACGGCGGTCGAGGTGGAGCGCGCTCTGGGCGTCGCCGAGACGGCGACGGGCCCGGATCTCGTCGCCCGGCTGCGCCGGGACATCCTGGCGCGGCGCGTCCGGGTGGGGGTCATCGGCCTGGGCTACGTCGGCCTGCCGCTGGCGGCGGCCTTCGCCGGGGCCGGCTACGACGTGCTCGGCTTCGACGCCGACGCCGCCCGCGTGACGGCGGTCAACGCCGGCACCTCACCCATCGCCGACGTGCCGGCGGACCGGCTGCTGGGGCTGGTCGAGGACGGCTTCCTCCAGTCGACCGACGAACCGGCGCGCCTCGCCGAGATGGACGCGATCAGCATCTGCGTGCCGACGCCGCTCGGCAAGACGCGCGACCCCGACATCTCCCACGTGGTCGAGGCGACGCGGCAGGTCGCGCGCTCGCTGCGGCGCGGGCAGTTGATCGTGCTGGAGAGCACGACCTACCCCGGCACCACGCGCGAGGTACTGCTGCCGCTGCTGGAGGAGACCGGACTGCGCGCCGGGGTCGACTTCTTCCTCGCGTTCTCGCCGGAGCGCATCGACCCCGGCAACCGCGAGTACGACGTGCGCAACACCCCCAAGGTCGTCGGCGGCCTCGACGCCGCGTCGACCGCGCTGGCGGCCCTCCTCTACCGGCAGGCGATCGAGACGGTGGTGACGGTCTCCTCGCCCGAGGCGGCCGAGATGGTCAAGTTGCTGGAGAACACCTTCCGCGCGGTCAACATCGCCCTGGCCAACGAGACGGCGCTGATGTGCGACCGGCTGGGGCTGGACGTCTGGGAGGTGATCGCGGCGGCGGCCACCAAGCCCTTCGGCTTCATGCCCTTCTACCCGGGGCCGGGCATCGGCGGCCACTGCATCCCGCTCGACCCGCTCTACCTCTCCTGGAAGCTGCGCACGCTCGACTACCGGGCGCGCTTCATCGAGCTGGCCGACGAGATCAACGGGGCGATGCCGGGCCACGTCGTCGGCCGCGTCACCGACGGCCTGAACCGGTTCGCGCGCAGCGTCAACGGGGCCCGGGTCCTGGTGCTGGGCGTGGCCTACAAGCCCGACGTCGACGACACGCGGGAGTCGCCGGCGCTCGACGTCATCCGCCTGCTACGGGAGCGCGGCGCGCGGGTGGCCTTCAGCGACCCGCACGTCCCGGCGCTGTCGCTGGACGGGGCGGTGCTGCGCGCCGAGCCGCTGACGGCCGAGGCGCTGGACGCGACCGACTGCGTCGTGATCGTGACCGACCACCGGGCCTTCGACTACGCGCTGGTGCTGCGCCACGCCCGGCTGATCGTCGATACGCGCAACGCCCTCCGTGGCCGGCCGGCCGGTGGGGCGATGGTGATCCGGCTGTGACGCGGGGCACGAGCGCGCCAACATTGGGGGCGGCCGCGCCGGCGCGGCGACTCCCGCCGGGTGACTCGCTCCCGGCGCGGCTGGCCGGCGGCGCGCTCTGGTCGGCGCTGGGGTCGGGGCTGTCCCGGGCGATGACGCTGGCGGCGATGGTGGTGGTCGCGCGGGTGCTTGGTCCAGGCGGCTTCGGACGACTCGGCATCGTGCAGAGCACGGCCGGGCTGGTCGGCGTCTACGCCGGGCTGGGGCTCGGCCTGACCGCCACGAAGTATCTGGCGTCCTACCGGCGTGACGATCCCGAGCGGGCGGGGCGCCTCGTCGCCCTGGTAGAGCGGGCCGCGCTGTTCGGCGGTGCCGCCGGAGCGCTGACGCTGGTGCTGACCGCACCGCAGCTGGCCACGCGGGTGGCGCACGCCCCGTCGCTGGCCGGCCCGCTGGCGAGCGGGGCGGCGCTGGTCCTGTTCGGCGCGCTCAACGGCGCGCAGACCGGGGCGCTCGCCGGGCTGGAGGCGTTCCGGGCGCTCGCTCGGGTGAACGCACTCTCCGCCCTCGGCTCCCTGACGCTGCCGCTCATCGGCGTGTGGCTGCGGGGCCTGGAGGGCGCGGTCGTCGGGATGGCCGGGGCGCTGGCCGCCGGTTGCCTGCTGGCCGGCCTCACCCTGCGCGCGGAGCTTGGCCGGGCGGGCATCCGGGTGGCGCGCGAGGGTTGGTGGCGCGAGCGGAGCGTCCTCTGGCGCTTTGCCCTGCCCGCCGTGCTCGGTTCCTCCCTGGTCGTGCCGGCGACCTGGCTCGGCGATCTGATCCTGATCGGTCGGCATCCAGACGGCTACGCGGAGCTGGGCGTGTTCAACGCGGCCGACCAGTGGCGGGTGGCGCTCCTCTTCCTGCCGGGCGTGCTCGCGCCGGTCCTCGTCTCGGTCTTCTCGAGCCTGCGCCTGACAGGGCATCCCCGTCGCCGGCGCCTCGTCCTGGCGGTCACGGCCGCCACCGGCGCGGCCGCGGCTCTGCCCGGGCTGCTCGTGATCCTCGCCGGGTCGCGGATCATGGGTCTCTACGGACCGGAGTACCGGGGCCGCGAGCCGGTGCTCGCCCTGCTGGTGCTCGCGGCGGTGGTCGCCGCGCTGGCCGGCGCCCTCGGCCAGGTGATCGTCTCCTCCCTCTCCATGTGGTGGAACCTGGGGCTGAACGGGCTGTGGGCCGCCGGCTTCGTGGGGTGCTCGGTCGTGCTGGTGCCGCGACTGGGCGCGCTGGGCCTGGCGGCGGCCCTGCTGATCGCCTACCTCGCCCAGTTCGCCGGCAACGGCGCCTACGTCGCCTGGGGGCTGCGCGGCCGCGCCGCGCGCCCGCTCGTGGTGGAGGGCGCGTGACGACGGCGGGGTGGGCGCTGCCGCGCGACGCGGTACCGACCGGTGCAGTCGGATTCGCCCGGCTGCGGGCGGCGGCCGCGCGCGTGCTGATCGCCGTCGTGCCGGTCGCGACCGTGGTCTGGGTGCCGGTGGCGACCATCCCCGGGCTCGGGCACCTCACCCTGCTCGACGTCGTGCTGCTCGCCCTCTGGCCGCTGGCGCTGCTCGGCCTGCGTGAGCGGCGGGCCTCGTCCCGGGCGGCCGGTCGCGCCCTCCGCATCGCCCTGCTGGCGCTCCTGCCGGGGCTGTTCGCCGGCCTGGGCCTGCTGGTCTTCGCCGGGGCGGGCAGCGCGGCCGTGCCCGACGCCTCGTCGGGCGCCGCCGGGGAGGTGCTCCTCCAGGTCAAGCGCTTTGGTGCCGCCGCGATCCTGCCGCTGGCGTTGCTCGTCGACGACTCGCCACGCCTGCGGCGGGCCTGCGCCGCCTCCCTGCTGCTCGTCTCGCTCGCCATGACCGCCTTCGCCCTCCATCCGGCCTTCCGCGCGGCGCTGCCGGTCCAGTCGGCGGTCTCGGCGAGTTTCGGGGCCGGCGACCGCCAGAGCGGGCTGGTGGCCAACCCCAACGACTACGCCTACCTCGCCATCCTGACCCTGGCCATGCTGGCGGCGCTGTCCGCCGGGCGCGACGTGCGGCGGTCGGCCCGCGCGCTCATGCTGCTCGCCGGGGCGGTCGGGGCGTACGGCGCGCTCATGCTCTCGGGGAGCCGCTCCGGGCTGGTCGGGCTCCTCGCCGGGGTGCTCTACCTGCTCGCGCGCGGCCGGCTTGCCCACCGGCACCAGGCCCTCGTCGCGCTCGCGGTGGTGGCCCTGCTGGTGGTGGGGCTCGCCGGGAGCGCGGTCTTCCGCGACCGCCTGGCGCGCACGGTGACCCAGGGCACCGCCGAGCCGAGCCTGGCGGGACGGCTCGACGCCCAGCGGGTGCTCCTCGCCGTCTGGGCCGCCAACCCGCTCGGGGTCGGCTACCAGAACTTCGTGCCGGTCAGCCGGCACTACAGCACGGCGCAGCCCTTCGTCGACGTCGAGGGCTCCGACAGCATCTACGTCGACACGCTGGCGGCCTCGGGTCCGCTCGGCCTGCTGGCGCTGCTGGCCCTCCTGGCGAGCGCCTGGCGCCACCTGGGCGGTCTGCCCCCGGAGCAACCCGTCCAGACGGACCTGCTGCGGGCCGGCTGGCTGGCGATGGTCGTGATCGGACTGAGCACGATCGCGCCGCTGTCGGTCTTCGTCGCCCCCTACTTCTTCCTGCTGGTCGGCTGCGCCGCGCTGGTGACGCCGGTCGTCGGCACGGAGGGCGTCCGGTGAGCGGGCTCCAGGTGCTGGTCGTCACCTCCTTCCCCTACCCGCACGTCGGCGGCGCCGGCACCGTGGTCGGGGCGCTGGCGAGCCGGCTTCAGGCGGCGGGGCGGCTGGCCGGCCTCATCTCGGGCGACCGCGTCCCTCCGGCGCTGGCTCAGCGCTTCATCTACCCACCGTTCCGGGTGGCGCTCGCCGACCGGGCGCGTGCCTGGAAGTTGGGCGCGTCGGTCGACCGGCTGGCCGCCGCGATCCGCCGGCGGTCGGACCTCTCCGGCGGGCTGATCGTCCACAGCCACGACCCTGCCGCCACCTGCGCGTCCCTGCGCGCCGTGCCGCCGGGGGTTCCCGTGGTCCAGACGGTCCACGGCCCGTGGTCGCGCGAGGCGCGGGCGGCGGGTGTCGACCCGGGGAGCCGCTTCCTCGCGGCGCTCACGGCGCTGGAGGCCGGGGCATACCGGGGCGCCGCGCGGCTCCTCCCGGTCAGCCACGGCCAGGCGGCGATCCTGGCCGCCGACTTCGGCGTGCCGCCCGGGCGCATCCGCGTCGTGAACAACGGGGTCGATGCCCCGCGGGTCCGCGAGGTCGCCGACGGGCCGGTCCCGCCGTGCCTGCCGGCGCGCTACGTCGTCGTGCCGCGTCGGCTGACCGCCAAGAACGGCGTCGAGGTCGCGATCCGGGCGCTGGCGGCGCTCGACCGGGACGAGGTCGACCTGCTGATCGCCGGGGACGGCGAGCTGCGTCGCCCGCTCGAGGACCTCGCGCGGACGCTCGACCTCGACGGGCGGGTCCGCTTCACCGGCAGCCTGCCGCGGTCGAAGCTGTTCCCGATCCTGCGCCACAGCCTGGCCGTGGTCGTCCCGTCGGTGCCGGCGGGGGGCGTGGCCGAGCCCTTCCCGCTCGCGGTCCTCGAGGCGATGGCCTGTGGCGCACCGGTGATCGGGTCGGCGCTCGGCGGGATCGCGGAGCAGGTGGTCGACGGCGAGAGCGGCTACCTGGTGCCGCCCGGCGACGCGACGGCGCTGGCCGGGGCGATCCGGCGGGTGCGCGACCTGGGCGCGAGGGAGCGGTCGTCGCTGGTCGCGCGGGCTCGGGCGCGGGTCGAGCGCTTCAGCGAGGCCGCCTGGTTCGCCCGCACCGAGGCCGTCTACGCGGAGCTGGCGCATGGGAACTGACCGCGCCACATGCGGCGCCGGGCCGCCGCGCGTGCTCGTCCCCTACCTGCGCGGCTACGGCGGCGGGGTGCGCCGCGTCCTCGGGGACGGCCTG
The DNA here is from genome assembly GCA_035702805.1 of Thermomicrobiaceae bacterium. GTDB lineage: Bacteria > Chloroflexota > Chloroflexia > Thermomicrobiales > Thermomicrobiaceae > DASSZN01. Next base: position 61 of record DASSZN010000042.1, on the reverse strand, counting down.
CCGCGTCTGGCCGCGGAGCCGGGAATCACCGTCGAGTACGCGGAGCTGTGCCGCGACGAGG
>DASSZN010000024.1:0-6278 GCA_035702805.1 Thermomicrobiaceae bacterium | reverse complement strand
CCGCCGTGAGCTGCTGGCCGGGGCGTTGACCGCCTCCCAGGTCGCGCGGCTGCTGGGGACCTCGCGCCAGACGCCGCACGACCGCCTGCGTGCCGGGACGCTCGTCGCGGTCCTGGAGGACGGTGCCTGGCGCTTCCCGGCGTGGCAGTTCGATCCCAACGGTGACAACGGCGTCGTGCACGGGCTCCCCGACGTCATCCGTGCCCTCGACGTCTCACCGATCGCGAAGATCAGCTGGATCACGCGTCCCAACCCGCTGCTCGACGGCGACACGCCGCTGGCCTGCCTCAAGGCCGGCCAGGTCGCGCGCGTGGTGGCGCTGGCGCGCGCCGTCGGCGTCGACTGAGGTGGTGCGTATCGCACCGCCGCCGCCGGACCGCCCGGTGGCGCCGCGCTTCCGCGAGGTCCCGGCGGGAGGTCGCCTCGTCCGGATCTTCGACCCCTCGCGCTGGAGCGTGACTCCGCTCGCGTTTCGCGGCTACGGGCCACTGAGGCGTTTCGATCATCACCGTGGGACGGGGTTCGAGCACGAGCCGGGTGGCGACCCCGATCGGTCGGTGTACTACGCGGCCTGGTCGTCGGACCTGTCGCAGGCGCTCTCGAGCTGTCTCGTCGAGGTGTTCGGTGACACCGGGGTGGTCGAGGTTGGCGACCGCCGGGTGGCGATCCCGACGGTGACCCGGCCGCTACGTCTACTGGATCTTCGCTCGCGCGGAGCGATGCGCGCGGGTACGGTAGCGGCCGTGGCGAAGTGCGAGCACCGGCTGTCGCAGGCGTGGTCGCGGTACTTCTACGAGACGACGGTCGACTTCGACGCAATCGACGGTCTCCTCTACCTCAACGCCCACAACGACGAGCCGGCCGTCATGCTCTACGAGCGTGGCGCGGGAGCCCTCCGGTGCGCCGACGAGGACGTTGTCCGCCTCGACGATCCGCGACTGCGTCCGCTGCTGACCGAGCTGGTGCGAGCCAACAACCTCCTGTGGTGAGGTCGTCCGGGCTGTCGTGGCGATGGCCCGACACCAGCCCCGTGCTATAGTGCGCGGCGTCACGCTCGACGCGCACCACGGCTCGACCGCTGTGTTCTGCGGCGCGCTGCCGTGCGCCGCTTCGCTCCGAGGGAGGAACTGCCCATGCCGCTCACCGGCAAGGTCGCGCTCGTCACCGGCTCCAGCTCCGGCATCGGCAAGGCCATCGCCATCCGGCTGGCCCACGAGGGGTGCGACGTCTGCGTCAACTACCACCGCGAGGAGTCCGCTGCTCAGGACACCGTCCAGCAGATCCAGGCGCTCGGCCGCAAGGCCATCGCGGTGCAGGCCGACATGGGCTCCAGCGCCGACGTGCAGGCCATGGTGCAGCGCTGCGAGACGGAGCTCGGCGGGCTCGACATCATGGTCAACAACGCCGGCGTCGAGATCAAGGCCCCCTTCGTCGACGTCACCGAGGAGCACTGGGACCTGGTCGTCAACACCAACCTCAAGGGAGTCTTCTTCGGCATGCAGGCGGCCGCCCGCTACATGGTGCCGCGCCATAGCGGCCGCATCATCAACATCTCCTCGATCCACGAGGACGCCACCATGCCCGGCAACGCGCCCTACTGCGCCGCCAAGGGGGGCGTGCGCATGCTGATGCGCACCGCCGCCGTCGAGCTCGCCCCCTTCGGCGTCACCGTCAACAACGTCGCGCCCGGCGCGATCATGACGCCGATCAACCGCGACACCCTGGCCGACCCGGCCAAGGTGGCGGCGCTCGAGGCCGTCATCCCGATGGCCCGCATCGGCACCCCCGAGGACGTGGCCGGCGTGGTCGTCTTCCTGGCCTCGGACGACGCCGCCTACGTCACCGGCGCGACCTACTTCGTCGACGGCGGCATGATCCGGCAGTTCTCGAACGAGTAGCCCGGGAGCCGGGGTCAGTACGCCTGCGCGTACCAGGCGTCGGCCACCAGGTCGTGGTAGACGGTGCGCAGCGTCCCGTCCTCCAGCACCAGCCGGTAGTAGCGCCGGCTGATCGGGTTGCGCCACCACTCGTCGTCGACGCGCCAGACGTCCTGCACCTGCGCCACCCGCCGCCGACGCGCCCCCTCGACGAGGAGGGCCGGCTGGCCCGCCTCGGTCTGGATCGTCGTCGGGCGCGGGCGGTTCAGGGGTCGTAGCTGATCAGCGCGCGCCGTCGCTCGGGGATCCGGGACCATGGCTCCACCTCCACGATGCGGTAGATCGGGGACGTGCCGTAGCGCTGCTTGAGCTGGCGGATCCCCTCGACGAGCTGGCGGGCCCGGTGCGGCCGCGCCCCCAGCAGCGCCTCCTGGCGCGCGGCCTCGGCGGTCAGCCCGCTCAGCTCCAGCGTGAGAGACTCCAGCGCGCCGGGCAGCTCGACCGCCTGCAGCCGGTGCCCGAGGGCCTCGACCAGCCGCTCCCCGCCGACCGGCTCGCGCAGCACCATCACGTGCTCCCAGGAGCGGGCGCCCTCGACGACCCCGCGCACGCGCGCCTGGCGCACGCTCCGGCCGCGCAGCGCCGGCCGCCCGAAGGCCCGCGCCACCAGCTGCCGCAGCGCGATCAGGAGCGTCTCGCGGCTGGTCGCCGGCGCCGGCAGCGTCAGCTCCTCGACGACCGTCTCCTGCCGCTCGCGCGGGCGGACCACGTCGTCGTCCAGCCCCGACGCCAGCGCCCAGGCCCGGCGCCCCTCCGGCCCGAAGCGGGCCTGGACCGCGTGCGCCGGCAGCGCCGCCAGGTCGCCCATGGTGCGCAGCCCGAGCCGCTCCAGCCGCCGCACCGTCTCGAGCGGCAGCGGCAGCCAGCCGACCGGCAGCCCGGCCAGGAAACCGACCACCTCGCCCGGGGCGACGACGCGCGTCTCCCCCGGCGCGGCCCGGCCGGCCGCGACCCGGGCGACGAACTTGCCGGGCGCGACCCCGGCCCGCGGCCGCAGCACCGGCGGCACGGTCGCGAGCAGCCGCGCCGCCGCCCGCTCCGGCGGGCCGTGGTGCCGCTCCAGCCCGCGCAGGTCGACGTAGCAGCGGCCGGGCGCCTCGGAGGTCGGGCCGTCCGGCTCGACCAGCGGGCTGAGCCGCTCCAGGCGCGCCACGATCTGCTCGAAGAGGGCCGCGTCCCGCACCGGGTTCGGCGCGACCACGACCGCCTCCGGGCAGAGCGCGCTCGCCTCCCGCAGCGACATCCCCGGCCGCAGGCCGCGCGCGGCCGCCTCCGGCGTGCAGTCGAGGAGCACGCTGCGGCTGCCCGGCGGCGCGCCGAGCGCCAGCGGCAGCCCGTCCAGGTCCGACCGCTCGAGCAGCTCGACCCGGAGCGCGAAGTGGGGGATGCTGACGCAGGCGATCGGCACGGGCGCTCCCTCCTCCGCTAGCTGGCGCGTGATGCGTCACGCGCGACCCGGGCTCCGGGGCCGTCCAGCCTGCCGGAGCCCAACCCCAGAATAGAACAGATGTTCTAGAACCGCAAGGGGTTTGCGGCTATACTGCGGGGGTACGGCGCGTGCCCCCAACGGGGCACGCGGAGCACGCGGACGAGGCGGAGGACAGGCCAGTGGCAGAGCACGCGGACCAGGTCGAGCGCGCCGAGCAGGTGGAGCAGCCGGCCCAGGCGAGCCAGCAGACGCGCGAGATGGCCATCCCGCCCGCCCGGACCTCGCTGGCCCAGCCGAGCCAGGTCGCCGCCGCGCCGGCGCTGGTCGGCACCAGCGATCTGCCGGCGACCCGGACCGGGCAGGAGGAGGCGGCGCTCGCCGGCCCCTCGCCCCAGGGCGGCGTCAGCTGGGAGGAGGTCCGCAAGGGCCAGCCCCCGCGGGTGGTCAAGAACCCCGACCAGCGGATCTGGTCCGACCGCTTCACCAGCGAGCTGCAGATGGTCAACATGCCGGGCGGCCGCTGGCAGCCGGTGCGCCCGCTCTTCGTGCCCGAGTAGGACCCCGCTCCCGCTCCTCGCTCTCCGGCGCCGCTCACGCCCGCTTCCGTCGGCCGCGGCGCGCGCGCGTGCCCGGGCCCGTATCCCTCCCCTCCAGCGCGGCGCGCAGCTGCGCCAGCAGGTGGTGCCACAGGGAGTACATCGCGCGCTGGTCCAGGTCGAGCATCCGGGCGATCTCCTTCAGGCGCAGGCCGTGGTCGACGCGCAGCTCGAGCACTTTCCGGCTCTGCGGGTCGAGCCCGGCGATCAGGTCGCTGAGGGTGGCGTCGTCGACCGGGTCGAGCCGCGCGGGCTCGCTCGGCGGCAGGTCGTCGGGAGCCTCGAGCGGCTGCAGCCGGTCGGCCGGCCAGCCGCGCTCGAGCTGGTCGATCGCCCGGGCGAGGCGCCAGGGGAAGCGGCTGAAGAAGTAGCCGAGGAAGCTCTCCTGGCCCGGCCACTTCTGGACGAGGTCGGCGAAGACGAGGAACCCCTCCTGCGCGATGTCCTCCGGCTCGCAGACGTGCAGGCGGTCCGCCCGGTAGTGGTAGCGCCGGACGAAGCGGTCGATCTTGAAGTCGAGCGCGGCGTAGAGGGTGTTGCGGGCGGCCGGGTCGGTCTGGGCCCGCCGCGCCAGGGCGTTGAGGCGCGCGTCGAGGTCGGGGGTCGGGTCGAAGTCGCCGAGCGATTCGAGCGGCTGCGGCAGCGCGGACATGGCGAACCGTATCCCTCCACCGGCCGGAGGCCGGCGTCGTCTCGCGGGAGGCGCTTTGAGCGCTCGGATCCAGGGGTGGCTCTTCAGAGCTCAGGGGTGGGCGGCCGGGTGGCTGGAGCCACGGCGCGGCCCGGCGGCGCTCAGCCCGCCGGGGGGCCCTGCCGGCGCACGTCCAGCACGTGGTGCGTCCCGCAGCGCGGGCAGGTCGCCTCGAGCCGGCCGGTGGCGACGTACTGGCGGTGGCGCACCTTGATCTCGATGCGCCCCGACGCGTCGTAGATCGCCAGCAGCACCGGCGGGTGCGTGCAGTCGCAGACCCAGCGGGTCTGTTCGGGCTCATGCGCGTCCCCGTCCTCGTGGTCGTGGTCGTGGTCGTCCACGCGCTCCTCCTCCCTGGGGTCGCTCACCGGGCGCCGGCCCGCTCGGCCGGGCCGGTGGGCACGTGCACGCGCACGAGGTCCGCGCCGTAGCGCTCGGCCAGGTGGTCGAGCGCCCGGTTGAGCTCGCGCCGCCGCAGCCGGTCGTCCCCGAACAGGCTCAGCTGGATCGCGGCCGGACCGAGCGCGGCGACGCGGACCCCGAGCAGGCGCACCGGCGCCCGGTGCCGTGCCAGCAGTTCCTCCACCAGCGCCGCCGCGACCCGCGCGATCTCCCGCTGGTCGTCGGTCGGCTGCGCCAGCCGCCGCTGTCGGCCCACGGTCGTGAAGTCGGCGTAGCGCAGCTTGACCGCGACGACCCGCCCCTGCTGCCCCTCGCGCCGCAGGTCGCGCCCGGTGCGCGCGGCCAGCCGCTCGACCAGCCGGGCGATCTCGGCCGGGTCCACCAGGTCCTGGTCCAGCGTCCGCTCGTGGCCGAGCGACTTGGCCGGCTCGCCGTCCGCGACGACCGGCCGGCCGTCGACGCCGCGCGCCCGCTCCACCACCTCGGCCGCCCGCCGCCCGAACAGGGGCGCCAGCACCGCGACCGGCAGCCGGGACAGCCCGCCCAGCGTCGTCACGCCCATGGCGTGCAGGCGCTCGGCCGCCTTCGGCCCGATGCCCGGCAGGCGCTCGACCGCGAGCGGGGCCAGGACGGCCGCCTCGGTGCCCGGCTCGACGACGCGCAGCCCGTCCGGCTTGTCCAGGTCCGAGGCGATCTTGGCGACCAGGCGGTTCGCCGCCACGCCGAGCGAGACGACCAGCCCCAGCTCGTCGCGCACGCGCCGCTTGATCGCCCGGGCCGCCTGGGGCGGCGCGCCGAGGGCGCGCTCGGCGCCGCTCAGGTCGAGGTACGCCTCGTCGACGCTGACCATCTCGACCAGCGGGCTGAACTCCTCCAGGATGGCCCGGAAGCGGTGCGACAGCGCGCGGTAGTAGGCGCCGTCGCCCGGCAGGAAGACCGCCCCGGGGCAGAGCCGGAGCGCCTGCGCCGCCGGCATCGCCGAGCGGACGCCGTGGGCGCGCGCCTCGTAGCTCGCCGAGGCCACCACGCCGCGCCCGCCCGGCTGCCCGCCGACGATGACCGGCCGGCCGCGCAGCTCGGGATGGCGCAGGATCTCGGCGGCGGCGAAGAAGGCGTCGAGGTCCGCGTGGACCACCACCCGCTGCCACTGTCCCATGCCCCGTCGCCCCCCGTTTCGCCGTCGACCGCCGCGTCCCACCGGCGCGGAACTAGAACATCTGTTC
>DASSZN010000002.1:0-2626 GCA_035702805.1 Thermomicrobiaceae bacterium | reverse complement strand
TCACCAACGACGTCGTGACGCTGGCCATCGCCGCGGACCGGGCTCCGTCGGCGCGGACGCCCCAGCGCTGGCGAACCCGGCCGCTGATCGGGAGCGCCCTGCGCCTGGCGCTGCCGCTGCTGCTGCTCTCGTCCGGAGTCTTCTGGGCCGGCCGCGGCTGGCTCGGGCTCGGTCTTGCGGCAACCCAGACGCTGGTGTTTGTCTGGCTGGTCGCGGGCGGGCAGGCGACGCTCTACCTGGTACGGACCGACGCGGCTCCCTGGCGCACGCGCCCCGGGAGCTGGGTGCTGGGGGCGACGGTCGCCGACCTGGTCGTCGTCGGCGTCCTGGCAACGCGCGGCTGGTTGATGGCGCCTGTTCCACCGGTGCTGGTCGTCGGGCTCCTCGGGCTGGCGCTGCTCTTCTTCCTGGGCGTCGGCATGCTCCAATGGTCGGCGGAGCGGCGCGGGCGGCATTCCGACAGGGCTCACCACGTCGCCGCCTAGACCAGCACGCGGCGGCGTCACCTGCCGGCCGTGGGACGTCCGCGTCCACGTCGGTAGTCAAGCGGTGACGGTCGGGTGGTTGACCCGCACGCGGCCGGTGGCGTTCGGACCACCCGCATGCCCCCGGGGTCGCTCACCTGGGTGCGTTTCCGGCTCGCGGTCCGCGCGGTTGCCGCACCTGGCAACATCGCGACCCGCTGCCGGCCTCGGCGGCTGGTTAACGGACGAGGCGCTGATCGAAACGCCGCGCCGCGACATTGACCGCATGTCGTTCCGCATGCGGTCCTCGCGCGGATCACCCTGATGGAGCGGTTAGACCGCGGTCGATAGCTGGCAGCGACCCGCCACGCCGGTGCGTTGGCGGCGGGCTTGACTCGGGTTATCCTGCGCGGCAGGTTGTAGCCGCACCACCGTTTCAAATAAGGAAGAATCGCCCATGACGACGTACGCTGCTCATCCCGATCCGGAAGCAGGCGCCACCGAAGTGGCGGGACAGCAGATGACCTCGCGTCTTGCCTGGCTCGGCATCGCCGGCATCGTCCTGTACGTCCTCCTCGACGTCGTCGCCCAGGCACTCCCACCCCATTACAGCCCGGTCCGCCAGGCGGAGAGCGACCTCGCCGTCGGTCCTTATGGCTGGATCATGACGGTCAACTTCGTCGTTCGCGGCCTCCTGTCGCTGGCGGTCGTCGCGGCCCTCTGGCGCAGCCTGACATTGACCGGGCGTGCGCGGGTCGGTCTGGCCCTGCTGGGCGTCTGGTCGATCGGCGCCTTCCTGCTGGCCGCGTTTCCGACCGACATCGGGCGCGTGCAGTCGATCCACGGCAAGGTCCACCTCGTGGTCGCGCTCGTCGCCTTCGTCTGCGCCCCGGTCGGAGAGTATCTGCTGTCCCGCGCCCTGACCCTCGACTCGCGGTGTGCCGCGCTCGGCGCCCGCGTCACGCCGGTCGCGGCCGTTGCGCTGGGGGCGCTGGCCCTGCAGGTCGTCGGCCTTGGTTTGCCGCGCATCGGCGGGCTGACCGAGCGAATCTTTCTGACCGCCGTGCTGCTCTGGCTGCTCCTGGTGGCGCTAGACCTCCGGGCCGCCGCGACGGCGACGGGCTCGTGACCAGACGACGCGCGCCATCCTGGAACGGCCAGCCGTCCCGGGCCCGGTCGACAGCCCACGGGTGCGTGTGACGGTGGAGCATCGGGCACTCGCGGACCGTCGAGCACGCGCACCACGCGGATCGTCGGGAGGTGCCCGCATGCGCCGGACGCTGCTGCTGCTCGCCGCCGTCGTCCTCCTGGTGATCCCGCTCGCGGCGATACCGCTGTTGGGGACCTCGGCGGTCATCGTCACGCCGGTGCTGGCGGCGGTGTTCGTGGTCGGCTACCTGTGGCAGTCAGGCGGTCGTGGGCTGGGCGTCGGGTTGGCGATGCTCGGCGCCGTCGTCGGCGGCGCGAACGCGGTCCTCGCACTTGTCCGGGTGGGTGGCAATCCGAACTGTCACGCCAGGGTCGGCTTCGGCTGGGCTGCCCTCGTGCTCGCCCTGATCGCCGGGTTGACCCCACTGATGCGTGGGCAACGCCGGGTGCTCGCGAGCGTGCTGACGGCCGGCGCCGGCCTGAGCGGCGCGGTCGCGAGCACCCTCTTCGACATCGACACCTTCTACGTCGTGGCGGTCCCGCTCTGGCTGGCAAGCCCCATGGTCCTGCTCGCGGGCTCCTTGCGACAGCCAGGCGGTTTGTGAGCCACGCCGACCCGCAGCGAGCGCACTGAGCGCGCGCCGCGCGTGTGCCCGGTCTGGATCGGCGGCGCGCCCGTCACCGCCGACGACCGTTTGTCCGACCATCACCGGGGAGCGCGTCTCCCCCGCGCTGCCGCGCTGTGGTCTGCGAGTCAACGTCGTGGCCCTCGCTACTTTTGCATGGGTATACTGCCTCGAAGTCACGAGATGGCCACGTGTTCTCGGCTGGGGGACGAGTAATGGGGATGGAACGCGTGCCTGGCACGCCATTGGCGATCACCGGGCTGGCCTGCCGCCTGCCGGGAGCAGACGATCTCGACGAGTTCTGGAAGCTGATCGCCTCCGGCGGCTGTGCCCTCGGCGAACTACCGCCAGAACGCTTCGACCAGGCGCTCTACTACGATCCCGTTC
>DASSZN010000263.1:0-24050 GCA_035702805.1 Thermomicrobiaceae bacterium | reverse complement strand
ACCGTGCCGGAGCACGGCGTCGCCACTGGCGGCCTCGACGTTGCGCACCCACTCCGAGCGCCGTCCGAGCATCGAGACCAGGTAGGACTGGCCGTCCACGGTGGCGATCGCCACCGCGGTCGAGCGCGTGCGCCCGGACGTCCGACCGCGGACCTCGAGCGCGGCCATGGCCTTCGGCGGCAGCCCCAGGGCGGCCCAGCGGCCCTCCAACTGGTTCACCCAGCGGCCGAAGCGCGTCGGGCGCCAGTCACGGTAGAAGAGCCGCGCGATGGGGCTGCGCTCCGCCGGGTCGGCGTGCGGTGAACCGCCCATGCGTCCCCCGTTCCTCGCCGGACTTCCCGGGCGCGCCACCACTCAGGTGGCCGGGTTCGCCGCGCCGTTTTCAGCGAGCGGCGGCCGGCCGGGAACCGAGCACACCCCGCAGCCGCCCCTCGTCGAGCGTCTCCTCGGCCAGCAGCGCGCGCACCAGCGCCTCCAGCCGGTCGGTCGCCTGCGCCAGCGTGCGCGCGGCGAGATCGAGCGCGTCGCCGACCAGCGCCTTGACCTCGTCGTCGATCGCCCGCGCGGTCTCGTTCGAGAGCGGACCCTCGGCGCCGAAGGCGACGCCGCGCAGCGACTGGCCCATGCCGTAGCCGGTCACCATCGTGCGGGCCAGCGCGAAGGCCTGGCTCAGATCCCCCGACGAGCCGGTCGTGACCTCGCCGAAGCGCGACTCCTCGGCCGCGTAGCCGCCGAGCAGCACCGCGAGCCGGTGCACGAACTGGCCGCGCGTCCAGAGGCGGCGGTCCTCCTCCGGCGTCAGGATCGTCGCTCCCCCCATGGGCCCGCGTCCCAGGATCGTCACCCGGCGCGGCGGGTCGGCCTCCGGCAACTGGTGGGCGACGACGGCGTGCCCGGCCTCGTGGACCGCCACCGTCTCCCGCTCGCGCGCGCTCAGCGTCTGGCTGCGCCGCGTCGGCCCGGCGACGACCCGACCGACCGCCTCCTCGAGGTCCTCCTGCACCACCACGTCGTCGCCGCGGCGCAGCGCCAGGAGGGCCCCCTCGTTGACCACGTTCTCGAGGTCGGCACCGGAGAGGCCCACGGTGCGCCCGGCCAGCCCGTCCAGGTCGACGTCCCGCGCCACCGGCTTGCCGCGCGCGTGGACGCGCAGGATGGCCGCCCGCTCGGCGCGGTCCGGCAGCGGCAGGTCAACCCGCCGGTCGAAGCGGCCCGGCCGCAGCAGCGCCGGGTCCAGGATGTCGCCGCGGTTGGTGGCGCCGATGACGACGACCGCCTGCCGCGGCTGGAAGCCGTCGAGCTCGACCAGGATCTGGTTGAGGGTCTGCTCGTACTCCTGGTGGCTCTGGGAGTCGCCGCGCCGCCGGCCGATGGCGTCGATCTCGTCGATGAAGACGATGGCCGGGGAGGCCTTGCGCGCTGTGGCGAAGAGGTCGCGCACGCGCTTGGCCCCGACCCCGACGTAGACCTCGACGAACTGCGAGGCGGACATGGCGAAGAAGGGGACGCCCGCCTCGCCGGCCACCGCGCGCGCCAGCAGCGTCTTGCCGGTGCCGGGAGGCCCGGAGAGGAGGACGCCGCGCGGCATCCGCGCGCCCATCTTGAGGAAGCGCGACGGGTTGCGCAGGAAGCTGACGATCTCCGCCAGTTCCTCCTTGGCCTCGACCAGGCCGGCCACGTCGCCGAAGGTCACGTTCGGTCGCTCGGCCGCGGTCACCGAGGCGGTCTGGGTCCGCCCGAGCATGCGCTGCTGCCAGACGGCCAGCCCGACGGCCAGCGAGATCGAGCCCAGCGCCAGCAGGCCCTGCGACAGCGGTGCGCCGGGACGTACGGGACGCGGATTCACCGGGGCGCTCCTCTCATCAGGCTACTCCTCCTCGATGCCCGTACCGGGGATCCCTCTCCGGCGTCGCGCGTGGCACGGACGACGGGCGGGGCAGGCGCCGTCGGGAGGCAGCCACCATCGCCCCGGCTGCGAGGCCCGGGGCTGTTCCACCGACTTCGTCCACGCGGCCCGATACGGGGAGATTACCCCGTGCCGGCCCCGGTGACAAGGAGACCCAGCACCGAATCGGGACCGATGGGACATGGACGAGGCAAGGATTGTCCGGCGGTCGTGCCCCGTACGTTCGCGGTCTCGACGCGACGATGCCGGCCGCGTCTCCGTGCGGCCGGCACGACCTGGACGCTGTCGCCGCCCGATCAGGCGCCCGGCTTGACGCCGATCTCCTTGGCGACGCGCTCGATCGCCGCGATGTGGTCGCGCGGCGACGCCAGCCCCATCCCCATCGTGTTGACCGACAGGTAGTTCGCCCCCAGCCTACGCCAGCCCTCGACCTGGCGGCGCCACTCGTCCGGTGTCAGCCGTCCGGCCGACAGCCGCGCCTCCATGCCGAGTGCGTCCGGGTCACGCCCCGCATCGCGCGTGTACTGCCGCACCCGCTCCACGATCGCGGCCCCCTCGGCGTCCGGCGGGAACTGGGGCATCCAGCCGTCGGCGATGCGGGCGATCCGGCGGTAGGCGGGATCGGAGCGCCCCCCCAGGTAGATCGGGATCGGCCGCTGCACCGGCAGGGGGTTGATCCCCGCGCCCGGGATGCTGTGCCAGCGGCCTTTGAAGGTGACGACCTCCTGCGTCCAGAGGCGCCGCAGCACCTCGACCTGCTCCGCCTCGCGCCGGCCCCGGGTGCGGAAGTCCTCGTTGAGCGCCTCGTACTCGACCGGGTTCCAGCCGACGCCCACGCCGACACGCAGCTTGCCGCCGGTCAGGACGTCGAGCTCCGCCGCCTGCTTGGCGAAGAGGGCGGTTTGCCGCTGGGGCAGGATGATGACGCCGGTCACGAGTTCGAGGTTGGTGAAGCCGGCCAGCCAGCCGAAGAAGACCATCGGCTCGTGAAACTGGCTCTTCGCCGTATAGGGGCCGGACCAGTCGGGCCGCGTCGAGGTGTCGGCGCCCAGCACGTGGTCGTAGGCCAGCAGGTGCGTGTAGCCGAGCCCCTCCGCCGTCTGCGCGTAGTCGCGCAGCACCGCCAGGTCCGAGCCGATCTCCGTCTGGGGGAAGACCACGCCGATCCGCATCCTTCGCCGCTCCCTCTCCGCCCGTCGCCGGGCGCTGCTCGTCGTCTGGCCGGCGCCGCGCGCCGTGGCGCGCCACTGGGGCGCCGGTCGTGCGAAAATCAGGCTGGCACGTGCCGCGTCCGGGCGGCGCGTGCCGGAAGACTGGTGGTGGAGACCCGGAGGAAGGCCATGCTGCTGCGGAACCTGATGGGACTGGTCCCCTGGATCATCATCCTGTTCGCGATAGGCTCCGTCCTGTCGCTCCTCGCCCTGATCATCCTCCTCATCGTCCAGATGCACTGAGCCGGCGGCGGCTAGCCCGCCGCCTCCTCCGCGTCGTCGCCGTCCTGGTAGATCGCCTCGCCGCGCTGCAGTCGCAGGGCCGTCCGCGCCGTCTGGAGCATGGCGCGCGAGGTCGGCGCGTGCGCCGCGAGGTAGCGCGCCACCGCCACCAGCACCCGGTCGGCCGCGTCGGGCCGGGCCGGCTCCTGCTCGCGCAGCTCGCGCTCGAGCGCCAGGCCGGCCTCCAGCATCTGGTAGCTGTGGAACTCCCCGTCCTCCCGGAGCAGGGTGTGACCCAGCGTCGCCCGCAGGTCCGCCGGGTCGTGGCCCAGGCTCAGGTAACGGTGGACGACGAGCGCGGCCTCGTTCACCTGCTGCTCCCGGTCCAGCAGGTCGGTCAGGCGCGCCAGGAGCGCGTCCGCCTCGCGCGGCTCGGCCCCGGCAACGCGGTGCTCCGGCAGCCGCGCGGCCGGCATGTTGAGGAAGCGGTCGAGGTAGAGGGACCCGGCGCCGTGGAAGATGCCGCGCGCCAGCTCGGCCGAGGGCGCGCGCCGCATCGCCTGGTGTAGCGCGTTGCAGTAGGTGAAGGTGTGCAGCACGGTGATCCAGTCGGCGAACTCGTTGCTGGTGTGGAAGCGCGCCACGCGCAGCGCCGCGGCATAGCTGAGGGTCCGGGTCAGGTCCGTCAGGGCCGCGCCGTCCTCGAGGGCCGCGATCAGAGCGTCGACCGAAGCGGCGAAGTCCTCGCCGAGCAGGGTGCCGGCCAGCGTGTCGAAGCCGTCCCAGGCGCCAGCCCCGGCCCGCGCCGCCAGCTCCGGCAGTCGCTCGAGCGCCGGGGCCATGCCGGCGACCAGGTCGACCGGCCGCCGCCAGTTGTTCAACTCCTCGCTGCGCCGCGCCATCGCCATTCCCGGCACCAGGCTGGGCAGGATCGCCGCGGCGTGGTCCCAGCCGATCAGGTCGAGCATCTCGCAGGCCTTGTTGGCAAAGTCGAGGGTGTGGCCGATGTCGAGATAGACGTGGTCGGTCGCGGCACTGAAGAGGATGTCGGCTAGCTCGGCGGGCGAGGCGCCACCGTCGACTGCCGTCAGCAGCGCGCGCTCGGCCCCGTCGGGGTCGCGCACCTCGATGAACTGGCGGAACCAGCCCTTGACGCGCTCGAGCGGCGCGTCGGCGTCGGGCAGCGGGTCGAGCTGGAAGCGGGGCGGCGCTCCGTCACAGTTGCGGGCGGTGTGGACCAGCCCGTGGTAGAGGCCGAGCGCCTGGTCGGTCGGGGCCAGCGCCGGCAGGACGTTGGCCATCGCCGTCAGGATGGTGAGGCCGGGCCCCCAGCCGGCCGCGCGGTACTCGGCGCCGAAGTGGGCGCCCACCGCCACCGACTCGCGCGGCGGCACGCCCGCCTCCTGCAGCGCGAGCACCGCCTTGACCGTCACCAGGTTGAGGTTCTGCTCCAGCCCGTCCCGCAGGCGCGCCTTCCAGCGCCGCTCGACGTCGACCGGCCGGGGATGGGGGTCGACGTAGACCACGCCGTCCTCGACCACCGTGTCGTAGGTGCGCACGTCGTCGGCCCAGGGGTCGAAGGTGCCGCCGCTGCCCAGGTCGAAGCGGGCGTGGTGCCAGTGGCAGGTGAGGATCCCGTCGCACACGCTCCCGCGCGCCAGCGGGAATCCCATGTGCGGGCAGCGGTTGTCGACGGCGTAGGCACGCCCGCCGTCGACGAAGACGGCGATGCCGTGCCGGCCCCCCGAGACGACGCGGCAGCCCGCCGCGAGCTCCTCCAGCCGGCCGACCCGCACGCGGTTGGCAACGTCGATGGCCACGGCGCGCTCCTTTCCCGTCGCTGGACGCAGTTCACCGGGAACCGCGACGCGTGTACTCCCTGATGAGAGTGGAAACGCGGGTGGGGGGTGCATTCATCCAGGAGCGGCGCGGCGCAAGAGTCCAGGACGCTCGCGGCATCGCCGTGGAGGGGGCGCGCCGGGATGGGCGGAACCGGGGGCCGGCCCCGCCCATGCGACGCTCGTAGCTGGGTCGGTGCCAGCGCGAGGTGAGCCGGGATTACTCCCAGCGTCGGCGGCGCGGCGGCGCGGTGCTGGGCTCGGTGACCTGGACGTTCTCCGCGCGCGGCCCCTTGGCGCTCGAGCCGATGTCGAACTCGACGCGGTCGCCCTCGTTGAGTCCCTCCGCGCCCTGCACAGCCGAGCGATGGACGAAGAGATCGTTCCCGCCGCCGTCTTGCGCGATGAATCCGTACCCCTTCTCGGGGTCATACCATTTGACGGTGCCGGTCGCCATCGAAACCACTCCCATACGTTCCTGCCCCGGCACGGGCGCCCGGTTGGGACGCGGTGGGGCAGCCAGGCGAAAAATGGCGCAAGCAAGGTGCCAACGGTTTGTGTGGTCGGAGAAGCCCGGGCGTACAGGTCACTCGTTGGCGCGTGGCGCACCGCGCTCAAGCCAGCACGACAGCCGGCCGCTCGCGCAGGATCCGCTCCGCCTCGGCCGCCACGCGCCGCACGATGTCACCGGCCGGCTCGACGGCCCGGATCAGGCCCACCGCCCCGCCGGCCCGCACCGCCGCCACCTCGGCGTCACCGGCGCGCACCGCCTCCTGCAGCTGGGCGCGTAGCTCCTCGCGGTGGGCGACGACCTCATCGGTGCGGCCTTGCCAGGTCTCGGTGAAGCGGTTGCGCAGGACCCGGTCCCAGATACCCTCCGGGAAGGGCGATTGCTGGGCCAGGTCGTAGGCGCGCGTGTGGACGGTGTCGTCCGGCCCGGCCGCGACGACCCGCGCCTTGGCCCACTCGCCGCCGCCCCACTCCACGCTGGCGACGAAGCGCGTGCCCATCCAGACTCCCTCGGCGCCGAGCATCAGGGCGGCGGCCAGCCCCCGGCCGTCGGCGATCCCGCCGGCCACCACCACCGGGATGCCGCCGGCCGCGTCGACCACCTGCGGCACGAGCGGCAACGTCGCGTTCACGCGCCCGGCATGGCCGCCGGCCTCCATGCCCTGGGCTGCGATGGCGTCCGCGCCGGCCGCTGCCGCAACGCGCGCCTGCGCCACCGTCTGCACCTGGACCAGCACCTTGACCCCCGCCGCGCGGGCCGGGCCGACATGGGGCGTCGGGTCGGCGAAGGAGTGGCTGACGGCCGCCACGCGCTCCTCCAGGGCCACCCGCATGAGGTCGTCGACGCCCGGCGCCGATGAGATGAAGCCGACGCCGAAGGGGCGATCGGTGCGCGCGCGCACCGCGCGGATCTGGTCTCGCAGCCAGTCCGGCCCGGCCCCGCGGGCGCTCGCCCCCAGCAGGCCAAAACCCCCGGCGCCGGAGACGGCCGCGACCAGGTCGGCGGCCGACGAGCCGGCCATGGGTGCACTGATGATCGGGTGCTCGATCCCGAGCAGGTCGCACAGGCGCGTATGGAGCATCGCTCACCTCCCTCGTCGGCGTCGCTCGCGTGCGCTGCCGCGGGCCTCACGAGGTCCGCAGGCTGCACGGTAACCCCCGCGCGCCGTTCACGCCAGAGCGGCCGCGACGGCTCAGGAGGGGGTGAACGGGGACTGCTCCGGCGCCGGCGGCTCGGGCGCCGCGGCGGGTCCGAGGGAGCGACGGAGCGAGCGGATGCCGCGGGCGATCAGGCGCGGCGCGAGGGTGGCCACGAACGCCCCGAGCACGGTCGGCGGCAGCGTGAAGAACTCGACGTTGAAGCTCTCGGCGATCAACTGCTGGAGATCCTGGATCAGTCCGACGTGGATACCGGCCGCGAGGATGCCGATGATGATCATCGTCGGGAACAGCGCCAGCGACCACCAGGAGCGGACGATCAGCGCGGCGAGCGCGGCGAGCACGAAGAGGTCAATATCCAGGCTGAAGCGGCTGAGCTGGTAGCCGTCCGGGAAGGAGATCACCAGGTAGGCGAAGGCCAGGACCGCCAGGGTCCCACCCACCTGGACCGCAAGGTTGATCCACTGGCGCACCGGGACATCCTCGCTCTCGCTGCTCTCGCGCTGCCGCGCAACCGGCGTCGACGGGTACCATCCTACCGCGTTGCGCCGGGCACGCGAGCCGGATGAGCCGGAGTCGTCGCCGTTGACGGGCCAGCGCCACCGGCAATACTGGCGGGAAGCCGGCCGGATGTGGGCCGGCACGTCCGACCGCGAGAGAGGAGAGCGCATGGCAGGGCTCGTCTTCGCGTGCGTGGTACCGCACGGGTTCCCGATCATCCCGGAGTTGAGCGACGACGCCGAAGGGGCGCTGGCGACCCGCGCGGCGATGGAGGAGGTCGGCCGGCGCTGCGCCGCGGCGGCGGTCGACGTGCTGGTGGTGGCCACGCCTCACGGCGTGCGCGTCGACGGGACGATCGCGCTGGCCTCGGTGGCGCGCGGGGCCGGCACGCTGCGCTACGGTGGGCGGGCCGTCGAGATGAACGTCCCGGTGGACGGGCCGCTGACCGACCTGGTCGCCGAGCGGGCTCGCGAGCACGGCGTGCCGGTAGCACTGACCGGCTTCGCCGGCAACCGGCGCGATCAGAGCGTGATCCCGCTGGACTGGGGTGTGATCACTCCGCTGTGGTTTCTGGGCCACGGCCGCAACATGGTCGGGCACGGCGACGCGCTGGCGCCGGCTCCGGAGGACATCGGACCGCCGGTGGTGATCGCGGCGCCGTCGCGGCTGCTGCCGCGCACGGCGATGGTCGAGTTCGGCATGGCCGTTGCCGAGGCGGCGGCGCACAGCGGGCAGCGGGTCGGCCTGGTAGCCTCGTCCGACTGGGGCCATACCCACCGGGCGGACGGGCCGTACGGCTTCAGCCCGGTGGCGGCCGAGGTGGATGCCAGGGTCCTGGCGGCGCTGCGCGCCGGGGAGCCGGGGCGGCTGATCACCCTGAGCGAGGCGGAGGTGCGGGCGGCGGCGATCGATGGCCTCTGGCAGACGCTGATGCTGGCCGGGGCACTGGACCACACGCCGCTGCGGGGTGAGGTCCTCAGCTACGAGGTCCCCAGCTACTACAGCATGATCGTGGCAGTCTACACGCCGGCCGGGTAGCGCGGCCGGCCCTCGCTGTCCGCGGCGCCATCCGGGTTCACCCACCCGGCGCGTCGTCGACCCGCAGCAGGGCGAACAGGCGCTCCATCCCGGCCTGCCGGTCCAGGTCGAGCAGGACGCGCGCGAGCTCGTCGGCCACGTCCGGCGCCACCCGGTCGGCGGCCAGCCGGCGGAACTTCGCCACGAGCTCGCCGTCGCTCATCGGGTTCTCCGGCGTCCCGCGCGCCCAGTCCACGCGCCGCGCGTGCACCGCGCCGGCTCGGTCCGTCACCGACAGGCGCGTCACGTAGCGCTCCGGGTAGAGCGGGTCGAGCTCGTCGTCGTGGACGAAGGTGGTCGCCGCGGCCAGGCGCCGGATGGCCGGCTCGCCCGAGCGGTCGACGATCACGTCGGCGAAGTCGACCACCCCGCGCGTCGCCGCCAGCGGCAGGATGTACTGCGCCCGGTGGGAGCGCAGCGGGTTGCCGTCGATCATCGGCGCGCCCGAGCGAGGGAAGCGGATCTCGATCGCCGCGACGTCGTCGCCCCCCAGGCCGTCCTCCGCCCGGATCTCCAGCAGCGCGTCGAGCGCCGGGTGCAGGAAAGCGCAGCAGGCGTGGCGCTTGAAGATCAGGTCCATGACGGCGAAGTGCTCGCCGAAGCCGCCGAGCAGACGCTCGGGCCGGCCGGCGCCGTCGAGGGACCAGGCGCCGTAGACGGTGTACTTGCCGCGGGGGTCGAACACGCCGCGGGGCGCGCCGAAGCCGGTCGCCGCCAGCCGGGCCGCCGTCACCCCGTTGCGCGCCGCCAGGCCCGGGTTGAGGGGCCGCGACTCCTCGCTGTCGTCGGTCGCCCAGGCCAGCAGCCCGCAGGCCTCGGTCGCCGCCAGCCCGAGCGCCCGCTCCAGCCCGTCGGCATCGAGGCCGAGCAACTTCCCCACCGCGACCGCCGCGCCGAACGCGCCGCCGATCGCCGTCGGGTGCAGGCCGCGCGCGTAGAGGTCGTTCGGGCCGATCGCCAGCGCCACCCGGCAGGCCACCTCGATCCCCAGCGCCGCCGCGGCCAGGAACGCCGCCCCGTCCGCCGGATCGGTCGCGGCCGCGCTGAGCGCGGCGGGCAGGACCGCCGCCGCCGCGTGGACGATCGCCGGCCCGTGGTGCGACTCGACGTCGAGCGCGTAGGCCAGGTAGCCGTTCATCAGCGCCGCGTCGACCGGCGTCGTCGCCAGCGACGTCCCGACCACCGGGCAGGGGCCGGCCCCCTGGGCGCGGACGAACCGCTCCAGCCGACGCGTGCCCGGGAAGACGGGCCGCGAGGCCGAGAGCATCGCCCCCAGCGTGTCGAGGACCACCAGCTTCGCCCGCGCCCGCACCGCGTCGGGCAGCGTGCCGGCGTCCCAGGCGGCGCAGGCCCGTGCGAACTGGCCGGTCAGCGATCTCGCCTCGCGGCCGGCTTCCGGGCTGTCCTGCATCACGTCGCGTCTCCTCCCCCACGCGGGCGGTCCCTCAGAAGACGATCCGATCCGCGTCCGGCGCCTGCTCCGCTCGCGCGCCGAAGCGGTCGAGCGTCAGGCTCGCCGGGTCGATCCCGCGCGGCGCGCCGTCGAGCAGCCACTCGGCCATGAGCCGCCCCACCGCCGGGGCGTGCATGAACCCGTGCCCGGAGAAGCCCGCCGCGCACCAGCTTCCGGCCGGACCCACCGGGCCCAGGATCGGCTGCTCGTCCGGCGTCATGGCGCGCAGGCCGCACCAGCCGGACAGGCTCCGCGCCTCCGCCAGCAGCGGCACCCGGCGCACCGCCGCCGCCGCGACCCCCTCGAAGCGCGACCAGTCGAGCGTCGCGTCGTAGCCCGGCGCGCGGTCCCGGTCGCCACCCCCCAGCAACACGCTGCCCGCCTCCCGGTGGACGTAGACCCCGGTCCCCATGTCGATGGTGAAAGGGAAGCCCTCCGGCAGCCCCGCCACGTCGCTGACGACGAAGACCTGGCGCGGCTGCACCACGATCGGCAGCTCGACCTCGACCATCCCGGCGACGAGGGGCGCCCAGGGCCCCGCGGCGTTGACCACCGTGCCCGCCGCGATCCGGCCCCGGTCCGTCTCGACCTCCACCACCCGACCGTCCGTGACCGCGATCCCGGTGACCGCGACCCCCTCGAGCACCTGCACGCCGCGGTCGCGCGCCGCCCGCAGGAAGCCGTGGGCGGCGTCGGTCGGCGAGCCGGAGCCGTCCAGCGCGCAGAAGCCCGCCCCGGCGATCCCGTCGACGTCGATCGCCGGCCAGCGCGCGCGCACCTCCTCCGGAGCGAGCAGCTCCGTCGGCACGCCGAGCCGCCGCTGCAGCGCCACGTCGTGACGCAGCGCGTCGAGCCGCGCCTCGGGGACCAGGAAGAGGTAGCCGTGGCGGCGGAAGAGGAAGGGCGCGCCGGTGCGCCGCTCGAAGTCGGCGAAGAAGGGGATCGACTCCAGCGAGAGGCGCACCGCCGTCTCGTCCCCGAACTGGTGGCGGATGCCGCCGGTGGCCTTCGACGTGGAGCCCGCGGCGACCGTGTCCCGCTCCAGCACGACGACGCCGGTCGCGCCCCGCTCGGCCAGGTGGAAGGCGATCGAGAGGCCGACGACCCCCGCGCCGACGATGACGATCTCCGCCGACCGCGGGACCGTCGCATCCACCCCGGACATCTCGCCCTCCCTCACCCGGTCCACGCCGCTGGTCCCGAGCCGACGCCGGGAGCAGCCCGGGACATCCTATGCCAGCCGGAGGCGTGGCGGCAAAGCCCCGGCGGCGCTGTCGCGCGCCCGCCGCCCGTTGACCCGGCTCACCGGCCGCCCTATCATCGCGGCGTCTCCGGAGATCGAGCGGACCACTCGCGCGGCCCCGCCCTTCGCCCCGTATCCGGCGAGCGCCGACCCGGCATCCCCGCACCCGCGCTCGACCCGGAGCCGCGCGAGGAGTCGCCGCGCCGAGACGACAGGAGGTCGACCATGACCGCACCCGAGCGCCGGGTCTGGCTGCACGAGCTCACCCGACCCGCCTTCGAGGCCTACCTGGCCGCCGAGCCCAAGCCGGTCGCCCTCCTCCCGCTCGGCTCCATCGAGCAGCACGGGCCGCACCTCCCGCTCGGCACCGACATCCTGGGGGCCATGCGCGTCGCCGAGCTGACCGCCCGCAAGGCCAACGGCGTCGCCGTCCTGAGCACCATGGTCGCCTACTCGCCCCACCACCTCGGCTTCAAGGGCACCCTGACGCTGAGCGAGGACACCCTGATCCACTACCTGACCGACGTGATCGCCAGCCTGGCCCACCACGGCGTGCGCCGGGTGATGCTGGTCAACATGCACGGCGGCAACGAGGAGATCGCGGCCCTGGTCGCCCGCGTCGCCGCCCGCCAGACCGGCGCCGTCGTCGCCAAGCCGCGCTCGCGCACCTTCACCATCACCCCGGAGTTGATCGCCTCGCTCGACATCCACGCCGGCGAGCTGGAGACGGCGATCGTGCTCGCCGTCGCGCCCGAGCTGGTCGACCAGGCCGCCCGCGCGGCCTTCACCACCACCGAGCAGCTCCCCGAGGACGTGCTGGCCCTGCTCGACCCGAGCGGCCCCGACGCCTTCCTGGCGCAGCAGGTGGCCAACCTCCACATCGGCGACACCCACACCCACACCTCCTCGGGGGTCTACGGCTTCAAGCGGCCGCAGGACGCCCGCGTCGAGGTCGGGCTCGAGTTCCTCGAGAACCTCTCGGACGAGTACGCGCGCTTCATCGAGCTCTGGCGCCGGGTGCGGCTCGAGGGCGAGTGAGCCGCCTGCGCGGCGCGAGGAAGGAGCCGATCGCCATGCCTCAGGTCCAGGCGTCCGTCCCCTGGGACCACGACGCGCGCCGGCGGTTCGGCGGGCTCAGCTTCCCGGTCGAGGAGTATCGCGACCGGCTGGCCCGCGTCCAGGCGGCCATGCAGCGCGACGGGCTGACCCACCTCGTCGCCTACAGCAACTACGCCGACCCCGGCAACGCCCGCTGGCTGTCGGGCTTCTTCACCTCCCACGGCGACTCCCTCGTCGTCGTCCCGCTCGAGGGCGAGCCGGTGCTCGTGACCAACTGGGTGATGCACGATGAGCCGATGCACTCCGGCATCTACGGCAGCTGGATCCCCGACACCCGGGTCTGCCCGATGGGCAGCGGCGACGTGGTCGTCGAGGCCGCCGACGCCGTGCGGCGGAGCGGCGGGACACCCCGGCGCGTCGGCCTGGCCGGCCGGCGGGTGGTGCCGGCGCGCGTCGAGAGCGCACTCCGCGCTCAGCTCGACGTCGAGGGCTTCGCCGACGGCGACGCGCTCCTCCTCGGCGTGCGCCGCATCAAGTCGCCCCGCGAGATCGAGACGATGCGCCGGGCCGCCCGTATCACCGGCGCCGGCATCGGCGCGGCCATGGCCGCCTGCCTCCCCGGCGTGACCGAGCAGGCCGTGGCCGGCATCGCCCACGGCACCATGTTCGCCGCCGGGGCCGAGCACCTGGCCTTCGAGACCGCCGTCGCCTCGGGCGGCCGGCGCGCCGGGCTCAAGCACTGCGCCCCCACCTGGCGCGCGATGCAGCCAGGCGACCTCGTCTTCCTCGACATGGGCGCCACCGTCGACGGCTACTACGCCGACGTCTCCCGCTGCGTCGCCGTCGACGAGCCAACGCCCGAGGGTTGGCGGCTGCTGGCCGCGGCCGAGGACCTCTACGCCGAGCTGGCACGGCTCGGCCGGCCCGGCATGGCGCTGGTCGACTGGCACGCCGACGCGCTACGCCTGGCGGCCGAGCTTGGCTTCGCCGACGCCTACAAACCCAACGGCTTCGGCCACGGCCTGGGCTGTATGCTCTTCGAGCGGCCCAGCCTCCACTATGGCGACAACCCGGAGGTGCTCGAGGAGGGGATGATTTTTGCCTTCGAGCCGATGATCGTGGTCGACGGCCTGGGCACCGGCGTGGTCGAGGAGACCGTGCTCGTCACCGCCGAGGGAATCGAGCCCCTCTCCGGCCTGCCGACCCGGCTCTACTCGCGATGACGGCGCCGAGCACGACGCCGAACGGCAGGGACCGCTGAACATGGAGCGCTCGGAAGACCGCGACCCTGAGATCGACGCCCTCGTCGACCGTGGGCTGGACCGCGCCTACCTGGTCGAGACGCTGAGCGCGCTGGCGCGGGTCCCGACCGGCGTGCCGCTCGGCTTCGACACGCTGATGGAGCCGGACGACCCGAAGCTGGTCGCCTACGTCCAGGGCCACCTCCGCCCCGAGCTCGTCCGCCTGGGCGCCTACGACCTGATCGACGCCCCCCGCAACAACCTGGTCGCGCGCCTGGGCTCGGGCAAGAGCGGCCGCTCGCTCCTCATCCAGAGCTACACGCCGAGCCAGCACCAGAACTTCACCGACGAGCGCCTGGCCGGAGCCGTGGCCAACGCCCGCCGCTACGGTCACGACGAGCCGGCCGTCTTCGGCCAGGGCGTCAGCCAGAACAAGGCGCACCAGGCAGTGATGCTGGCGGTGATCCGCCTCCTTCTCGCGGGCGGCACCCGGCTGCGCGGCCGCCTCTACTGGGCCATCAACAACGAGGGCCGCAGCAGCCACGCCTGCAGCGAGGCGATCGTCGCGGCGCTCGACGAGCGGCCAGACTTCGCCGTCGTCCAGATCGGCACCGGGCTGGCGATCTCGCTCGGCAACCGCGGCCGGGTCGACGTCGACGTCCACGTGCGGGGCAAGGCGACCCACTCCAGCGTGCCGGAGCAGGGCCTGAGCGCGATCGACGGCGCCCACGCCGTCATCGAGCGGCTGCGCGGCCTCGCCTGGCCCGACCGCCACCCGCTCCTCGGCGGCCGCCACGCCATCGTCTACAAGGTGCGCTACGAGCCGGTCGCCCCGCACACCCTGCCCTCCGACGCCTACCTGACGATCGACCGGCGCCTGCTGCCAGGAGACGACCCGGTCGCGGCCGTCGCCGAGGTCCGCGCCGCCATCGGCGACCTGTCGCCCTACACGGTGACGATCGAGCAGGGAGTGGCGATGCTGCCGGCGCTGGTCGATCCCGACCACCCGGGCGTGCGGATGCTGGCGGACGCCCACCACGCCGTCACCGGGCGCGAGCCCGCCCGGGTCTACGGGGCCGGCACCTTCGACGCGGGCGGGCTCTGCGCGCTGGGCATCCCGGCCGTGATGTACGGCGCGAGCGGCGACGCCGACCTGACCGGCACCGACTTCGTGCCCATCTCCGCCGTGGAGACGGAGGCCCGCGCGCTGGCGCGCCTGATCCTCGGCTACCTCGGTTGATGTCTGACGAGACGAAAGGGGAGGGAATGCGCGCGGACGCCGACCATCCGGTGCGCTTCGGGATCAGCCTGCCCAACCGGGCCGTCCTCTTCGGCCTGCCCGCCGAGACGCTCCTCACCACCGCCGAGCAGGCGGACCGCTCCGGCTTCTTCGATTCGGTCTGGGTGGGCGACAACTTCCTGTCGAAGCCGCGCCTCGAGGCGATCGTCACGCTGTCGGCCCTCGCGGCGCGCACCCGCCGCCTCCGGCTCGGCACGATCTGCCTGGCGAGCTTCCCGCTGCGCCACCCGCTGCCGCTCGCGCTACAGTGGGCCAGCCTGGACCTCCTCTCCGGTGGGCGCACCATCCTGGCCGTCTGCCTCGGAGGTTCCGACCGCATGGGGCCGAAGTTCGCCGCCGAACTGGCGGCGATGGGCGTGCGCTCGGCCGAGCGGGCGCCACGGCTGGAGGAGGGGATCGACCTGCTTCGCCGCCTCTGGGGACCGGAGCCGGTCACCTACCACGGCCGCTTCTACACCCTGGACGACGTGGACCTGCAGCCCAAGCCGGCCCAGGCGCGCGTCCCCATCATCATCGCCGTCAACCCGCCCGAGGGCGGCGACCCGGCCGTCGAGGAGCGGGCGCTGCGCCGGGTAGCGCGCATCGCCGACGGCTGGCAGACCGACGGCACGCCGCCGGCCCTCTTCCGCGAGCGCTGGCAGCGCATCCGGGAGTACGCCGACGAGGCGGGGCGCGCCGACGAGGTCAGCGACGCCAGCCTGCACCTGATGGTCAACATCGACGACGACCCCGACCGGGCCTACCGAAGCGCGGTCGCCTTCCTCGACCACTACTACGGCGGCGGGGTCGTCTCCGCGGAGAAGCTCGACTCCTGGCTGGCCTTCGGGCCGCCGGACGCGGTGGTCGAGAAGATCGCGGCCTTCGTCGAGGCGGGCTGCACCACCGTGGTGGCGCGCTTCACCGCGCTCGACCAGGCCGGCCAGCTCGGGCGCTTCCTCGAGGAGGTCGCCCCGCGCCTGCGCGAGCGCTTTCCGGTGGTCGTGGGCGGTGAGCGGTTGTCGGGGCAGGCGTGAAGACGGCCGGTGCCGGGGAATCCGGCACGTCGTCGAGAACCGACCGGGGCGCGGTGAGTCGCGCCCAGACGGATCGGGAGGTCCGGCGATGAACGAGGAGGGCGTCGCGGCAGCGGTGTCTGGAGCGATCGCGGCGGCCGCGGCCGAGCTTCGCGACGAGCTGGTTGCGCTGCTGGCGGCGGGCGTGAGCATCCCCAGCGTCAACCCGGCCCGCGGTGGTGGCACCGGCGAGGGCGCCTTCCAGGACTTCCTGGCCCGCCACCTCGAGCGGCTCGGTGCCCGGGTCGACGTCTGGGAGCCGGACGGCGAGGCACTCGCCGCGCGCTATCCCCGGACCCTCACCGGCTCGACCCGCGACTTCCGCGGCCGGCCCAACGTCGTCGGCGTCTTCGGTGACGCCGGGGACGACGGGCGCCACGTCCACCTGATCCTCAACAGCCACGCCGACACCGTCGGCGCCGATCGCGAGCGCTGGCGGCACGACCCGTTCGCCGCCGTCGTCGCGGACGGCTGGCTCTACGGCCTCGGCGCGGCCGACGCCAAGGGCTGCCTGCTCGCCTTCCTCGGCGCCCTCCGGGTCCTGCGGCACGCCGGAGTTCGCCTCGCGCGGAGCCTGGCCCTCGAGAGCGTGGTCGACGAGGAGGCGGGCGGCGGGGGCACCCTCGGCTGCATCGCGCGCGGCTACCGGGCGGCCGGAGCGCTGGTCGGCGAGCCGACCTCGCTCGCGGTCTGCCCGGGCTCGCGCGGCGCCTTCGGCCTGACGCTCGCGGTTGCCGGCCGGAGCGCCCACCTCGGTGTGGCCTACGACGGCGTCAACGCGATCGACCTGGCGCTGCGCTACGTCGAGGCGTTCCACACGCTCCGCCGCGACCTCGACGCCGCCTACGTCCACCCGCTGTGGCGTCCGCTGCCCCGGGGCCACGTCTTCACCGTCACCGACATCGATGGCGGGGGTACGCCGGGGGCGGTGCCGAGCCGCTGCCGCGTGCGCTTCAGCGTCGGCTACATGGCGGGCGAGACGTACGGCGAGACGCTGGCGCGCGTGGAGGAGGCTTTCGCCCGGGTGTCGGCGGCCGACCCCTGGCTGGCGGCGCACCCGCCGCTGCTCGAGCCCGCCGAGCCCTTCATCGAGGCGGCGGCCGCGCCGGCCGACCACCCGCTGGTGGCGGCGCTCGCGGCCACGGCGGCCGACGCCGGGCTTGCCGCGCCGCGCGTCGAGGCCCTCTCGGCCGGCACCGACGGCCGCTTCCTGACCACCCTGGGCAGCACCCCGGCAGTCAACGTCGGGCCCGGCGAGATGGCCCGCGCTCACGGTCCGGACGAGGCGATCCGGCCGGAGGAGTTTCAGCGGGCGGTCATCTGGTTCGCGCTGGCCGTCGCCCGCTACTGCGGCGTCGCCTGAGGGGGAGGGGGCAGACTCAGCTGAGGAGCAGCACCGCGTAGCAGGCCAGCCAGTGCTCCAGCGTGTAGTCGCTGCCCACCACGTGCGGCAGCGCCGCCGCGGCGTGGCGCTCCACCGCGACCTCTATCACCGGCACCCGGGCGTCGCCCGTCGGCAGCCGCTCCGCCAGTCGGCGCCAGCACCAGGCCCGGCTCAGGTTCAGCCCGTGCAGGTGGCCGCTGTGCCCGTCGGTCGGGTCGGTCACCACGGCCGGAGTGAAGAGCGTCGCCGGCTCGCCGGTCGCGATGCCCGGCAGGAAGCGGCCGAGCCAGCCGGCGAACTCGTCCGGCGCCAGCAGTTGCCCCATCAGCTCCGCCTCGACCAGCGCCGGCGAGAGGAAATCGCCGCCGGAGGGCTCCCAGCCGGCCGGGTAGTCCGCGTCCGCGGCGAACCAGCGGCGCGCCGCGTCGACGATGGTCTCCAGCAGGGCCGGGTCGCCGTCGGCGGCACGCGCCCGCGCGTATGGCAGCGCCAGCGACAGCCCGAAGGCGCTGTTGTAGTGCGCGCCGTAGCGCACGGGATAGGTCAGGCGCGGCAGCCAGGCGGTGAGCCGGCCGGCGAGGAGCGACGCCAGCGCCTCGAGGGCGCGCTCCCAGCGGCGCGCGTCCGGGTCGTCCCAGCCATGAAGCTCGTGGGCCAGCATCAGCAGCCAGCCCCAGCCGTAGGGGCGCTCGACGGTGTGCTGGGCCGGCTCATTGAAGTAGGCCGCCTCGCCGGCCATGGCCTCGGCCGCCAGATGCACGTCGAAGGCCGCGCGGATCGCGTCCGCGGGCACCCGGTCGGGCAGCAGCCGGAGCAGTCGCGCCAGCACCCAGTGCATCTCGACGCAGGAGTGCCAGTCGAAGCTGCCGTAGAAAGCGGGATGGAGCCGGCGCGGGTTGGGTGGGGCGCCGGGGCCGGTGGCGACGTAGACGACGTAGCTCGGGTACTCTCGCTCGATGTTGTCGAGCGCTACCCGCGCGTAGTCCGCCGCGCGCTCGCGGAGCAGCGCCGCGCGCCGCCCGTGCCGGTCCATCGTCGCCTTCCTTCCACCCGCACCCGGCGCCGCCGTCACCCGGGCTCAGTCGCCGACGACGAGCGCCTCCCAGTCGAACTCCTCGGGGACTTCTCGCCTGCCGCCTCGCCCGTCGCGGCGTGCGCCGCGCCAGAGCCAGTGACTGCCGGCCGGGTCGGTGACGGCGGCCACGACCAGCCCCAGGTGGCGCACGACCTCCGGGTCGAACCGGATCCCGGCCTCGCGCTCCACGATGGACAGGGCCTCCTCATCGTCGAAGGCGTGCCGGAAGGCGCGCTCGCTGGTCAGGGCGGCGAAGGCGTCGGCCACGCCCAGCACCCGCGCGCCGAGCGGGATCTCGCTGCCGGCCAGGCCGTCCGGGTAACCGCTGCCGTCCCAGTGCTCATGGTGGGCCCGGACCAGCGGCGCCACCGCTCGCAGCGCCGGGATGTGGCGCAGGATGTCGGCGCCGACCGCCGGGTGGGTGCGCACGACGGCCCACTCCTCGGCGGTCAGCTCAGCCGGCTTGTGCAGGATCGCGTCGGAGATGGCCACCGTGCCCAGGTCGTGGACGCGGGCCACCAGCGACAGCAGCCGCGCCTCGGCCGGGTGCAGGCCGCAGGCCAGCCCCAGGTCGAGCGCCACGCCGGCCAGCCGCTCCGCGTGCGAGGCGCGCCCCGGGTCGCGCGCGGCAACCGTGGCTGCCAGCGCCTCGATCGTGCCGGCCAGCGCCAGAGCGTCGCGCGGCTCCTCGGCGCTGTCCAGGAGTGCGGTGACGGCCGGGTCGCCGTCCGCCCGCACCTGGTTGCGGCCGAGCTTCTTGGCCGTGTAGAGCGCCTGGTCGGCCAGAGTGACCAGGCGCTCGGTGTCCTCCGCTTCCACCCGGAAGCCGCTCACGCCGATCGAGCAGGTCAGGTGGAGCCCGCCGCCGGCCAGGAAGCGGTGTTCGGCGACGGCGTGGCGGACGCGCTCGGCCGCGGTCAGCGCGCCGGCCGTCGTCACCTCCGGCAGGATCGCCAGGAACTCCTCGCCGCCCCAGCGCCCCACCGTGTCGACCTCTCGCAGCGCCGCGCGCAGCACGCGGCCGACCTCGGCCAGCATCGCGTCGCCGGTCGCGTGGCCGTAGCTATCGTTGATCGCCTTGAAGTGGTCGAGGTCGACGAAGAGGATGGCGAACTGGCGCCCGTAGCGCGCCGCGCGGTCGCGCTCCCGGTCGAGCGCGGCGACCAGCGCCCGGTGGTTCGGCAGCTCGGTGACCGGGTCGGTCGTCGCCAGGACCGCGAGCCGGGCGTTGACGCTAGCGAGCTCCCGGTTCGCCGCCTCGAGCAGCCGCGCCGCGGCCGTGGCCGTCTCCTGCAGCCGCTGGTGCTCCACGATCGCCAACACCTGCCGCGCGACCACCAGCAGCAGGAGCAGCATCGTCCCGGTCGCCAGGCCGCGGTCGAGCGGTCCGGGCAACGGCGCGGTGAAGCGCGAGTGGATGACGAGCGCCAGGATGGGCGGCAGAGTCAGGTAGGGGAGCATGGGGCGCCAGCGGCGCGACGTGGTGGACGCCGCCTCGCCCGCGCCGCGCTGCTCGGCGGGCCGCAGCAGCAGCACCTGCACCCCAAGCGCGACGAGCATCGCCGACAGCGCCCAGCCCAGGTCGAGCAGGCCGCCGCCGCGGTAGGCGCCGAACGGCGACCAGGCGTAGTCGAGGCCGTCGGTTACCACGATCAGGCCAAGCGCGAGGGCGAGCAGTCCGCAGGCGCCACGCCAGCACCGATCCTGGCCGTAGGCCAGCAGCGCGAGGAGCCCGACGACGAGGAGCAGGTCGCCGAGCGGGTACGCGGCGCCGACGATGCGCGCGAGTAGCCCGAGGTCGGTCCGCAGGAGCGCCGGGCCGATCAGGAGGTACCAGCTGATCGTGCCGATCGCCAGCATGATGATCGCGGCGTCGAAGACGTCGTGCCGCTGCCCCGGCTCACCGGGGCGTGCCCTGACGAGCGTGCGCACGCCGAGCAGGAGGCAGGGATAGGCGAGCAGGCAGCCGAGGTCGGCCCACCAGGGAAACGGCGCGGGGTGGTGATGGGTTGCCTGGTACCAGGCCAGTGCGTCCTGCCCGGCGGTACTGGTGAGGATGCCGAGCGCCAGCCAGAGCGGCGCGCGGAGCGCGCCCCGGCGTGACCACCAGCCCGCCGGCAGCGCGCGGGCGGCCAGCGCCAGCACGACCAGCGGCCCGACCAAGCGCAGGAACTCGGCGACGGCGACAGCCCAGAAGACCCCGCTCGGGGCAAGGGCGAGCCAGACCCCGAGGGCCAGGGTAACGGTGACGACGGCGAGAAACGACAGCCGCATCGGTCGGGGTATCGGGGCGATCAAACGCATCACGCGCGGTATCCCAGCCATGACCCGGTTCCGTGGCGGTTAGCCTACCCCGTCCTGACGGGCGGGACCATGAGCGGTTGGTCCTGATCGATCTGGGAATACCGTCGACGGCACCATCTCCGTCCGTCTCCAGCCGAGGCGGGCCGCGCACCGCGGGCCGCTGTTGCCCATTGGCCCATTCACCTAGACGGTACGCCCGTGGCGGGCCGTGTGCCCGCCACGGAGCAGGGAGCCCGGCCGGGCGCGCCGCTACGCGTCGCCCAGGTAGTGGTCGAACCAGGCGAGTGTGCGCGCCAGGAAGTCCTCGCGGTAGGGCAGCGGCCCGGCGCTGGCGAAGCCGTGCTCCACGCCGGGGTAGCGCACGAACTCCACCTCGCAGCCGGCCTTCTTCAGCGCCACGAACAGTTCCTCGGCCTGGCTGGTGGGACAGCGCAGGTCGGCCTCACCGCTGACCAGCAGCGTGGGGGTTGTCGCCCGGTGCGCGTAGGTGATCGGCGAGTGCGCGCGGTACCACTCGGGTTGCTCGTGCGGCCGTGACCGGTACTGCGTCGTATCGTAGTGCCAGCCGATGTCGCTGGTGCCGAACTGGCTGGCCAGATCGACCGACGGCGCCCCGCAGACGCAGGCCGTGAACCGGGTCGTCTGGCCCAGCATCCAGGAGGTCATGAAGCCGCCGTAGCTGTAGCCGAAGATGCCGAACCGCTCGGCGTCCACGTAGGGTAGCGCCGCGACGTGGTCGGCGACCGCCATCAGGTCCAGGTAGTCCTCGCCGCCCCGGTCGCCGAGGACCTGGACGGTGAACTCCCGGCCGTAGGAGGTCGAGCCGCGCGGGTTCGGCAGCACGACCAGGTAGCCGTGGTTCGCCAGCAACTGCTGGTTGGCCAGGAAGCGATAGCCGTAGAAGCTATTCGGCCCGCCGTGGATCATCAGCACCACCGGGTAGCGCTTCGACGGGTCGAAGTCGGCCGGCTTGAGCAGCCACGACTCGGTCGTGAAGCCGCCGCGCGCGATCTCGAAGCGCTCCCAGCCGGCCGGGCCGGCCGCGGCGACCACGTCCTCGCCGTAGTGGGTCACGACGGCCGTCCGGTCCCCGTCCAGGTCGTGGACGCAGATCTCTCCGGCCGACTCGAAGCTCGCGTAGGCCTGGACCACGGTGCGCCGGGCCGCGTCGACGCTCAACCCGAGCGTGGTCGCGTCCTGGCTGACCAGGCACTCCAACTGGCCGGCCTCGACGTCGAGCACGTAGAGACCGTGCCGGGCGTGCTCGACCGCGTTGATCAGCACCCGCCGCTCGTCGAGCCAGACCATGGCCGTGTCGTTGACCCCCTCGGCGGGCAGGATCGCGAGGTCGTCGGTCAGGCGGCGGGTCTCGCCGCTCGCCACGTCGACCAGGTAGAGGTCCGGCTGGTAGGTGTGCACGGGGTCGCCGGTGACGATCAGCCGGTCCCCGCCGGGCGACCAGGCAGCGGTCGGGTGGGTGCCGCGCACGTCACCGGCCGGCCGGATCTTGCCCGAGGCGAGGTCGACGAGGGCCACGATGCACGTCCAGCCGTCCTCCGTCTGGCGGCGCACCGCGAGCGTGCGGCCGTCGGGCGACCAGACCGGCTGGTTGTGGTCGACCGGATCGCCGGTCAGGCGTCGACGCTCGCCCGAGGCGACGTCGACGGTCCAGACCTGCGTGCGCGCGTCGCCGAGGTAGCCCCGCCCGTCCATCTTGTAGTCGAGACGACGGGTGACCTTGATCCGGGCCGGCTCCCCCTCCTTGGGCGGCTCCTCGTCCGGGTTCTCCGGGTCGAACGTGGTCGTGTAGGCAATCGTGCCGCCGTCGGGCGACCAGGCCAGGTCGGCGACCCCCTGATTGTGGGCTGTCAGCTGGCGCGCCTCGCCGGGGCTATCGACCGGCAGGACGAAGATGCCGGCCTTGGCCGGGGCGGCGACCCGGTCAGAGACGAACGCGATCTGCCGGCCATCGGGCGACCAGCGCGCGCCCGTGTTCTGCCGGCCGCTCGCGGTCAGCTGCAGGCGATTGCCGCCATCGCGGTCGCAGAGCCAGAGCTGCGCGGTCGCCTTGCGCGCCTCGCGGTCGGCGCCGGCAAGGCTGTAGACGATGCGGCTGCCGTCGGGGCTGATCTGCGGGTCGTTGGGGGTCTGGAGGTCGTAGACGAGCACCGACGGATCGATCCGCGTGCGCTGGGTGCTCCGCGTGCTCTCTCGGCTCATGCCGGGCATCCTCCCCTGGCCCGGCGTCGGCGGCCGGCGACGCCGGGGCTGATCGAGACGGTCCATTTCCAGTCGGGGCACCGCGCGCCTCGCCGCGCGGTCGGGCGATGATAGCACGGGTGAGCGGAAGGGCAGGCGGCGTCAGCCGGCGGCGTGGGAGACCGCCCACCCGGCCATGGCGTGGACGACCGCGCGGCAGGTGTGGGTGTCCTCGAGCGCGCGGTGGGTGATGCCGATCGGCGGCACGCCCAGGCGCGTCGCCGCCACCTCCAGTTTCTGCCAGCGGGAGTCGCCGGGACTCTGCTCGCTCGCGAACTCGGCGTAGCGGCGCATGGCGCACTGCCACTCCACCGGGAGGTCCGGCAGGCCATGAGGTCGTGACGACTGGAGGATCATGCGCGCGTCGAAGGGCGCGTTGTAGACCACGACGCAGGGGTAGCGTCGGAGGATGCCGGCCAGCGCGCGGTAGACCTCGGGCCAGGACGGGGCGGCGGCGACCATCTGGTCGGTGATGTGGTGGATGCGGGTCGCGTCGGCCGGGATGGGCCGGCCGGGCCGCACCAGCGTGTCGAGGAGGACGCGACCGGCGTTGTCGACCACGGCGATGTCGACGATCTCGGCGGTGCCGTCGAGGCCGGTCGTCTCGGTGTCCAGGTAGGCCACGTCGGGGCGCCGCGTCGTGGCGATCGCCCAGTCGGCGGCGGCCGGCCGCACTGTCGTCATCCCGTCCCCCATCCCCTCGGTGCGCGACCTGCCGTCGCGGCCGTCGGCCGCGCCCGCGCGATTTTGCCACGGTAGGCCATCCCGGCCGCGCTGTCACCCCGCGCTCGGCGCGCGTCGCGCGGCGGCGAGCGAGATCGGGCGCGCCGGCGGCCCAGGTGGACGGACGGACGGCCCGGTCCTGCTCTATACTGAACCGCCCCGTCAACGGTCGGGTGCTCCTGGCGCGTGCGCTCTCCTCGGCGCGGAGCGATCACCGGTGAAGCTGAGCCTCGGGCTGGGGCGCGACAACACCCGCATCTTCTGGGGCATGATCTGCAACGAGGCCGGCTTCGGCGTCTACATGACGTTGTGGCCGATCTACATTGCTGCCCTCGGGGCGTCACCGGAACAGATCGGCCTCGTCCTCGGCCTTCAGGGCCTTACCCGGCTGGTCTTCCTCCTGCCGAGCGGGCCGCTCGGCGATCGGGTGCACCCGGAGCGTCTCGCGGCCGGCGGCCGTGCCTTCGCCGTCGTCGGGCTGGTCCTGATCGGCGTGGCCCAGCGCTGGTGGCAGTTGCTGCCGGGCATCGTCGT
>DASSZN010000243.1:0-8410 GCA_035702805.1 Thermomicrobiaceae bacterium | reverse complement strand
CTGACCGCCCTCGAGCGCCTCCGCGACCAGCGACCGTCGCGCGAGCACCCGGGTCGGCCAGCGGCGCGCCAGGCTCGGGTCACGCACCCAGTCGGAGGTCTCCCACCAGTTGACGAGCATCGGGTCGAGGGGCGCGTCGGGGAAGACGGCACGAAACGCCTGGATCAGGTCGGCCTCCGGAGGCAGCATGAAGAAGCTGCGCTCGGTGATGAGGGCCAGGCGGGGGCCCGGTGTCTCCAGCAGGCGCATCCAGCCGCGCATGAAGGCCGGGCCGCCCATCCCTGACTGTCGAACCAGGCGATTCAGCGCCTTCCAGACCTCCGGCACCCCGCGCTCCGCCAGCGCTCGTGCGGCGGCCTCCTGCGTGGCCCGCGGCGTCGGCAGCGCGTCCCCCAGCTGGCGCAGCCGGGCGACCAGGGTTCGCCGCGCCTCGATCGACAGGTCGAAGAACTCGTCCCGCGTCGGGTGGCCCAGGTCGAGCATGTCGAGGTAGCGGTGCAGCTCGCTGTCCAGCAGCGTGACGTCCCGCTCCAGGCGCACGAACTCGTCCACGTTGACGCCCAGCACCTCGGCGATCTTGGCCAGCACCGTGAAGCTCGGCAGAGTCTGGCTGCGCTCCAGCCGGCTGAGGTGCGACGCCGAGATCCCCGCCTCAACCGCCAGCTGGTCCAGCGTCATGCCGCGCTCCTGGCGCAGGCGCCGGATCGCCGGCCCGATCCGCTGCCGCTGCACGGACTGTCGCTGCACCACGGCTCACCCCCCTCTCCATCCTGTCGCGCCCGCCGACCGTCCGATCGCCATGGTATGCGCTGCGTGCCAGGAGTCCACCCGTCCACCGGATTCCCGTCCATCACTTGAGCGGTGATGCGACGCGCGGCAGACCTCCGCGGGCGGTGACGCCTCCGCGTGGCGACCGGCGGGTCGGATCCGCGGAGGCGCTGGTCTTCTGGCAAATCTTGAGCCACGAGGCAATGGGGCCGGCGCGTCAACCCGCCGCGGCCCCAACGGGCGACTGACCGATTCCTGACCAGGGGTTCCCAATTTTGATCTAACGCTTGACATTGGTGATCTATCAGGTTAGATTGGGACGCGAAAGGAGGTGCCCCTGTGTTTGTGGCCCCCGGGAAGTGCCCCACCTGCGGTCATGACCTGGAACTGCGCGAGCTGGCCTGTCCCGCCTGCGATACCGTCGTGCGCGGCCGCTGGGCTGCCAGCCCCTTCGCCCGGTTGACGGCGGACCAGCAGAACTTCCTCACCCTCTTCGTGCGCAGCCGCGGCAACCTGAGCGACGTCGAGCGCACGCTCGGCGTCTCCTACCCCACCGTGCGCGCCAAGCTGGAGGAGATCATCGGCGCCCTCGACGAGCCGGCCCCGCCGCGCTCCGCCGAGCCGCCGACGACGCGTGAGGAGATCCTCGCACGCATCGCGCGCGGTGAGGTGAGCGTCGACGACGGCGTCGTGCTGCTGCGCCGGCTGGCGCGGCCGGGCGGTGCCGCGTGAGCCAGGTGACGGCGCGGCGGCGCGTGCCCGTCGGCGCGCTCCTCGCGGCCAACCTGGTCTCCATGGTCGGCAACGTGCTGGCGCTCATCGCCATCCCCTGGTACGTCCTGCTGACGACCCACAGCGCCGCGCGCACCGGCCTGACCATGGCGGTCGCCGGCGTCCCACTGATCATCGCGGGCGCGCTCGGCGGCGGGCTCGTCGACCGCGTCGGGTTCCGCCGCGCCAGCGTGGTGGCCGACCTGGCGAGTGGGCTGCTCATCGGGTTGATCCCGCTGCTGGCCGCCACCGGTCACCTGCGTTTCTGGGAACTGCTGGCACTCGTGTTCCTCGGCGTCCTCTGCGATACCCCTGGCGGCGCCGCGCGCCAGAGCCTCATCCCCGACCTGGCTGAGCTCGGCGAGGTGAGCCTGGAGCGGGTCAACTCGGCGGCGCAGATCGTCCAGCGCTCGTCGAACCTGCTGGGCGCGCCGCTGGCGGGCGTCCTGATCGCCGTGACCGGGCCGTCGGGCGCCCTCTGGCTGGACGCCGGGAGCTACCTCGTCTCCGCGCTGCTGGTGGCGGCCCTCGTGCCGACCATCCGCCACGCGCGGACCGGGGAGACGCGTCACACGCGCTACCGCGACGAGCTGCGCGAGGCACTGGAGTTCATCCGGGCCGATCGCCTGCTCACCGCGCTGACGCTCACGCTCACCGCGACGAACCTGCTCGACGCTTCGCTCTCCGTCGTTCTGCCGGTGCTGGGCGCGCTGGTGTTCCGCAGCTCGGTCGACCTCGGACTGCTGGCGGCGGCGCTCGGGGGCGGGGCGGTCATCGGTGCCCTGGCCTACGGCGCGCTATCCGCGCGGCTGCCGCGACGCGCCACTTTTATCGGCGGCTTCGCGGGCCTCGGGCTCGGCTACTGGGCACTGGCGGACGTGCGCTCGCTGCCGCTGACCGTGGCGGTGCTGGCGCTGATGGGCCTCTTCGCCGGCCCGATCAACCCGCTGCTGTCCACTCTCTTCCAGGAGCGGATCCCGGGGACCATGCGCGGGCGGGTGTTCGGCATGCTCACCGCGGCCTCCTGGGCGACCATCCCGCTCGGGCGGCTCGCGAGCGGCGCGCTGCTCCAGGGCGCCGGCATGACCTGGACCCTGATCGCGGTCGCGGCGTGCTACCTCGTCGTCGTGGGCAGCATGCTGGTCAACCCGCGCCTGCGCCACCTCGACGCGGCCGCGGAAACGGTCCAGGCCGACTCGCTCCAGCCCATCGTGTTCGACTGACGTGCGCACCGGATCTGACTTCGTTGAGATCAAGGAGAAGACCATGAGTGACTACGAGCAGCGCTACCCGGGAACCGACGTCCGCCGCGTCGAGATCGACCGTCACGACGGCGACGTCACGGTCCGCTGGAGCGCGCGGGACGACGTCCTCGTCGGTGGCGAGCAGGCGGCCGACGTCGAGGTCGACGGCGACACGCTCACGATCAAAGGCGACGTGGAGTTCGGTCGTCGGGGTTCGTTCAACCGCTCGTCGCTGCGCGTCGAGCTGCCCGAGACCGTACAGGAGACCCGCATCCGGGTCCGCAACGGCGACGTGGAGCTCGCGCAGGCGCGCGGCGGCATCGACGCGCGGGTGGACCACGGCGACCTCGAGATCAAGGGCGGCCGCGGCGAGCTGGCGGCGAAGCTGGGCGCCGGGGACGTGAAGGTCGAGACCTACGCCGGCCCGGTCGCCCTCGCATCGGGCACGGGCGACGTCGGCATGAATGACATCGAGGGGCCGGTCACCATCCAGACCGGCAACGGCGACGTCACGCTGCGCGGCGGCCGGGGCGACGTGGCGGTCCAGACCGCCCGGGGTGACCTCCTCATCCGCGACCGCGACGCCGCCAGCGCCGAGGTCAAGACCGGCGCGGGGGACGTCTCCCTGAACGGCGGCACGATCGAGTCGATCGCCGTCCAGACCGGGATGGGCGACGTACAGTGCCGGGCCGGACTCGGCCCCGGAAACCACGAGTTCACCACGGGCGCCGGGGACATCGCCGTCGCCGTGCCGCGCGACCTGTCGGCGCGCATCGACGCCACGACCGTGAGCGGCAGTATCGACTCCGAGGTGCCCCTGGTCGCCGTTGGGAAGCGCGGGCCGAAGAGCGTGCTCGGGCGGCGGCTCGTCGGCGGCATCGGGGAGTCCGGGGCGCGGGCCGAGATTCGCATCCGCTCGGTACGCGGCGACGTGAGCATCACCTGGCTGAACGGCGTGAGTGGTACCCCGAGCGCGCCAGCCGGCAACTGGCGCGGCGCCGACGACCTGAACCTCGACCTGGACGCGGATGTGGAGCGTGACGACGACATGAGCATGCGCGCGATCCCCGTGCCGCCACCGGCGCCACCGGCGCCGCCGGCACCGGGCGCCCCGGAGGCACCGCGGACGGATCTCCAACCCGACACCGGCACGCCCGAGCGTGCCTCGGACGTCGCGGGCGAGGAGCGCGCGATCCTGTCGGCACTGGCGGCGGGCACCCTCTCTGTCGCCGAAGCCGAGCGCCTCCTCGACGCCCTGGCGCGCCGCGGCAGCGCCAGCTAGCGCGATCCGCGGCCGGACGGCCGCGACGGATTCGGACTGACGACGACCGGCGGAACCGGCCGGTGGGCCACGCGTGAGGCGGCCCGCCCACCGCCCGGCGATGCCCGGAGACGGCGGCCCGAGCGGGCCGACGAGAGACGAGATGACGGGAGAGGCAACCATGGACGCGATTGAGGCCGAGGGACTGCGGCGTACCTTCCGCTCCGGCGCACGGCTCCTCGGCGGCGGACGCGAGATCGTCGCCGTCGAGCGGGTCGACCTCGCGGTCGCGCGAGGGACGGTGTTCGGCCTGCTCGGGCCCAACGGGGCCGGCAAGACCACCACGATCAAGATGCTCTCGACGCTCCTCATCCCGAGCGGCGGGCGCGCCGCCGTCGCCGGCTTCGACGTCGTGCGGCAGGAGCGCGAGGTCCGACGCCGGCTCGGCGTCGTCCTCGGCGGCGACCGCGGGCTCTACGGCAAGCTCTCTGCCCGCGACAACCTGCTCTACTTCGGGCGCCTCTACGGACTGCCCGGCCCGGCGATCGCCCGGCGCGCCGACGACCTGTTGGCGCTGGTCGGGCTCGTCGAGCGCGCCGGGGACCGGGTCGAGGGCTTCTCGCGCGGCATGAAGCAGCGGCTGCACCTGGCGCGGGCGCTCCTGCACGACCCGCCGGTCGTCTTCCTCGATGAGCCGACCATCGGGCTCGACCCGGCCGCCGCGGTCAACCTGCGCCGGATCGTGCAGTCGCTGGTGCCCGCGCACACCGTGCTCCTGACCACCCACTACCTGGCCGAGGCGGACGAACTGTGCGACCGCATCGCCATCGTGGACCACGGCCGGGTGCTGGTCGAGGACACGCCGGAGGGGATCAAGCGACGGGTCGCCGGGCGGCAGCGCTATCTGCTCCGCGTCCACGGCCCCGGTGAGGGCCGCGACGGGAGCGGCCTCGCCGCCGCGCTGGCCGGCGTGCCGGCCGTCGACGGGGTCGTCGCCGACCTGGAGGCGGATGGCACGACCGCGCTCACCCTGACCTGCCGCGACGAGGCGCCGGTGATCGACGCCGCCGTCCGCCTGCTGCAGGGGCAGGGCGCGCGGATCGCCTCGATCCAGGCGGTCGAGCCCACGTTGGAGGACGCCTTCCTGGCACTGACGAACGGAGCAGCCGCATGAGCGCCGACTACTTGCTCGAGGAACTCGCCCGGGAGCGCCAGGAGGGCTACCGGGCGGAGGCCCGGCGTCACGCCCGGCGGGAGGTGCCCGCCACCTCCTCGCGCGGACTCCGCGCGGGCGCGGCCGACTTCGTCGCCGTCTGTGGGGCGACGACGGTGGCCCACTTCCGTCGCAGCGTGGCCTACGCCATCGACGTGGTGCGCTGGCCGCTTGGCCCGCTCCTCTACTACGTGACCCTGCTGATGGCCTACCGCATCTCCGGCCGCTCGCTCGTCGACGGCATGGGCGCGGCCGGTTTCCTCCTGGTCGGCACCATGGGGATGATCCTCTGGCAGGCAAACCTGTGGAACAGTGGCTATGCCATCGAGCGCGAGCGGTTCGAGGGAACCCTCCCGTCGCTGCTGCTGACGCCGGCCAGCCGGCCCGCCGTGGTGATCGGCTACGCGCTGGCCTCGATGGCCGTCTACGTCGTGCCGAACGTGCTGGTTCTGACGCCGCTGGCGCTCCTGACCGGTGCGCGCGTCGACGTCCGCGACCCGGTGGCCGTGGCGCTGGCGGGGCTCAGCCTGATGCTCGCGGCCGGCGTCCTCGGCTACCTGCTGGCCGGGCTCTTCGTCCTGTCGCGGCGCGCGAATCTGCTCGCCAACTTCCTGCAGAGCCCGATCTACCTGCTCAGCGGCATGGTGGTCCCGGTCGCCAGCCTGCCGGGGCCGCTGCGCTCGCTGGCGCGGGTCTTCCCGATCAGCTTCGGCATGGACGCGCTGCGCGGCGCGCTGCTGCAGGGGGCGGGCCTGGGTGAGGTCGTGCCCGCACTGATCCGGCTGGTCGTCGTCTCGGTGGTCCTGGCGGTCGCCGGGACCTGGCTGCTACGGGGGGTGGAGCATGTCGCCAAGCGCGGCTCTGAGCTCGATGTCGTCTGAGGCCGGCGCGGCGGCCGGGGCGTGGGTCGCCAAGATGCGCGAGCGGCTCGACGACTACACGCGCGGCGGCTACGCCGTCGTCTGGGTGATCCGGCCGATCTTCGACCTGGCCATTGCCGCGCTGATCTACGCCGGCGGCGGGAGCTCGCTGATCCCCTACCTGGTCGTGGCCATGAGCGCCAACTCGCTCGTCTGGGTCACCCTCTTCTGGATCGGCGAGATCCTCGACCGGGAGCGGCTCAACGGGACGCTGGTGTCCCTCTTCCTGACGCCCTGCTCGCGGCTGAGCTGGCTTGCCGGCTTCGCCGCGGCCGGCGTCGCCGAGACCACGGCCGCGGCGCTGGCCATCGTGGTGGCCGGGCGCGTCCTGTTCGGCGTCCGGTTTGACCCGGACCCCGTGTCGCTGGGGGTGAGCCTGCTCCTCTTCGCGCTGGCGCTCGTCGGCCTGGGGCTGATCCTCAGCGCGATCGGGCTGCTGATCAAGAAAGCTAACCAACTGTCGAACCTGGTCTTCCCGGTGCTGACCCTGCTCGGCGGCGCCTACTACCCGGTGTCGCGCCTGCCGCTGGGGCTGCGCATCCCGGCACGGGCACTGCCGCTTGGCTACGGCATGGAGGCAATCTCGAGCGCGGCCCTGCACCACGCCTCGCTGCCGTCGCTCGCGCCGTCGCTCCTGCCGCTGGCGGGCTTCGCGCTCGCGCTGCCACTGGCGGGCGCGGCGGCCTTCGGCGCACTCGAGCGGCTGGTGCGGCGCCGCGGCGAGGTCGACCTGTACTGAGGGCTGCGGCGACGCACATCACGGCACTGCCCGGCGGGAGCCGTCACACCCACGATCCGGGCCGTCGCGTCAGCCACGGCCGTTCCGGCAGGTCCACCCAGCCAGCATGTCGAGCGCGCTGGTGGCCACCTCGGCGACCGGCACGTCGGCCACGAACGACGCCCGGTGCTCGCAGCTGCCGGACGTGCAGTCGACCCCGCAGACGGGGCACGCCAGCCGCCACGAGATCGCCGGCCGGTGTCGAGCCCGCGTCAGCGGCCCGGCGTTGATCA
The DNA here is from genome assembly GCA_035702805.1 of Thermomicrobiaceae bacterium. GTDB lineage: Bacteria > Chloroflexota > Chloroflexia > Thermomicrobiales > Thermomicrobiaceae > DASSZN01. The sequence goes on along the minus strand of DASSZN010000243.1, from coordinate 1,222 downwards.
GGTTCCCGCACCAGAAGATGCCCACGGTCGCCGCGCCGACGGCGCTTGCCAGGTGCAGCGGTCCCGAGTCGTTCGACACCACCACCGCCGCGCGCGCCAGCAGCCCGGCCAGACCGCCGGCCGACAGCCGCCCGCGGAAGTCGGCCGCCGGCCAGCGCATCGCACTGATCACCGCGTCGACCAGGTACTGCTCCGCCGGGGTGCCGCTGACCACGACCCGCGCGCCCGCCGACGCCAGGGCGTCGCCGACCGCGGCGAACTTCTCGGGCGGCCAGCGACGCCGGGGGTTGCCGGCCCCCGGGTGCACTACGACGATGGGGCGGTCACCGTCCGACGGCAGCGCCGCGTCCGCCTCGGCGCGATCGGCGGCGGTGACCAGCAGGTGAGGCTCGACCCCGACCGGCAGCGCGCCAACCAGCGCGACCACCTCCAGGTAGCGGAAGATCTCCGGCTGGTAGTAGACGTAGGGAACCCAGCGGTCGAGCGGCTCGGCCCTGGGCACCCTCAGCCCCGCCGTCACGCGCGCCCAGGGCATTGACGAACGGGTTCGAGTTGATGCCGCCACCATGGATCTGCACGATGATGTCGAACTGCATCTCCCGCATGCGCGCGGCAAAGTCCGGTACCGGTTCCGGGGTCTCGTCCCCCGACGCCTCGCGGATGCCCGGCGCCGACGGCACCACCACCACCCGGTCGACCGGCTCGCGGTTGGCCAGGAAGTCGGAATGCCAGGGCAGGCCCAGGTAGGTCAGCTCCGCGCCCGGGTAGGTCGCGCGCAGCGCGTCCAGCGCCGGTAGCGCGAAGACGAGGTCGCCGAGCGCGTTGGCGCGCGGCACCGCGATCCGTTGCACGTCTGAGACGAGATCGGCCTCCATCGACGCTCCGGTTTCTCTGATTGGATTCGTCCGGCGGAGCGCTCCGCCCGCCCGGCGCTGTCTCAACTTCGATGCCGGGAGTCCAGCCCCAGGCACACCGGGGTGCCGCGCGGCGGACGTCGGGAAGCCCCGTTGTACAATTGTCCCGCCGTCCCCGCGCCGATAATTGCGCGTCGCGACGGGGACGGCAGACGCCCCACCAGCGGGGATCCGACACATCCAGACTGAAGGACCGGGCCACTGCCGATGCTCCTCGAACTGGCCATCCGCAACTTCGCCATCATCCGCGACCTCCGGCTCGGCTTCGCCCCCGGCTTCAACGCCCTGACCGGCGAGACCGGCGCCGG
>DASSZN010000032.1:0-11223 GCA_035702805.1 Thermomicrobiaceae bacterium | reverse complement strand
GGGGCTGGGATGCGGCCGGCCGTGCTACGCGGTCGTTGCCGGGGAGTGCTCGGTCCGTGCCGCGAGCAGCAAGAGCAGCCCGGCAAGCAGCGGCGGGACGAAGATCACGAGCACGCCCTGGAAGAAGGTGCGGTCCAGCGTCCAGCCGACCATATCCCGCGTCCAGACGGTCCACAGGGCGCCGAGGACGATGCTCCCGCCGACGAGGACCCAGCCGCCGGAGCGCGGGTGCCGCCAGCCCAGCCGGGCGAGCAGCAGCAGCGGCACCGCGGGCAGCAACTCAAGCACGGCCCAGGGGTCGCCGTTGGTCATGTCGCCGACGGCGAGGAGGGCGATGACCCCCACCGGGACGAGGAGCACCGCGGCGCCGATGATCTTGAGCGTCCGCGACGCCGCCGACGACGACGGGGACCTCCCGCGGTCCATCGTGGCCATCTCCAGCCTCCCTCGTCGGGGCAGCGCTGTCGCCGCCTACCCGCCGCGTATGGCGTCCAGAGAGCCCCCCGCTCGACCGTCAGCGTAGATCCGTCGGCGTGCCGACCGCACAACAAGCAGCGGCACGGTGACCCAGAACCGTGACAGTCCGCCGCCGTGGTCCAGGTGCCGGGAAACCGCCGCACCTCGCGGCCTCCCGCGACGCGCTCGGATGCGTGCCGGCCCGCGGCACCGCTCCCCGGCCGGCGACGCGCGCTAGCCGGCGCTCAGCGCCTTGCCCTTCGCCGCCGCCCCGGGGCACGCTCCGCCGCGGGCGTGGCGAGTCCCGGAAGCCCCCGGAACTTCGTTGGGGTATCCTCCGGCGATCGGGGGTGGACCCCCGGGCTTACCGGGCGCTGACGGCACGCCGTGAGCCGGGTGACGTGACGGGAGTACCCATGCTGCGCGGCGAGCGCGTCGACCTCCGTCCGATCGCGGAGAGCGACCTGGCCCAGCTGGAGAGCTGGCGGGCCGATCCGGACTACGCCGGCGAGTACAACGCGTTCGGGCTCTGGCCGGCCGGGAGCCTGCGGCGTGCGTTCGCCCAGGACGGCCTGCTCGCCGACGACGCCGGCCGGCTGCTGGTGGTCGACAAGGCCGGGAAGCCGGTGGGCGACGTGAGCTACCGCCTGGTGAAACACGGCGGGGGCCTGGCCAACCGCGCCTACGACATCGGCCTGACGATCGCGCCGGACCAGCGCGGCCGCGGCTACGGCGCCGAGGCGCAGCGCCTGCTGGCCGCCTACCTCTTCGCGACCTACCCCATCGCGCGGGTGCAGGCGGGGACCGACGTCACCAACGTGGCCGAGCAGCGGGCGCTGGAGCGCGCCGGGTTCACCCGCGAGGGGGTGCTGCGGCAGGCGCAGTTCCGCCTGGGCGGCTGGCACGACATGGTCGTGTACAGCAAGCTGCGCGGCGAGTAGCCGTCGAGCGCTGCCTCACGGGCCACGTCGTTGGCGCGCGGCCGCCCCTTGCCCCGGGACCCGGCCGCGGCACCTGCCCACGGAAGAGTGACGCGAGCCCCGGACGCCCCCGGAAGCTCCCCCGCCGGCGTAGCGGCCTCCTCGCCGCGGCCCCTCCTCGCCGGGCCGGCGCCGTCAGACCGACCGGCGCCCGGCGAGAAGCTGGTAGATCAGGACGATCACCGCGACCACCAGCAGCAGGTGGATCAGCGAGCCGCCCAGGTGCACCAGGAAGCCGATCAGCCAGAGGACGACGAGGATCACGATGATCGCCCACAGGATCGCGCCGAGCATGGGAGCGCCTCCTCTCGCGCGCGTGCGACGACTCAGCCTGGCCCCGCCGCCGCGATCTGTCAAGGTGGACGGCACCGGCGACTGCCCCTTGCCTCCCGCCGCCGCGCGCGGCACGATCCGGCGCGTGCGCGTGGTCGTGCGCGTGGTCGTGCGCGTGCTCGTGCGCGCGGCGCGAGTGGGGCGGAGAGCGGGGCGGGCGCGGATGGCGGACCGGGGCACGGCGGCGGTCGGCCCGGGGGGCGCCGTGATCGGCGCGGCTGGCGCGGCCGGCGTCGCCCCGGTGACGCTCGCCGCCGTCCGGCGAGCGCGGAGGAGACGGGACGGCCGATGAGCCTGCTGACGGCCTACGGCGCGGTCGCGGTCACCGTGATGATGGTGGCCTACGCGCTGGAGCGCCGCTCGCCGGCGTTCGTGCTGGTGTTCGCCTGCGCCTGCGTGGCGTCGTCGGCCTACGGCTGGCTGCAGGGCGCGTGGCCGTTCGGCGTGGTCGAGCTGGTCTGGTCCGGCGTGGCGCTGCGGCGCTGGTGGCTGCTGCGGTAGCCGGCGGGCACGGTTGCCGGTCCCGGAACCTGCTCCGCCGTCGGCGGGCTTCGTCGACGCGGCGTGCCGCGCCGCTCGCCCCGCGTGACGACGGCGGTGACGCTCGCCACCCCGCGACGCGCGCGCCCACCAGCCGTCGAGGGCTACCCCCGCGCTCCCTTGTTGACCGCCGCCGCCTCCCGGACCAGCGCCGCCAGCGCGGCCTCGTCGACCGCGTCCTGCTCGTGGACGTCGATGGCGCGCGTCTTCGCGCTGTCCAGCCGCGCGTTGAAGAGCCCCGCCGGGTCGGCGAGCCGCGCGCCCTGGGGGAAGGTCAGCCGCACCGCGCGCTTGAGCATCTCACCGATGCAGACGATTCCCCCGTGCGACCAGACCGGGACCCCCTCGGGCCGCGAGGGCTTCTTCCACTTGACCTCCTCGACCGCCGCGGGGTCCGCCTCCGCGATCACCGCGCGCAGCCGCGCCAGCCGCGCGCCGCGCCAGTCGCCGGACTGCCGGATGATGGCGTCGATCTGCCGCGCCGGGGACTCCTCGGCCGGCATCGCGTCCGTCCCTGCCATCGACGGCCTCCTCTCCGCGGGCTGCCGCTCACGCCAGCCAGGCGCCGTCGCGCATCAGCGTGCGGCCGGCCAGCTCGTTGGCCTCGCGCCAGGCCTGCACCCGCTCCGGCACGATGCGGAAGTAGGCGTAGTCCCGCGGCTCGCCGCGCGGGTCCCAGCCGTGCCTGGCGGCGAAGGCGTCCTTCGTCGCCGCGTCGTCGACCGGCTCGGCCCGCCCCTCGAGCATGGTGACGTCGCGCACCGGCCCCAGCCCCACGCGCACCCGGCCGCCGCGGCCCAGGTTGCGCGCCGTCACGCTGTCCCGCGGGGTGGAGACGACCAGGCCGGTGCCGTCCCAGAGGAAGGAGAGCGGCAGCAGGTAGGCGTTGCCGTCGGCGTCCGCGGTGGCGACCCAGGCGTCGACGTCGGCGGCCAGCCGGCCCAGCGTGTCCCGCGTCCGCTGTCGCCGGCTGCGCGGTGGCTCCATGACGGCTCCCTTCATGCGGCCCGGTTCCCGAGGCGGAGCGCCCGGGCGCAGCGCCCGCGTCGAGCGCCGCCGACAGTATGACGGATCGGCGTACGGGCGTGTGACGACACCCGTCACCGGGCGCCGGGCACTCGCTGCCCGCGCCCCCGTCCCGTCGCCATCACCTCAGCACCCGATCCGGGACGGCTCCACCCCTCCCGCCCGGCCGTGCGATCATTGCGCCGGGGCCGGACGGCGGCCACCGGGGACGCAGGGGCGGAAGGGTGTCCATTCCATGGCCATGGCCGACGACGGGACGCGGGGCGCGCGGGAGATGCAGGAGATGCTGGACGCGATCGACGTGGAGGAGCTGGCCGGCCTGACGGCGCGCCTCGTCGCCGTCCGCTCCTACCCCGGCGACGAGGGCGCCGCCCAGCAGGCCGTCGCCGACTGGCTGCGCGGGGCCGGCCTGGCGCCCGAGCTGCAGCCGACCGCCGGCCAGCCGAACGTGGTCGCGCGCGTCGACAACGGGCCGGGCCCGACCCTCCTCCTCAACGGGCACGTCGACACCGTGCTCGAGGCCGAGGGCTGGCAGTCCGACCCCTGGCAGCCGCGCCGCGACGGCGACCGCCTCTACGGCCTGGGCGCCTGCGACATGAAGTCGGGCCTGGCCGCCGCCATGGTCGCCACCCGCGAGCTGGCGCGCCACCGCGACCGCTGGCGCGGCACCGTCCTCTTCAGCTCCGTCGTCGACGAGGAGGCCTACTCGGTCGGGGCGCGCGCGCTCGTCGCCTCCGGCCTGCGGGCCGACGCCTGCCTGGTCGCCGAGTCCGAGGTCGGCGGTCCGGTGATCGGCGCGACCGGCAAGGTGCTGGTGCGGGTCGACGTGACCGGCAAGGCGGCCCACGGCTTCTGGCCCCGGGAGGGGATCAACGCCGCCGTCGAGGCGGCCAGGCTGGTCGCCCGGCTCGACGAGCTGCCGCTCGGCACGCACCCGCGGCTGACCCCCTCGCAGTGCGTCCTCGCCTTCCAGAGCGGCAGCGCCCAGTACGTCATCACCGTGCCCGAGCACGCCCGCGTCACCATCAACCGGCTGATCGTCCCGGGGGAGACGGGCGAGACGGTCCTCGCGGGGATGCGCGCCCTGGCCGAGGGGCTGGACTCGCCGGCGCGCATCGCGTTCGCGATCGACCCGCCCTACTATCCGCCGTGGGAGACCCCGCGCGACGACCCGTTCGTCCAGACCTTCGCCGCGGCCTACGAGGCGGAGGGCGGGGCGCCGCCGCGCTTCCACTACTCGACCGGCGTGGCCGACAGCAACCTCTTCGCGCACGACCTGGGCATCCCGACGGTGCAGGCCGGCGCCCGCGGCGGGAACATCCACCAGGCCAACGAGTGGGTGGACGTGCCGAGCATCGCGCGGGCGGCGCGGGTCTTCCTGCGCACGGCGCTGGGCACCCTGCGCTAGCGGGGGGCGAGCGGTTACTCCGCGCGCTCGACGTACCGGCGTGGCCGGCGGGAGGAGACGATCGCCAGCCTCGACCGCGGGCTGAGCCGCGCCGGGAAGAGCACCAGCACGTCGCCCAGCCGCGTCGCGGACGGCCGGCGTCTGGACCACCTGCCGCGGGCCGCCGCGTCGTGAGGCAGGATTCGGGGACCGGCGGCCACTGGTTTGCGTGGACACCGGCGGATACACTGGTGTCGTGGCACGACGCTGCGAGGTGACACCGTGATCGACCGGGAGACGCTCAAACCCGGAACCCGCGTGAGGATCCATGGGCAGCCCAGCGGCCTCACGCTCCCAAGCCACGATGGGACCGTCGTCGGCCCCGACCCGCTCTGGGAGGGGTACTCGATCGTGCGTCTCGATGTCCCCGCGCGCTACCACCGCGCCGACGGCGGGGTCGATTTCCTTCCGGAGATCCGTGAGGACGACGAGAACCTCGACATTCTCCCCAGTCGCTAGCCGATGGCGCCCACGCCGCCGTTCGCGGCCGGCCGGAACTGGCGCAAGCGCGCCAGCAAGGCCAGCCCACAGGTCAACCGCCGTGTCTGGTATGACCCCGACAACGATCGCGAGTACGAACCCGATCCCAATCCGGCCAAGGGCACCTGGCACGAGATCGACTACGGCCGTCGCCGGTACCGCGAGATTGACGCCGGGACCGGGGAACCCGTCGACGGCGGCACGGGCGAAGGGGCCTGGCGCGACCTCCGCTAGCCGCCCGTAGCCTCGCCGGGCTCCATCTCCTCACGTCCGGACGATCCGGATCACGACGGTCCCGCGCGCCGCCCCCGCGCCGCGCCCCCCGCGCCCCGGCCCTACTCCGCCAGCGGCGCGACCCGGGCCACGATCTGCGCCCGGTTACCGCCCGGGTCGTCGAAGAACGCGATCCGGTCGCCGAAGGTGTTGATGAAGGGCGCCGCCGGGCTCGCCCCCGCCTCGACCAGCGCCCGGTAGACGGCGTCGAAGTCCTCGGCGCTGACGGCGAAGGCCAGGTGGTGCGGGTCCACCAGCGGCGGCGCGTCGGTCGGGAAGATCTCCAGCCGCGCCCCCGTCCCGTCCCCGACGAAGGTCAGCTCCCCCGCCTCCTCCCGCACCCGGTGCCAGCCGAAGACCTGCTCGTAGAAGCGCACGGTCGCCGGGTAGGCGTCCCGGCGCGTCCCCAGCCCCACGTGCTCCAGCCGATAGACCATGGCGACGGCTCCTTTCCCGGCCCGCGCGGCCGGCGGTCGTGACGATCGTGGCGGCTCCGCCCTCATCATCGCGCGCCCGCGCCGCGGCGCAACCCCGGCGGGCCCACCATGCCCCGGACCCGGCCGGGCCGATCGGCGCGAAGCGCTCGGGGCACACGGATTGCCTTCTGGGGTAGTGGGCCGGGCCGGCGACGGGGTTCCACGAGGTCGCCGGAGGGCCAGAGCGGAGGGAGATTTCGATGAGCATGGACCAGGACCAGCGCTCGCAGCGCGGCACCGCGGTCGGCGTCTTCGCCTCGCGCGAGCGGGCCGACGCGACGGTCGACGAGCTGCTCAACGCCGGCTTCAGCCCCCGGCAGATCGGGCTGGCGCTGCCGGACGCGGCCTACGACGAGTCCGGCGCGGCCGCGGCGAGTGCGGGCGCGAGCACGGACGAGGACCACGTCGGGGCGACCTCCTTCAGCGGCATGGGGATCGCCGCCGACCAGGCGCGCCACTACGAGGCGCAGCTCGGCGCCGGCTGCGCCGTCGTCGCCGTCACCACCGGCAGCCGCTACGAGGACGCCGTGCGCATCCTGCGCGACTACGGCGCGCGCTTCCTCGACGAGCGCCCCCTGACGGTGACCGGCTACGACACCCCGGTCGGCACGGCCGCCACCGCCGGCCCGGCGGACCCGGCCGAGGGCGAGGGGCTGGGCGCCTACACCGGCCGCCCGCGCACCTGGAACGAGGTGCACCACCGCTACCGGCGCGACTGGGAGGAGCGCTACGGCGGCCGCGGCCCCCGCTGGGAGCAGGCCGAGCCGGGCTACCGCTACGGCCACGAGATGGCCGCCGACGAGCGCTTCGCCGCCCGCGACTGGGGCGGGGCGGAGCCCGAGCTGCGCGCCGGCTTCCCGGCCTGGACGCGCGCGCACGGCTACGGCGACGACGAGCGCGGCTGGGAGCGCAACCGGGAGCACGTGCGCCACGCCTTCGCGCGCGGCCACGACGGCGGCGAGCGCCTCAACCTCGACCGGCCGATCGCCGAGTACCAGCGCCCCTTCCACCTGCGTGAGGCGGAGGCCCGCCCCGGCGACGACCGGCACGGCCTCCTCGGCATCGGGCGGGAGGACGCGGGCATCAACTCCGCCGACGACCTGGAGAGCCCGCACCGGCTGCCGCCCGAGAACCTCGACCACCAGCTGAAGCAGCCCTGAGGCCCCCGGGCGGGCGCGGCCACCCCCGCCCCGCCCCGCAGCCTCCCCGACCACGCATCTCGCATCGCCGCGAGCGCCCGAGCACACGGACCCCGGGCCGAACGCCCGGCGCCGGGGCCGGCCACGCCTGTGCCCCTACCGTGCCCCTGCTCGTGCCCGTGCGCCCGGCGACGCGCCGGAAAGGACGGCCGAATGACGAGCGAGACGAACGAGGCGAGCGCGCTGATCGCCGTCGTCAACGACGACAGCGACTTCCTCGAGATGATGAGCACGCTGCTGATCGACGAGGGCTACCGCACCGTCACCGCCTACAGCAGCAAGGACGCCCACGACGTGATCCGGCGCGAGCGCCCGGACCTCGTCATCCTCGACATCCGCATGGAGCAGCCGGCCTCGGGCTGGAACCTGCTCGACCTGGTCCGGCTCGACCCCGCCACCACCGACCTGCCGGTCCTGGTCTGCTCGGCCGACGCCCTCTTCCTGCGCGCCAAGGCCGACCTCCTGCGCGCCCAGCGCTGCGAGGCGCTGGAGAAGCCGTTCGACCTCGACGTGCTGCTGGAGCGGGTCCGCGGCATGCTCGCCGCCGCGGACCCCCGCTGACCTCCCCGGCGACGCGGCTCGGCCCGCCCCGCGACGCCCGGCACGCGCCTACCTACGGCGTGACCCGCACGCTGAGCACGTGCAGCACCCCAGAGTCCTCGCCGTCGCTCAGGCGCAGCCGCACCATGCTCGCCCCCGCCACGGCGTCCAGCTCGAACGCGACCGTCTTGCCCGTCGTCAGCAGCGCCGTGCCGAGGAGCGTCGCGTCGACCGGGATCACGCGCACGGGCACGGGACGGGCGCCCGGCGTGGAGCACGGTCGTGGGACCGACGGTACCGTGTGGGAGGAGGCAGCGATGACGGCAGGTGGCGCGCGTGGCTGCCGGGACCGGCGGGACCGGCGGGAGAGCCGGGCCACCAGGCTGACGCTGACCGGCGTCTTCTTCGGCGCCCTCCTGACCTTCGCCACCCGCGGCCTCGGCCGGGGCAAGGAGCTGTCGCTCCGCCCCTTCGACCTCCTCCTCCTCGGGCTCGCCGCCAGCCGCACCGGCCGCGTCGTCGCCTTCGAGCGCGTCGCCGAGCCGCTGCGCGCCCCCTTCACCGAGACGGTCCCCGACGACTCCCGCGTCGACGAGACGGTCGTCGCCGAGGGGCGCGGCGTGCGCTTCGCCCTGGGCGAGCTCCTCTCCTGCCCCCTCTGCGTCGCCACCTGGGCCGCCGCCCTTCTGGTCTACGGGCTGCACCTCGCCCCGCGGCCGACCCGCGTCTTCCTGGCCATCATGGGCGCGACCGAGGTGGCCGAGGTCACCTTCCAGTCCACCGAGGCCCTCACCTGGGTCGCCGAGGCCGCCCGCCGCCGCGCCGCCTGACCCGCGCCCCACCGCGACCCGCCACAATTCGTCGCACGGATGTTCGGAAAACCCCTTGACAGGGACGATGGGTGTATATACACTCATCGGTGTGGAAACAGTCGTCGCCCTCGTGGAGACCCGGAACTGCTACTGCCTGGCGGCACGGCGGGAGGCGCGGGCGCTCACCCGCCTGTACGAGGAGCAGCTACGCCCCTACGGGCTGCGGGCGACCCAGTTCTCGATCCTGGCGGCGCTGTCGCAGAAGGGCCCGACGCCGGTCGGCGAGCTGGCCGACGTGCTGGGCCTGGAGCGCACCACCCTGACGCGCGGCGCCGCGGTCCTGGAGCGGCGCGGCTGGGTCGCCGCCGAGCCCTCCGCCGACGCCCGCCAGCGGGTGCTCCGGCTCACCCCGGCGGGCCTGGCCCGGCTCGAGGAGGCCTTCCCCGCCTGGAAGGCCGTGCAGGACCTCGTCGACCGCCGGCGGCGCGACCCGGCCGCCCGGTGACGCGCTAACGAGAGGCGAGCCCCGATGTGCCGCAGCATCCGGACGCTCTACCACCTCGATCCCCCGGTGACCGACGAGGAGGTCCGCGCCGCGGCGCTCCAGTTCGTGCGCAAGCTCAGCGGCTTCACCCGCCCCTCCCGCGCCAACGAGGCCGCCTTCGCCGCCGCCGTCGACGAGATCGGCGCGGCCGCCGACCGGCTGCTCGCCACCCTCCAGACGCCGGCGCCGCCGCGCGACCGCGAGGAGGTCGCCGCCCGCGCCCGCGCCCGGGCTCGTACCCGCGACCGCGACCGCGACGCGCGTTCCGCGACGACACCCGGCTCAACCCCGTCGACCGGCGTCGTCGACCCGGCGCGGCGCCGCTAGCCGCGCGATCCCGGCCCGGCTTTCGCCCCGGGCGCCCCGCTTCCCGCTCGGACCAGTGAGAGGAGCTCGCGGACTGGCAATCAGGACAGGTGTTCTTTTCAGGGTGTACGTATACAATGGCCGTACACATCGGACCGAGCTTCGGGATCCGGCAGGTGGATGAGCGGTTGCCCCGTCCCCGGCGTGCGGGGGCGACGGGCGCCGCGGGAAGGAGTCTGGGATGAGCGGTGTTCGAGTCCTGGTCGGGACGCGCAAGGGCGCGTTCATCCTGACCTCGGACGAGCGGCGCGCGCGCTGGGACGTCTGCGGCCCGCTCTTCGCCGGCTGGGAGGTCTACCACCTCAAGGGCTCGCCAGCCGACCCCAACCGCATCTACGCCTCCCAGTCGAGCGGCTGGTTCGGCCAGACGATGCAGCGCTCCGACGACGGCGGCCGCACCTGGGAGCCGGTCGGCAACCAGTTCGGCTACGACGGCAACCCCGGCACCCACCAGTGGTACGACGGCACCCAGCACCCCTGGGAGTTCAAGCGCGTCTGGCACCTCGAGCCCTCGCTGACCGACCCCGACACCGTCTACGCCGGGGTCGAGGACGCCGCCCTCTTCAAGTCCAGCGACGGCGGCCACTCCTGGCAGGAGCTCGCCGGCCTGCGCGACGTCAGCGGCCACCTCTGGCAGCCCGGCGCCGGCGGCATGTGCCTGCACACCATCCTGCTCGACCCGGCCAACCCCGACCGCGTCTTCGTCGCCATCTCGGCGGCCGGCGTCTTCCGCAGCGAGGACGGCGGCACGACCTGGCGGGCCGCCACGAAGGGGCTCACCTCCCCCTTCGAGCTGCCCGACCCGACCGCCACCGTCGGCCACTGCGTGCACAACATCGCCATGCACCCGTCCCGCCCGGACACCCTCTACATGCAGAAGCACTGGGACGTCATGCGCAGCGACGACGCCGGCGACTCCTGGTACGAGATCAGCGGCAACCTGCCGAGCGACTTCGGCTTCCCGATCGTGGTCAACGCCAACGAGCCCGACACGGTCTACGTCGTGCCGATCACGAGCGACTCCGAGCACTTCCCGCCCGAGGGCAAGCTGCGCGTCTACCGCAGCCGCACCGGCGGGAACGAGTGGGAGGCGCTCACCCAGGGCCTGCCGCAGAGCGACTGCTACGTCAACGTGCTGCGCGACGCCATGGCGGTCGACCGGCTCGACGCCTGCGGCATCTACTTCGGCACCACCGGCGGGCAGGTCTACGCCTCGGCCGACGGCGGCGACACCTGGAACGCGATCGTGCGCGACCTGCCGGCCGTCACCTCGGTCGAGGTCCAGACGCTGTCATGATCCGCGTCAGACTGCCGCACCACCTGCAGACGCTGGCGCGGACCGGCAAGGAGGTGGAGATCGAGGTCGCCGAGCCGGTCACCCAGCGCGCGATCATCGACGCCATCGAGGCGCGCTACCCGATGCTGCGCGGCACGATCCGCGACAGCGCCACCGACCGGCGCCGGCCCTTCCTGCGCTTCTTCGCCTGCCAGGAGGACCTGTCGCACGAGTCGCCGGACGCCGCGGTCCCGGAGGCGGTCGCCGCCGGCCGGGAGCCCTTCCTGATCGTCGGGGCGATCGCCGGCGGCTAGCCCGGCCCTCGCCCCCCTGTCCCTCACTGCCGGACAGTTTGAGTCTGCATGGAACTGCCTCTGCGGCGATCGGTCCGAGTGCGAATCGGGCTGACCGCAGGAGGTGATCCATGCAGACCCGTCAGCAGTTGCTGCACAAGTGGGACCAGCAACTCCGTGCC